>JAFLSG010000031.1 GCA_022511065.1 Prevotella sp.
TGTTGCTTTCAATTAATTCAAACAGTTGACCGACTGTCATCGTCCGCCTCTCCTGTGACTTCATCGGCATCACGCCGACTACGACCGCGAGAAGCGCAATACTTCTCATGTTCATACTCTCCTATAGCCCGACTCTGTATGAATCGGGGCTGCAAAGATAGGAATAACTTTCGAGAAATCCTTTCCGTGATTAACGATTATTAACCTGTACGGCGGGCTTATTTAAGATTTATTTAGATGCAGTTCAAAGTATTATTGCGCCCTTTGGAAACAAAAAGCCGGGCGAGCCGCATTGTGCGGTCCGCCCGGTTGAAAAAGGTTTTTTAGTTAAACGGATTGTGTCTTATTCTATTGTGCAGTAGATGCTGTCCGAGGTCTTGCGGGTCGGGTACAGCTTGATGGTCGTACCCGCCTTCTCGATGTTCGCACCGTCCTGTGTCAGCGCGTTCACGTCGCCGCCGAGGTTGATGCCCCAGTCGTTGTTGGCGGTGAACTTCCATCCGTTGGTCGTCACACCAGCACCCGTGATGACATAGCAGTAGTTCTCTGCATCCCATGTCATCTGCTGTGCATCGTCTGCGGCATTCCATCCGTTGAAGTCGCCCACAAGGTTCATGTTGTTGATCTTCGTGCCGTGGATCGTGCCGGCTGCGAGGTCGAGAGTGATGTGATAAACGCCCTCACCTGCGGTTGCGCGGATGTTGCCGCCACCGTCCTCGAAGTCGCCCGTGATACCGGCTGCCACCGTACCGCTGTTAATCTCAGTACCCCAATCGCCGGCAACCTTCTGGAACTTGAACTCAGTGCCCCAGCCGTTCGGGTCGGCAATGTAGATGAAGCCCGTATATACGCCGTCGAAGTTCACCGTCTCCAGCTTCTGCTCTGCAGCAGCCCATCCGTCGGTCGAACCGATGAAGTAGATGAACTGGTTGAACGCCATCTCCTCGATGGTGTAGGTGTAGTTCATCATGTCGATGGTCATGCGGTAGATGCCGGCCTTCTCAATCTTACCTGCGCCGGGATCGTTGGTTGTCAGCGAACCCGACATGCTTGTGTCACCATCCACCTGCGGGCCAAGTACACCCGTCTCGCCACCTGCCCAGAACTCGCCAGCATAATTGCCCTGCGGGATAATCTTCCAGTATTGGTTGTCTGCCGTGGTGGTGAAGGTGATGGTGAAGGTGGGAGCGTCATAAACGCTGCCCGAACCTACATGGGTGAATGCCAACGCGCCTGCTGCATCCCATCCGGCGAAGTCGCCCACGAGCCAGTAGCCCTCGTCGATGAATGGTGCATCGGGCAATACGCTCACCTTGAAGGTGGCAGAGGTGGCTGCCTTCACAGCCGTGCTGCCATTGCTGAGCCATGCGCCCACCGTCGCGTCGATGTCACGCTGTGTGGGGGCTTTGCCATAGACGGCATTCACGTAACCCGTCAGGTCACTCACTGCCATCGTACCGTCGCCGTTCATGTCGTAGGTCTGGTTGCCGAGCGTAATCGTGTAGGAGGGAGTGAACGAGTCGTCGGAAGCCGTGGGTGCGGTGATGTTGCACACCTTCACCGTCTGCTGTCCGCCCGTGATGTCTGCCAGTTTGATAACATCGACTGCCGAAACGCTGCCTTCGCCGAAGGTCACGGTCGCGGGAGCCGGCACTTCCTGCGGCTCTGCCCAGTCCTTGTAGTCGTCGGTGCAAGCTGCCATCGACGCCACGAATGCCATGCCAAGTAATATTTTCTTTGTCATCATGATTTCTTTCATTTAGGAAGTTCTTGTTTACTGCTTGATGAAACGGATGTAGCCCGTGATATCGTTGAAAAGTATCAGGTAGGTACCAGCCTCGGGAATCGACAGGTTGTCGCCGTTAGACACGCCGTAGGCATACATGCCTGCGCTGTAAGTAACGAATGCGCCGCCCTTGTTGTAGTCCCATGAGCCAGACTGCTTCACTTTCACTTCGTCGCCAGCGGCAAAGGTATGCGTGATGTACCAGTCATGGTTCTCCGCACCTGCGTAGGTGTGGCAGGGAGACATCTCGGTGTCGCCCCAGTCGTTGAACGAGCCAGAGATAGCCATGCCGCTGAATACGTCGGCTGCTCCGCTGTACTTCTCAATCTTGAGCACGTCGGTGGCTGTGTTGAGCGAAACGGTATAGATGCCGGCCTCGGGCACGGTGATGTTACCAGAGCCGCCGTCGTTCTTCACGTAAGAGCCGAAGGCATCGCCCTGTCCCCACTGGGTTGCCCAACCGTCGTCCATGCTGCCGCGGAGCTTGAAGCCGTTGCCGGCCAAGTAGCCAATCCACTGGATTTCACCTGCGCCGCTCTTCTTGTCATACTCTGCGCCGTCGATGGTCTGCATCGGCACTACGCTCGTGCCGACACCGTCACCCCATGAGCCGTCGCAGATGTCGCCTCCGATGAGCCACCAGATTTCTGGGTCTGCGGGCTTCAGCTCCATGTAGTAGGGGATGATACTCAGTCCGATGACGTTGGAGTAGATGGGGTTGTACTCATTGAACGAGGCATCGCGCACGGCAGCTTTTACACGCACGGAGAGGGCAAGTGTCTGCGGCACTTGATCCTCCTCCCAGTTGTTGAGCTGCATAAGTGCCCTGTCGATGGTCTCTGCATTGATGGCCACGTTCTGACCATTGCTGTAAGTCTCGTCGAGTGAGATGAAGTCAGCATTGGGATTCTCCTCCAGGTTCGCATCGAACTCGGTGTTGAACGAGCCTTTGGAGGAAAGCTGCACCGTGTAGGTGGGAACGACGGGTGAGTTCATGTCGGTGTAAGGCACGGGCTGCGACCATGACAGTACCACGGACTGTGACTTCTGCAAGTCGATAGTGCCGTTGGCTGTGGCGAGGTCGTTGAGCACGAACTGTGTCGGCTGCACCAGTGTGGGGTTCGACCCGTTGTCGTCGCTGCACGCTGTCATGGCAAACGCGCCGGCGAGCAGCAGCATTGCGTATGAATATGTCTTTTTCATCATATTATGTTCTCCTTAATCTTTAATAACCGGGGTTCTGCTTGAGGTTGGGGTTCGCATTGATGTCCTCGGCGGGAATCGCGAAGAGGTTGCGGTAGGCAGGGAAGCCTGCGCCGTTCGGCGCGCCACCTTTCCACTCCCAAACGTAGGCGCTACTGTTGTCGCCACCGAAGAGTCCGTAGCGGATGAGGTCGGTGCGGCGGAAGCCTTCATAGTAAAGCTCACGTGCGCGCTCGTCGAGAATCTGGCTCGTGGTGTAGCTGTTCAGCGTCGTAGCGTTGGCGCGCTGGCGCAGGGCATTGATGTAGCCTGTACCCGTGGCAGAAGTCGTACCACCGCTGAGGCGTGCGTCAGCCTCGGCAGCAATCAGATAAGCCTCGGCAGAGCGCATCAGGAAGAAGTCGGTGTCAATAAACTGCGAGTTGTGGGGATTGCCACCGCTTGCGTAGGTGTTGCGGAACTTGCCCACGGAATAGCCGTCGGTGAACTCTCCCGGGTTCTCAGCCACGAGCTTGCGGTCGATACCGAAGAAGAGTGCGCGGTCGTCGCCGGCAGCAGCCGTCATGTCCTTGATGGTTGCCTGCGGAGCATCGTTGTTCGGGAAGAACTTAGCCACGAACTGCGAGCGCGCGCGGTTACCCGTCCAGAACTCAGAGGAGCCGTAGTTGCCGTCGGTGTCCATGTCAGCCTTCCAGGTGGATGCCATGACAAACAGTGAGGTACACCATGCGGTGGTCTTCACGCCGTCCTGCAGCAGCGGGAGGATAGCCTCCTGCGATGCACCGTTGCTACCGTTGTCGCCCATGAAGAGCATCTGATAGGCGCTCCAGCCGTTGATGCCAGCCGTCCACAGCTTGTGCGGGCCGTTGATGACCTTCTCGGCGTACTCCTTTGCCTCGTTCCAGTGGGCGCTACCCGTATAGACTTCGGCATTCAGGTACATACGCGCGAGCAGCAGATTGGCTGCATCCTGGTCGGCACGGCCATAGCCGCTCTCCGTGTCCTTGCGGGCTGCAGGTGCCAACAGGGTTCCCGTGATTTCCTTCAGCTCGCCCTCAATCCATGCGAAGAGGTCGGCACGCTGAATCTGGTCAGGGCTGGTTGCCATCAGCTCGGTGGCGAAAGGCACGTTGCCGAAGCAGTCCATCAGGTAATAGTAGTGGAGCGCGCGGATGAAGCGGACCTCTGCCTCACGGGTGGCATCGATGCCAGCGCATACATCCAGATAGTGGTTGCAGTAAGCGATACCTGTGTAGAGGCGGTAGTACAAGCCTTGCAGCATCGGGTGCGATGCGTCGAAGGTATTGTAGTTGAAAGCGGGAATACCCGGGTCACCCCATGCGCAGATGGCCTCGTCGGTAGTCAGCTCGTTGGCATTGAATATCTGGCGCACGAAACCAGCCGTACCGCCGTCCAAGCCGTCGATATCCACGTCGCCGCCCTGGCCACCCTGACCTTGCAGCGCCATTGTGGCGTAGCACTTGGTGTAGAGTGCGATTTCGTCAACAATCATGGTTGAGCTCGGGTCGATGGGCGTCACGTCCAGGTCGCCGACACAAGAACCCAATCCTGCGGCAGCCAGTACAAGGGCTGTGGCGGGAATCATATTTCTGAAATATCTCAAGTTCATAATCATCTTTGTTTTATGGTTTACTTGTTACTGTTGTCTTAGAAGCTGAGGCTTACACCCACCAGCAAGGTAGAAGGACGGGGATACATATTGTTGTCAATACCGCCGCCGACCTCCGGGTCGATACCGTCGTACTTCGTGATGGTGAACACGTTGGTGGCCGATGCATAAACACGTCCTCCGATGCCTTTGTAGGTGGCACCCTTGAAGAGATTGTCAAACGAATAGCCGATGGTAATGTTGTCGCACTTCAGGAACGATGCGTTGTGTACGAAGTAGTCAGACAGCGCGTGGTCGTAAGTGGTCCATCCGTTGGCAACAGCCGACGGGATGGTGTTCTGCAGGTAGCCGAATGAAGAGTCGAAACGCTTCGCCGTGTTGGAGTAACCTGCCTGCTTGTCCCAGTAAACATAGTTGTTGAAGTTGGCGCGCAGACCGAAGCCGAAGTCCCAGTTCCTGTACTGCACGCGTGAGCTGAGTCCGGCGGTGTAAGGAGCGGCAGGGCTCTTGTAGAAGTAGCGGTCAGCATCGGTGATGATGCCGTCGCCGTTTCTATCTACATAGACACCCTCGAGCGGCAGACCGTTCTCACCATATACCTGCTGATATACATAGAACGATGCGGCGGGATGACCTACGGAGTGAGCCTGGCAGTAGTTACCCGTACCCGAGGAGATGCCACCCGTGTAAACGAGTGAGGACTCACCGGTAAGCTCGGTAATCTTGTTGCGGTTGTAGGTGAAGTTGCCCGTCACCTCCCACTGCCAGTCTTTCGTCTGGACGGGGCGAACGGTGAGTGCCACCTCAACACCCCTGTTCTCCAACGAACCGATGTTGGAGGTCACCTGGTTACGGAAGTTGGAACCTGCCGATACCGATGCGGTGTTGATGAGGTCGGTGGTCTTGCGATAATAATAGTCAATGCTACCGCTGAGGCGGTTGCGGAAGAAGCTGAAGTCGATACCAACGTTAGAAGTGGTGGTCGTCTCCCACTTCAGGTTCTGGTTGTAGGCATCGGGACGATAGAGCAGACCGTCGTCGTTGATACCCGGCAGCGGATAGCGTCCGTCGGCATTGTTCACGTTGGCATTGTAGGATGCGAAGTAGTTGTAGTTACCGATACCATCCTGCTGACCGGTCATACCCCAACCGAGGCGAAGCTTCAATTCATCCAGTTCGGTTACATCCTTCAAGAATGCCTCCTCATTGATCTTCCAACCGAATGCCACGGAGGGGAAGGTTGCCCAGTGCTGCTTGAAGCGGCTCGAACCGTCGCGGCGAACCGTTGCCGTGAGCATATAGCGGTCGTAGGCAATGTAGTTGGCACGACCGAAGAAGCTGACCAAATAGCTCTCTTGCTTCCAAATGGAGGTGGAGGGGTTATAAGGCTTGCCGGCTGCGGGTGATGTGGTGCCGTCGGCATTGCTGACGGTCTGGTTCGTGGTCGAGGGGTAGAGACCTGCATAGTAGGAGTTGCCCCAGAACTTGTTGTGGCTCCACTCGTAACCAGCCATGATGTCAAAGTGCTGCGTGTCGGTGAAGTCCTTGTCATACTGTGCGTAGGCAGAATAGGTGAGGTTGTACTTGGCCTCGTAGGTGAAGCCGCTGTTGCCATAGTAGAAGTTTGTGGGTCCCCAGGGAGCATAGTCGGTGTCCTGCTGTCCGTTAGCCCAGTCGCCGCTGAAGTTCATGTGCAGACGAAGATCCTCGAAGCCATGCACCTGATAGTCCACCTCCACGTTACCCATGTAGTCGTAGGAGTTGGCAACGTCGTTCTTCTCATAAATACGCGACAAGGGGTTGGCAACCGTATTGCGGTCCCACATTGTGTCATAAGAGGGGTCTCCGAGTGAGGCACCAGAGTCTGTCCACTGGTAGTAACCATTATAATGGTCGTACTTGGGGTCAGAGGAATAGATGGGCTGCGTCGGGTCCATGCGTGTGGCATCGCCGATGGCATCCCCGTTGGCATAGCGGTTGCGCGAATACATGAACTTACCGTTGATGTTGAACTTCAAGTGGTCGTTCAGCATCGTCGGGTTCAGCGTGAGGCTCGCCGTGGTGCGTTGGAAGTTGGAGGTCTTCAAGATACCGTTTTGGTCCGTATAGCCTACGCTGAGGCGGTAGGGCATATTCTTCAAGCCACCCTGCACGGTCACGTTGTGGTCGGTAGAGATAGCCGGACGGAAAATCTCCTCTTGCCAGTTGGTATCGGCATTGCCGAGCAGCGATGCGGCCTCAGAGTCAGCACCGTAGTAGGAAGTGATGAAATTGCGATACTCGTCAGCGCCGAGCACGTTCAGCGTCTTCTTCTTCATCGAGAGAGACACGTTGCCGTTATAACTTACCTTCGGTGCCATGCCTGAACGACCCTTCTTGGTGGTGATGATGATGACACCGTTAGAACCACGGCTACCGTAGATGGCGGTGGCAGAAGCATCCTTCAACACGGTGAAGCTCTCGATATCGTTCGGGTTTACCATCGACAGCGGGTTGGGTGAGCCTTTAATACCCTGATTGTCCATAGCCAGACCGTCGATGACGATGAGCGGGTCGTTGGATGCGTTAAGCGACGAACCTCCACGAATGCGGATAGTTGCACCACCACCAGGAGTTCCCCCCCCCGTGGTCACATTCACACCGGCAATCTTACCCTGGATCATGTCCTGCGCGCTTGTAATCATACCGTGGTTCATCTCGTCGGGCTTGATGGCCGTTACCGAACCCGTAAGGTCAGATTTCTTGGCACGGCCGTAACCGATGACCACCACGTTCTCCAATACCTGCGAGTCATCTTGCAGCGTTACCGTCACGTTAGGGGCGGCAGCCACGTTGGCGGGCAGATAGCCCACATAGGTGATGTTGATGGTTGCCCCCTCATCGGCTCTCAGCATGAAGTTGCCGTCGAAGTCGGTGATGGTTGCCGTCTGTGTGCCGACAACGCGCACCGTCGCGCCGATAATGGGTTCGCCAGTAGCATCTTTCACATGGCCTTTGACGTCAATCTGCGCAAAGGCACCCACCGATAGGATTAGCCCGACCATGAGGGCGAGCATCCTAAGCGGAAACTGAATGTTTACCTGCTTCATCATTACATTAATTTGAATTAAATATTTATAAATTGTTTTAAGCACATAAGTTCCGTTATGGTGATGCAAAGATATACCGCTTTCTTTTTGTACGTTCTTTTTTAATGCAAAATGCGACATTGGGCAGTGCGCAAACGTTTGCATTCACCCGCATCTGTAATAATACGCGGGCGAAAGTGCGCGGTATGGGGAATATTCCTTATCTTTGCACAGCTTTACCAATAGTAAACCGATGAACGACAATGCCCCCATGACGATGAAGGATATCGCCCGCGAGCTTGGTGTCTCCGTAGCCACCGTGTCGCGTGCGCTGAAGGACTCCCACCGCATCAGCGAAGAGCGGCGGAAGGCCATCCAGCAGTATGCCCGCGAGCATAACTTCTACCCGAATTCCATCGGTGAGGCACTGCGCCATAGCCGTATGCAGGCACCGAAAATTATCGGGGTCATCGTGCCCGAGTTCACCCATTACTATTTCTCGTCAATCCTGACGGGCATCGAGACGACTGCCGCCGCACGAGGCTACACCATCATGGTGGCGCTGAGCGGTGAGCAGTATGAGCGTGAGGTGGGTATCTGCGAGACTTTTTTGGGTAACAAGGTGTGTGGGGTTATCGTCTCACAGGCGAAGGACACGAAAGACTACGAGCACTACCGCAAGCTTATCGGCGCGAACATCCCCTTGGTGTTCTACGACCGCATCTGCACAGGCGTGAATGCGAGCCTTGTGGTGGTGGATGACTATATGGGAGCCTATAACGCCGTGACCCACCTGATAGAGACGGGCTGCCGCCGCATCGCCTACTACGGGGCGCAGATGAATCTCGAGATTGCGAAGAACCGATACAACGGCTACAAGGATGCGCTGCTCAAGCATGGTCTGCCCGTGGATGAACGCATCATTCGCATTTGCGACAACCGTGCCGATGCTGAGCGCATCACCCCTGAGTTGCTTGCGTTGGAAGACCGACCCGATGCTTTCTTTGCCGTCAATGACGATACCGCCATCGGCATCCTCTACACCGTGAAGCGGGCAGGCTTGCGGGTACCTGAGGACATTGGCATCTGCGGGTTTACCAATGGGCAGCGGGCGGTGGCTTGCGACCCGATGCTCACCACCGTGGAGCAACGTGGCTTCCACGTGGGCAGGGAGGCGGTGGAAATCTTGATGGACAAGGTGGAGCATCGCAGTCCGATGGACAAGGTAGAGAAGCGCATCGTGCGCACGCGCCTCGTTGTCCGTGGCACCACAAAGCAACAAAAATAACGATTGAGATAATGAAACAGAAACCTGATTTGTCATTCTGGAAACTTTGGAACCTTAGTTTCGGCTTCTTCGGCGTGCAGATAGCCTACGCCCTGCAAAGCGCGAATATCTCGCGCATCTTCCGCACCCTCGGTGCTGACCCCCATTCGTTGAGCTTCTTCTGGATACTGCCCCCGCTGATGGGCATCCTTGTGCAGCCTATCGTAGGCACGCTGTCCGACCGCACTTGGACGCGCTTCGGTCGCCGCATTCCCTATCTGTTCGTGGGTGCTGCCGCGGCTGTTGCCGTGATGTGCCTGCTCCCCAATGCCGGTTCTTTTGGTATGGCCATTGGCACGGTGCTTATCTTTGGCACGGTGGCGCTGATGCTGCTCGACACCTCTATTAATATGGCAATGCAGCCGTTTAAGATGCTCGTGGGCGACATGGTGAACGAGCGGCAGAAGGCGAAGGCTTACAGCATCCAGTCGTTCCTCTGCAATGCCGGTTCGGTGGTAGGTTTCCTTTTCCCCTTCATATTCACCGCCGTGGGCATCAGCAACGTGGCGGCAGAGGGTGTTGTGCCCGATTCGGTCATCTGGTCGTTCTATTGTGGAGCCGCCATCCTCATCCTCTGTGTGCTCTACACCACGGCAAAGGTGAAGGAGTGGAACCCTGCGGACTATGCCGAGTATAACCCCGTCTCGGAGGAACAAGAGGGGAACGCCAACTGGATTACGCTCCTGAAGAATGCCCCCAAGACGTTCTGGAAAGTGGGATTAGTGCAGTTCTTCTGTTGGAGCGGCATGCTCTATATGTGGACTTACGTGGTTGATGCGGTGGCAGAGACCGTATGGGGCACAGTCGATGCTAATTCCGAGGCTTATCAGGCGGCGGGCAACTGGACGGGTGTGCTTTATGCCGTGCAGGCTGTGGGCAGCGTGGCATGGGCGGCATTGCTGCCTCGCTTCACTAACACGCGCCTTGCTTATTCGCTCAGTCTGATACTCGGCGGTTTGGGCTTCCTGCTGATTCCCTATATCCATGATGCCTATGGTCAGATTGTACCCTTCCTGCTTATCGGCTGCGGATGGGCTGCGATGCTGGCGATGCCCTTCACTTTCGTCACCAACGCCTTGCAGGGCTACGGCCACATGGGGGCTTACCTCGGATTGTTCAATGGCACGATATGTATTCCCCAGATTGTGGCGGCTCTCTTGGGCGGCACGGTTCTCTCGCTTGTGGGCAGTCACCAGTCGTCTATGATGCTTGTGGCGGGCGCAGCCTTCCTCATTGGCTCAGCGTGTGTATTCGTGATTGACGAGAAAGGGAAATAGTAGCAAAAAATATTTCAGGTTTTGCTTGTGAATCAAATTTTGTGCTTACCTTTGCACCCGATCAATCATAAAAATGAAAAGACCGGGGATTTTCCTTATCATCGTGCTGGCGCTGCTGACCTCCTGTTCGCAGAGCAGCAAGAAGTATAAGATAGGTGTGTCGCAATGCTCTACGGACATCTGGCGCGAGAAGCAGAACGCGGAGTTGAGGGCGGGGGCATACCTGCATGACGATGTGGAACTGAGGTTTGCCTCTGCCGATGACAGCGACGAGCGGCAGGTGCAGCAGATAGACAGTCTGGTGGCGACGGGCATCGACCTGCTTATCGTGTCGCCCAATCAGGTGGCCACCATCAGTCCCGCCATCGAGCGCGCCCATGACAGGGGCATCCCCGTCATCGTGTTCGAGCGCAAGACCGATTCTGAGAAATACACCGCCTTCATGGCTGCCGACAACTACGAGATGGGCAGGCTGATGGGCGACTACATCGCCGGTCGGCTTGGTGGTGAGGGCAGGGTGATGGAAGTGATGGGGCTGCAAGGGTCGTCGTCCGCCATCGAGCGCCACAATGGTTTTGCTGATGCCCTGCATGCCTATCCCGGCATTGAGATTGTCGCCACGCTGCAGGGTGACTGGACGGAGCGGAGTGCTTACGAGGCGGTGCTTGCGTATGAGGGTGTGCTGACGGGCATCGACTTCGTATTCGGACAGAACGACCGCATGGCCATCGGCGTGCGCAAGGCGCTTGCGGAAAGTGGGGCGCTCTCGGCGCGTACACGCTTCTGCGGGATTGACGGTCTGCCAGGCGACGACGGTGGCATCCGCCTCGTGCGCGATTCCATATTAGATGCCTCCCAGATTTATCCCACGCGTGGTGACAAACTATTGGAACTGGCAATGGATATCCTCACGGGCAAGCCCTACGAAAAAGAGACGCGCCTGATGTCGGCACTCGTCACCGATAAGAACGCCGCCATCCTCTTGATGCAGAACGAGGAAATTCTACGGCAAGCGGCGTATCTCGAGACGCTTCACGACCGGGTGGATGCCTATCTGCACCAGTTGAGCAGCCAGCGCACGGCGACGATGCTTGCCATAGGCTGCATCATACTGCTCTTGGTGACCATCGTGGCGGTCTATCTTTACTTCCACCAGAAGGCAAGGCTCAATGATGAGCGCGAGCAGATGCACCGTCAGAAACTTGACTTCTACACGCAGGTGAGCCACGAACTGCGCACGCCGCTGACGTTGGTGCAGGGCCCGCTGGCGCAGTTGGCTGACACGCCCGAGATGAAGGGTGCCGGCGAGGAGACCACCGCGATGCTCGGCATCGTGCGCCGCAACGCCGAGCAGCTTTCAGCCTTGGTGAATAAGATACTCGATGCGCAGACGGGTGCGCCCGCCGAGGGCATGACTCCCGAACAGATAGACAGCCTTACGCTCAGTCAGGCGGAGGATGCTTCTGCCGATACGTTACAGCCTTCTGGTGACATTGCCCCGGCAGCCTCCTCCGCGGCGAGTGAAGGTGAGCAGCCCTGTCTGCTGATTGTGGATGACAATGCTGACATCCGTGCCTACCTGCGCACGATTCTGCAAGGCAGGTATCAGGTGAACGAGGCAGCCGACGGGCGGGCAGGCCTCGCCATCGCCCGCGAAGAAGTGCCCGACCTGATAATCAGCGACGTGATGATGCCCGTGATGAACGGTCTTGAGTTCTGTCAGGAGGTGAAGCGCGACGTGACCACGAGCCACATCCCCGTGATACTGCTCACCGCCCGCGCCCTCTCGCAGCATCAGATAGAGGGCTACGAGAGCGGAGCCGACGCCTATATCACCAAGCCCTTCTCGCCGAAGTTGCTGCTTGCCCGGGTGGAAAACCTGCTGCGCAACCGCCATCTGCTGAAAGATATCTTCTCAAAGGAGAGCATTGCCGTAGATGGTTCCCTCCCGCTTTCGGATTCGGATGCCGCAGGACGTTTTGACACCGCCAGCGATTTGAACCCCGCAACCGGCAGCAGCCAAGTCTTGCACCTATCCGCCCAAGATGCAGTATTCATCGACAAGTTCAAGACCATCGTCAGCGCGCGCCTCGGCGACAGCGAACTGAGCGTGGAGGACATCGGGGCGGAGATAGGCATGAGCCGCGTGCAGCTCTATCGCAAAATCAAGGCGCTCACGGGTCTCTCGCCCAACGAGCAGTTGCGCAAGGCTCGCTTGACTGAAGCCCGCCGCCTGTTGGTGGAGGGTGCAGGCTCCGTCTCCGAGATAGCCTATCGTGTCGGTTTCGCCACGCCTTCCTATTTCTCCAAGTGCTTCAAGGAGGAGTTTGGATGCTCGCCCGGGGAAGTGTGAGGCAGATTCTGTTTTTTGTTATCAGTATTCAAGGAGCACTTTGTGTATATATTGACAGAGGCAAGCCTCTGGGGGAAAATGTGTCCGCGTGCGTGATGCTATGCTTGCGTGAACAAGAATGCGCTTGCGTGATGCTATGCTCGTCTGTGCGAAGAATGCGCTTGCGTGTGCAAAGGTACGGCAAAGTGCGTACGTTTGCAAATCCGACCCCTTCCACAGCGTTAAAATCCGTTAAAGGGAGAGAATACCCCCTGTTTTCGCCGTAAAACGAAGCCTTTCCCGTCCTTACCCTCCCCACGCGCATAAGATTACATATTATTGCAATAAAAATACATCTTATCGGGATAAGCAGCATTCTTACCCCCTCCCAAGCAACTTTACTGCCAGTTTTTGACATTTGACATATTTGACATTTGACATTAAGCACCTTTCGATGTGCAGAACAAAAGAGGAAGATATGATTGTTATATTATTATATATTATAATATATAATAATATATAATAATATAAATATATATACAATAGACATTCATTGCCAAGTGACGTAATGTATAAACGACCTTAATGTCAAATGTCAAATATGTCAAATGTCAAAACTGTGCCATGCCCACCAGATGGGTGCGAAGTTTGCAATAATGCAAAAATTCCCCATTTCATCGGCAATTTCCCGTTCTGAATCGCACAAGACGCTTGCGAATTTTCCGTTCTGAATCGCCCAGGTCGCCACGAAAATATTTTGGGTGATGCGGAGAATCTTCACGTTAAAGCGCCAAAAAGTGAGGGGGTAACGACTGGAATCAAGCTAATTCCTTGCAAAAAATGATACGGATGCTGCCAGAAATGTTACATTGAACGATTTTTTCTATTGTTTGTAACATTTGTGACGGGATGTCGCACCGTCGGCGGCTACTTTTGCAGCGTGAAAATAACTAAAAACAAAAAATTACTAATCAAAAAAGTTAAGTGATGAAAGAACTGAAAAGGTTTCTGATGAGCGCGATGCTCTTGCTTGCGGGTACAATGATGTACGCGCAGACGGAAATCACGGGTACTGTCTATGATGAGACCGGCGAGGGTGTCATCGGGGCTACCGTGATGGAGAAAGGTACCTCGAACGGTACGGTGACTGACTTCGACGGAAACTTCAAGCTGAAGGTCGAGGCAGGTAAGATTCTCGTCATAACCTATATCGGCTATGACCCAGTAGAAGTGGAGGCTGCTCCCGACTTGAAGATTACGCTCAAGGAGAACGCGAGCGAGCTGGCTGAGATTGTGGTGACGGGCTACACCACGCAGCGCAAGGCTGACCTGACGGGTTCGGTGGCTGTGGTGCAGACGAAGGACTTGAAGACTTCCTCGGATACCGACCCGATGCGCGCCCTGCAGGGTAAGGTGGCAGGTATGACGGTGACCACCGATGGTAGCCCCTCGGGTGCCGGTACGGTGCGCATCCGTGGTATCGGCTCGTTCAACGCCTCGCAGGAGCCTTTGTTCGTCATCGACGGCGTGCCTACCACCGCCACGCTTAACTCGCTCAACATGAACGACATCGAGAGCATGCAGGTGCTCAAGGACGCGGCTTCAGCATCTATCTACGGTAGCCGTGCCGCCAATGGTGTAATCATTATCACCACGCGCAAGGGTAAGAAGGGTGACAAGGTGAAGATTGACTTCTCTGCCAACCTCACGGCGCAGTTCTATACCTCGCAATCGACGATGAAGCTCTCAAACACGGCAGAGTATGCCACGGCGATGGCGCAGGCTGCCCTCAACGACGGGCTGGACCCCGTGGCTTATGCCTCAAACTACGGACTGAACCTGAATGCCGCCAACGGCGTGGGCATCCGTGCCTACGACCCGCGCACGGGACAGTATAATTCCTACACGGTGAATGGTCTCTACGACGGCTATATCAACGCCCGCCGCACGATGCTCTTCAGCGATACAGACTGGTTGGGCGAGATTTCCCGCACCGGCGTGTCGCAGAGCTATGACCTCTCGCTCTCCAACGCATCAGACAAGTATTCGGCACTCTTCTCGCTCGGCTACAAGAAGAACGAGGGTATCCTGAAATACACCGACTTCGAGAACTTCTCGGGCCGTGTCAATACGAGTTTCAACGTGAACAAGATGGTGACCGTGGGCGAGAACGTGACCATCACCTACACCAACCAAGTGAACCTCTCGCCGATGGAGAATGCGCTGAAGATGGCGCCCACCGTGCCTGTGTATGAGGAGGACGGGGTGACCTTCGCGGGTCCCGTGGGTGGTATGAGCGACCGCCAGAATCCGCTTCGCGAACTCTATATGAACCGCGACAACGCGCTGAAAATCTGGCGTGTGTTCGGCAATGCGTTCATCGACGTCAAGCCCATCGACGGCTTGCTGCTGCGCTCGAACTTCGGTATCGACTACGACCAGGCATTCATTCACTCCGTGGCCTACACGTTCCACTCTGACATCGTGAACAACGACACGCCCACGACCTCGCTCAGCGAGGCCAACGACATGAAGTGGACGTGGAGTAACACGGCCAACTATAACTTCACCGTTGCCGCCGAGCACAACTTCGGCGTGCTGCTCGGTATGGAGCTGCATCACCAGAACCGCGACGACTTCAGCAGCTACGCGGAGCAGTTTGCCATCGAGAACTACAAGTATATGTGGCCCAACGCCGCCACGGGCACCCAGCGTGCATCGGGTATCGCGGAAGGCTATAACCTCGTGTCGTTCTTCGGCAAGGTGGATTACAACTGGAAAGACCTGCTGCTTGCCTCGTTCACCATTCGCCGTGACGGTAGTTCACGCTTCGGTCGCAACAACCGCTATGGTACGTTCCCCGCAGCCACGCTGGGTTACCGCCTCTCGCAGAACCTGAACAAGGATTGGCTCGACGACTTGAAGGTGCGCCTCTCTTGGGGTGAGACGGGTAATCAGGCCATCGGCAACAATGCCCGCTATGGTCTCTACTATTCCGGCTACAATGCCGACCACATCCTCAACACCGCCTACGACCTCTTCCTGCAAGGCTCGGGCAACCTGCCTTCGGGCTTCTACAGCGGTCAGACGGAGAATCCCGACTTGAAGTGGGAGACGACGATACAGTACAACGTGGGTGCCGACTTCACGATGTTGCGCAACAGCCTCTATGGTACGGTGGACTTCTATATCAAGAAGGTGAAGGACATGCTTATCAACCCCGCTTACCTCGGCAGTATGGGTGAGGGTGGCGCCTCTTGGCTCAATGGCCCGTCGCTCCAGAACTGGGGTATGGAGTTCACGCTCGGCTACCGCCACACGACTGCTTACGGTCTGGGCTACAACATCAACGGCAACCTCGACTTCTTCCGCAACAAGGTGACTTATCTGCCCGAGACGACCACGGGTTCCTACGTGCATACGCCAACTGAGAACCTCGTGCAGGCAAAGAAGCCTTATGGCTCAATCGTGGGCTACGTGGTGGATGGTATCTTCCAGAACCGCGAAGAGGTGTTGGCAAGCGGACAGCCCAATGCCCGCGTGGGTGGCCTGAAATATGCTGACCTCGATGGCAACGGCATCATCGACAGCAATGACCAAGACTGGATATTCAATCCCGTGCCCGACTTCTCTTGGGGTCTCAACGTGTCGCTCAACTACAAGAACTTCGACCTCTCCATGTTCTTCCAGGGCGTATGCGGCGTGGATAAATATAACGACCAGAAGTTCCAGACCGACTTCTACAGCCTCACCGACGCGGGCAGCAACAAGGGTAGCCGCATGCTCGACGCTTGGACGGCAGACAACCCGAAATCGACCATCCCCGCACTCACCACGAACAATACGGGCGACGAGGGTCGCACCTCTACCTACTTCGTGGAGCACGGCTCGTGGATGAAACTTCGCACGCTGCAGGTGGGCTACAACCTCGAGGACAAGCTGCTGCAGAAGTTCAGCATGACCAGCGCGCGCTTCTATCTCTCAGGGCAGAACCTCTTCACGCTGAAGAGCAACAGCTTTACGATGAGCGACCCGGAGAACCCCAACTGGGCTTATCCCCACGCTACCTCCATTTCGTTCGGACTCCAACTGGGCTTCTGATTCCATTAACATAAAGCAAACAGAAAATTATGAAAACTATATATAAGTCAATATTCGCAGTCGGTGTGTTGTGTGGCTCGATGGCACTGACCTCTTGCGACGATTTCATCGATGTTGAGCCTCAGGGTGTGGTGAGTGAGCAGCTTGCCATGGAGAACCCCGACAAAATGACCATTGCAGCCTACGCCAGTCTCGGCGACTGCTGGTATGACTGCCCGCTGAACCTGTGGCCTTACGGCGACGTGGCTTCCGATGATGCCTTGAAGGGTGGCTCTGGAACAACCGACACGGGTTATCATCCGATGGAGGTGTGGTCGAGCCTTACCTCTACCCCGGGCGAGTTTGATGCCCTGTGGTATCGCCTCTATTGCTGCATCAGCCGTTGTAACCGTGCCTTGGTGGCACTCGATGAGTATGGCGAGGCAAAGTTGGGTGCTGAGACCGCACGCCAGCGCGTCGGTGAAGTGAAGTTCCTGCGTGGCCACTTCTACTTCAAGCTCCTCACGATGTTCCGTCAGATTCCGTGGATTGACGAGGAGGTTTACAAGACGACCGCCCACGAGCAGACCCGCAACGACGAGTTCACCTACGAGGAATTGTTCCAGAAGGTCATTGCCGACTTTGAGGCTGCTTACAGCGTACTGCCCGCACAGCAGGTCGATGGAGGCCGCACCAACAAGATTGCCGCCGCAGCATATCTCGCCAAGTGCTATCTCACGCTGGCTTGGGGCGACGGTTACGAGGCAACCACGGGCGTGAGCCACATCAATCAGCAGTATATGCAGAAGGTGATAGAATACACCGACGTGGTGAAGAACTCGCAGTTTGGCTATCTTGAGGACTTTGGCGACATCTTCCTGCCCGAGTTCAAGAACTCCAAGGAGAGCATCTTTGCCGTGCAGACCTCTACATACGAGGAAGATAACACCGCAGAGGGTCGCGCCAACTGGAGCAACGTGCTCAACGGCTGCTGGGGCATCTGGTCTTGTGGATGGGACTTCCATAAGCCTACGCAGAACCTCGTGAACGCCTTCAAGACGAAGGACGGACTGCCCATGTTCGACAACTACAACGACGAGATTGCCTATCCGCAGAATGGTCAGCCCACGGCACAGAAGTGGGATCCCCGTCTTTTCCATACCGTTGGCATGCCGACCTTCCCCTACAAGTATGAAAAGGAATATACCCTGACCAAGGATAATTCCCGCACGCCCAACACCTATGGCTACTATACCTCAATGAAGGAAGTGCCGCAGCGCTCCGAGGGTGAGACCTACAAGGGTTCTTGGCAGCACTTTGCGATGAACGACGTCATCTTCCGCTATACCGACGTGATGCTCATGCGTGCCGAGGCACTCATCGAGACGGGCAACCTGACTGAGGCACAGCAGATTATCAACGACATCCGTGAGCGTGCTAAGAACTCCATCGGGAAGCACATCGGCTATGCTGCTGACCAGTGCGAGATTGCACTCTATCCCAACAACTATTTCCAGGATAAGGAGACGGCCCGCAAGTGTCTCCGTTGGGAGCGCCGCCTGGAACTCGCTATGGAGGGCAGCCGATTCTTCGACCTGAAGCGCTGGGGCATTGCCTCTGAGACGCTCAACGCCTTCTTCGAGTCAGAGCAGAATGACGTCTATGACGGACAGACCTACGCGCAGTATTACAAGGATGCCCACTTCACGGCAGGCAAGAACGAGTTCTATCCCGTTCCCTACAATCAGCTCTACTACGTGCCTGGGCTTTATGTGCAGAACAAAGGCTATTAAATCATTTTAACCAAAGAGGAAATAACGTTATGAAGAAGTATTCAATCATCATATTGGCGATGTTGGCATTCGTGCTGTCTGCTTGTCAGGATAGCGACATCGACCGCAAGGAAATGATACTGAGTGGCATTAGTGCCGACCAGATAACAGGTGTGCTGCAGGGCGACGACTATGTGCTCACATGGGGTGCGCTGCCGAGTGGGCAGAGCATGCAGGTGGCTATCTATCGCAACGGTACGCTCTCGGCAAGCGAGATTGTCAGCGGCACGAGCTATACGCAGAAGACCGTGGCAACCAACGTGCCCTTCGAGTATGTGTTCAAGGTGACCGACGGCACTAACTTCTCGCGTGGTGTCATCAAGACCTATCTCCGTGAGGGTGCTACGAGCATCAGTGGTCTGCAAATGTCGCAGTTGGAGAAGGCCAACGGCTACGATGCCAAGATAGAGTGGAGTCAGGCTGCCGATGCAAGCAGCATCCTGTTGGTTGCCACCACGGGTGTGCGCACCGTCAATGAGACGCTGAGCGGCACGGCTACCGAGTATGTCATCAGCGACGTGACCTCTGGCGAGGTGTGGGATGTGACCATCACGGCGCAGAACGACAAGGGTAAGTCGCTCCCCACGACGGGTTCACTCCGCATCGGTAAGACTGCCATCGGTTTCCTGAGTGAATATGCCACCCCAGAGGAGCTTGTTGCCAATGGCGACGACGATGAGGCTTCGGCATGGCTCTGGCTGCACGAGGAATATCCTACGGCACAGTATCTCTACTTCGGCGACATCAAGTCGGCTGACGATGTAGAGCCTTTCCGCGTGCTGTTCTGGATGCGCGACCTTGAGGGTGTCGGCGAGGATGCCGTATGGAATATGTCGGAGACGGTTATGGCGGCCACACCTTATATACAGTCTTGGTACAAGGATGGCGGTAGTCTGTTGCTTTGGAGCCACGCCACGCCGTATATCGGCACGTTGGGTCGCCTTGATACGAATATGCTGAAGGGCAACGACCACGCATTCGGCACGGGTGTAGGCGGATTCAACGGTGACACGTGGAAGATGGCGGTACAACTGAACCCCGGCGGTGCATTCTCCCGCGACTTCTCCACCCATCCCATCTATAAAGGCATTGCAACGGAATCTACCGACCGCACGAAGCTCATCCCGATGAAGGGCGCAGGTTGGACGGAAGACCATAACTGCCTCTACTTCAACATCCCCTCAGTGCTGACTGGCTTCGGCGCACAGGATGAGGCTTGCTACAATGCACTCACCTCCATCTTCGGCATCTATCCATTGGCTACGTGGGACAGCCAGATTGACTGGGTATCTCAGCTTAATGTCTGGGAGGCACAGCAAGGCAATACGGACTTCAAGGGTACTATCCTCTGCATCGGTAACGGCGGTTGCGAGTTCTCGCTGAAGAACGAGGACGGCACGCCTGATAAGAGTGCGCATCCGAAGAACAACGCCTATCAGGACAACGTGCTCAAGCTGGCCAAGAACAGTTTGGAGTATTTGAAGACAAGATAGCAGAGTGCGCGATATTTTTCGTATCTTTGCAACATGAATGACTAAAAACTTGGAACAATGAAAAAACAATTCGTGACAGTGGTGCTGGCGGCGCTTATAGCGCTGCCGGCGGCACGGGCGCAAGCCCCGCAGGTGTTGGGTAAGAGCCACGCCATGCAACATATTGAGGTGAAGGATAAGTATCTGCTGCTGCCTGTGCAGGAGAAGGAAGAGATTGCAACCATCCGCGTGTTATCGGCAGGGAACGAAGTGCAGAAGCTGAACGTGCGCTTGGCTGTGGATAAAGTGGATTATTACGTGCCGTTCAGCATTGAGCGCTTTGGCAACAAGGATTTGCTGCTCGACATCGTGTTCCACGGCGACCGCCGTTTTACGGGGGCTATGAAGGACTTCGTATGTTGGAAGGAGATGAAGCAGTCTGCCGACTTCGATACGACAAACCGTGAGCATTTCCGCCCTCTGTATCACCATACGCCGCAGTATGGGTGGATGAACGACCCCAACGGAATGTTCTACAAGGACGGGGTGTATCATCTCTATTATCAGTATAACCCCTATGGCTCGCAGTGGGAGAATATGACGTGGGGACACTCTACCTCGAAAGACCTCATTCACTGGGAGGCACAACCGCTTGCCATAGAACCTGATGGCTTGGGCGCTATCTTCAGCGGCTCGTGCGTGGTGGACGAGAAGAACGACCGCGTGGTGGCTATGTTCACCTCGGCAGGGCAGAGCCAGGTGCAGTCGGTGGCCATCTCGAAAGACGGTGGCATGACGTTTGAGAAGTATGCCCAGAATCCTGTGTTGGTAAGCACCGAAGAGGATTTCCGCGACCCGAAGGTGTTCTGGAATGCCGACATACAGAAGTGGAACGTCATCCTCGCCGTTGGGCAGGAGATGCGCATCTATTCGAGCGACAACCTGACGGACTGGCATTATGAGAGTTCGTTTGGCAGGGAATTGGGTTGCCACGATGGTGTGTGGGAATGCCCCGACTTGGTGAAGCTGCCTGTGCGCGGCACGGACAAGCAAAAGTGGCTGCTGATTTGCAACATCAACCCCGGTGGCCCGTTTGGTGGTAGTGCCACGCAATACTTTGTGGGCGACTTCGATGGTCATAAGTTCACCTGTGAGCACAAGGATACCCGTTGGATGGACTACGGCAAGGATCACTATGCGACGGTCACTTTCGACAATGCGCCCGACGGTCGTTGCATCGCTTTGGCATGGATGTCTAACTGGCAATATGCCAACCAAGTGCCCACGAAGCAGTTCCGCTCCGCCAACTCAGTGCCTCGCGACCTTGACCTCTTTGAGCATAACGGCCAGACCTACTGCGGCGTGACTCCCTCTAAGGAGCTGCTTGGTCTGCGTGGAAAGGTGACGAACAAGCTGTCGCAGACCTGCGAGATTGTGGTCGATGTGAAAGGCTCGACGGAGATTGTGCTGTCCAACCCCATTGGTGAGCAGGTGGTGTTAAGCTACGATGCTGCCGAGGGCACGTTCTCGATGGACCGCACCCGCAGCTATGCGAGCTTTAGCGAGGCATTCCCCTGTGTGACCACCGCCCCCGTCTATGGCAGTGTACGCCAGTTGCGCCTGTTTATCGACCGCTGCTCCATCGAGGCATTCGATGCCGACGGCCGTATGGCGATGACCAACCTTGTGTTCCCGCAGGAGCCTTATAATAATATAAAGGTGAAGGGCGGTGCCAAGCTGACTATCTATTCCATTGACAAGTAAATCCAAAAACTGAAGCATAAACTGATAAATATGATGAACAAGACCCATAAACTCGCCCTCATTCCGCTGATGCTCTGCTTCTTTGCGATGGGCTTCGTGGATTTGGTCGGCATTGCCTCCAACTATGTGAAGGCCGACCTTGGACTGACCGACGCGACGGCCAACATATTCCCCTCTTTGGTGTTCTTCTGGTTTCTCATCTTCTCCGTGCCCACGGGGATGCTGATGAACAAGATAGGGCGTAGGAACACGGTGCTGCTCTCGTTAGGCGTGACCGTCCTCTCCCTGTTGATTCCGCTGTTCGGCAACTCATTCACCATCATGTTGGTGTCGTTCTCGTTGCTTGGCATCGGTAATGCCCTGATGCAGACCTCCCTCAATCCGCTTGTGTCGTCGGTTATCGGTGGCGACAATCTCGCCTCCACGCTGACCTTCGGGCAGTTCATTAAAGCGATTGCCTCTTTCCTCGCTCCCTACCTCGCCATGTGGGGAGCCACAGGACTGATTCCGAGCTTCGGCCTCGATTGGCGTGCGCTCTTCGCTATCTATTTGGTGGTGGGCATCTTGGCAACGGCGCTGCTTGGCGTGACCTCGATAGAGGAGGAGAAGATGGAAGGCAAGGCATCCACGTTTGGCGAGTGCCTGCAACTGTTGGGCAAGCCTATCGTGCTGCTCTCGTTCCTCGCCATTATGTGCCATGTGGGTATTGATGTCGGTACGAACACCACCGCCCCCAAGATTCTGATGGAGCGGCTTGGCATGACGCTCAATGATGCGGCTTTTGCCACCTCCCTCTACTTCATCTTCCGTACCATCGGTTGCCTGACGGGTTCGTTCTTCCTTCGTGTGATGAACCACCGTACTTTCTTCATCATCAGCATCGTGATGATGGCACTCTCGATGGTGGGCATGTTCGTAGGCACATCCGAGGTGGTGCTTTATACGGCCATCGCCCTTGTGGGTTACGGCAACTCCAACGTGTTCTCGTTGGCATTCTCCGAGGCGCTGCTCTCCGTTCCCGAGAAGCAGAACGAGGTGAGCGGACTGATGATCATGGGTCTCTTTGGCGGTACGGTGTTCCCTCTATTGATGGGCTTCGCCAGCGATGCCTTCGGTCAGGCAGGTGCTGTGCTCGTCATGGCGGTTGGCGTTGTCTATCTCTTCACTTATATTCCGAAAATCAAGCACTAATTCATATTACTAAAAATCTGAACAATTATGCAGAACAAACGTTATGTCGTCGGTCTCGGTGAGGCACTCTGGGATGTGCTTCCGGAGGGTAAGAAACTCGGTGGCGCACCCGCCAACTTCGCCTATCACGCCGGGCAGTTCCTCGGGCAAGACAACACGATAGCCATCAGTGCGCTTGGCGAGGACAAGTTGGCGGAGGAGACCATAGAGTCGCTGAAGGAGCACGGACTGAATCATCTGATGCCTCGTGTGCCTTATCCCACAGGCACAGTGCAGGTGACGCTTGATGAGCAGGGCATCCCCACTTATGATATCAAGGAGAATGTGGCATGGGACAACATCCCGCTTGATAGTGAGATACAGGCGATTGCCCGCAACTGCCGTGCCGTGTGCTTCGGTTCGTTGGCGCAGCGCAATGTCGTGTCGCGCGACACCATCCATAAGTTCCTTGACCTCACGCCGAAGGACTGTGTGAAAATATTTGATATCAACCTCCGGCAGAACTTCTATACAAAGGAGGTGATACAGGAGTCCTTGCGCCGTTGTAACGTGCTTAAAATCAATGACGAGGAACTGATACTTATCGGTAGGATGTTCGGTTATCCCGGTCTTGATATCGAGAACAAGTGCTGGCTCATTCTCGGCAAGTACAACTTGGATATGCTCGTACTCACCTGTGGCACCAATGGCTCTTATGTCTTCACGCCCGGTCAGATGTCCTTCCAGGAGACACCAAAAGTGGAGGTAGCTGACACGGTGGGTGCCGGCGACTCGTTCACCGGCTCATTCTGCGCTGCCATCCTGAGTGGTAAGCCTGTCGAAGAGGCACACAAACTCGCCGTGGAGGTCAGCGCCTTCGTCTGCACCCAGAACGGTGCAATGCCCAAGCTGGATCCCGAGCTGTTGGCAAAGACAAAATAAAAGCCCTGCCGTAACAGGCAGAAGGCTTATACTTGGTTAGTAGTTAAGTGGTTGTCCCTCCCCGAAGCAAGCGTGCTTCGGGGAGGGCTTCTTTTGTATGACCTGTGAGTATGGATGCCTTCAGTTTTATTGGGGCATTTCCAATTCCGGCAGAATCAGTGATTCTTCGCGAAGCTTGCTATGGAGGAACATGCTGTAATAGATTGGGAGATAGGTCACGCCCTTTCTCTTAAAGATTTTGCGCTCATTGGAGAACACGATTGCACGGTCTATGCCATAGTCTGGTGTATCAAGAAATTTCGTAAGGGCACTGTGTTGTGTATAGTCTTTGCCCGACTTTATCTCTATTGGCAGCACCTTGAGGTGGTCATAGTCATCTATAAGGAAATCCACCTCGCCTTTTTGCTTATTGTCGTAATAGTGCAGCTTGAATCCGTGAGCGGTTAGTTCTTGGGCGACAACAGATTCGTAAACGGTTCCGAGGTTGATGCTCTTGGTATCTTGCAGTATAGCATTTACGTTCAAGCCATAGAGCAGGTTGGTGAGTAGCCCCACATCGTTAAGGTATAGTTTTACCAAGCGTTTCTGTTCTGACTCTACCAGAGGAAAGCGAGGATTACTGATGGCAGCCACTTCCAAGGTAATCCCCGAATTAGTGAGATACTCAAATTCGTTGGCGTAATCAGCAAACGTTTTCCCGGTCTTATTCTCGATATTCTTATATACAACGCGTTTCTTCCTGTTCTCCAGATTGCTGGGAATAAGGTCGTATATCTTGCGGATGATTAGCTTATACTCTTCGTCATATTGCGAGGCGTCAATGCGATAAAGGTTATGGATGTCTTTATGCGTTTGTCTGACGCGCACCATGTTCCTGTCAATTAAATACTTGTTTACGGCCTCGGGCAGTCCTCCTATAAGTAAATAATATTGAAACCGTTTCAGCAGGAGGTTGTGTGTGCTCTCGTCCAAGGCTTCCTCCCGTAGGAAGCTGCCTTGTATGTTGTCTATCCATTCTTTACCAATACCTGAAGCCCACAGAAATTCCTCAAAGTCCAATGGATACATCTGCTCAATGGTCACACTTCCGAGCGGTACCGACGGGGTTGCTGATAGGGCTACACCCAGTTGCGAGCCGCTTGCGATATATCTATAGCGAGCCTCTTGATTGAGGAATTTCAGCATTGTCATCAGATGTGGATAACTCTGGATTTCATCCAGAAAAACCAGCGTATTGGATTTGTCGCCTAATGGCTCTGCGTAATAATTGCTAAGGCGCATATAAAGGTCATTGGTGGTATGGACATCAGCAAAGACCTGCTCGCCCTCCTTGTCCTCTTTCAGGTTTATTTCTACGAAATGCGTAAATAGCTTTTTCCCGACATAACGGATAAGATAAGATTTCCCAATTTGTCGTGCGCCATTGACAAGCAATATCTTGTTGGGTTCTTCCATCAAGAAGTGCTCCAGACATTGGGTAAATTTACGTTTAAGCATAATTCTTTGATTTCATTGGGGCAAAGTTAGTGTGTTTTCTTCATTTAATCAAGAAAATATCCACTTATTCCATCTTTTAGATGTTAATTTTATCCACTTATTCCGTTTTTATGCCTATAAAAACTGTCACTTATTCCATTTTGTGACTTGAAAAGAGCCTTTTGGCCTCGTCCAAATGTTGGGTACAACTTGTGCGGATGCTTTGTACGAGTGAAAGGAATGCCTCCTATGGGGGTATAGGAGGCATTCCTTTGAGTTGTAGAGACTATTCCTTTGGGTCGTGGAAAGCATCGGAATAAATGAAAGGAAGCATCCCTGCTGGCAGAGATGTATTCAGACAAAAAGAGGGGCGTCATCCAGTGATGGATAATGCCCCTTTCTTAATCGGTAAGCCCGAAAGCAGAACTTTATTTCTTACCTGCCTTTTTGCAATTCTCGCAAGCTTTCTTGTCGGTTGCAGCGGTCTCTTTCCCTTTGCAGCAATCCTTCTTTGCTGCGGTAGCAGCTGCCTCACCCTTGCAGCAATCTTTCTTCTCAGCAGCGGCAGTCTCCTTGCCTTTGCAGCACGAACTTGCTGTGGTTTCCTTGCTTTGGCAGCAGCTCTTCTGCTCCACCTGCTCGGTCTTCTGCTTGCAGCAGTCCTTCTTCTGGTTGTTGTCCTGTGCGTTAGCCACGCCGGAGAACATCAATGCAGCCACGAGGAGGGCTGCGCTCATCATTGTCTTCTTCATTTGTTCTTTCTCTTTTTTATGGGTTAAACAATTAAATCATTCTTTACTCTCAGCGAAACACCGCCCTTACGACGAACCAAGCGTGCATCAGAAGCGTGGTGATGCGCCCGTAGTGTCGGCACATCACGTGGTAACGCTCGCGAAGTGACTCACGATGGTGGAGCGTCGTCTGCCCCTCCTTCGTATAGTTCGCTACTACCATCGAGAGGTTCAGCATCGGCACGCCCTCCTTGTCGGCCTGCCGCATCACGCGGATGCACCAATCCACATCGGCAGAATAACGATACCGCAGGTCGTAGGGATTGGCTATCGCAAAGTCCGTGCGGGCGTAGAACGCCTGGTGGCAGACGAGCATCCCGTGGCGGAATGACTTCCACGTGAGATGCTCGGGGGGGGCAAGCCTCCGATGACAGAGGAAGCGACCTTCGCCATCCACGATGTCCGTATCACCGTAGAGTACGGCGGGCAGACTGCCGAACTCCTCCACCTTGTGGGCTATCTGGCTTGCCACATCGTCGGCAGGCAGAAAATCACCCGCATTCAAGAAACATACGTAGTCGCCATCGAGCGAGCGCAGTCCCTTGTTCATCGCGTCATAGATACCCCCATCCGCCTCCGAAATCACCTGCACGGCGTGTCCGTTCTCTGCTGCGTTGGAGCGCTCGATATAGTCATTGACCGCATCAAGCGTGCCGTCGGTCGAGGAGCCGTCAATAATCAGATGCACGATGTCGGGGTAGTCCTGCCGCAGTACGCTGTCAAGTGTGCGTCCGACGGTCGTTGCTGCCTGATAGGTTATCGTGACGTAAGTAATTTTTATCATAGACTGTAATGCTTGAACGCCATCGCGTGTTCATACACGCTGATGTAGCGCATTGCGACACTCTGCTGCGAATAGCTCTGCGCCACCTTGCGCACGGCACTCTCACTAAGCGTCTCATAGTCGGCCTCGAAGAGTATCCAACGTATGCCACGCGCCAAATCCTCCGCATTGCGGTATTCGGCCACATAGCCATTGCGACGGTGGTCAATCTCCTCGGGGATGCCTCCCACCTTGAACCCCACGCAGGGCACACCGCACGCCATCGCCTCCATGATGGTGTTGGGCAGATTTTCCGACAGCGATGGCAGCACGAACACATCCGCCGCACTATAAACACTCACGATGCGCTGCTCGTCATTCACATAGCCCAAGGGGTAAGCCTTGAAGGGTAGCTGGTCAGCCACCTCCTCACTATGCCCGCCGAGAACCATCACACCCGTATGCTCCCGCATCTCCGGATGCTGCTCCGCCATTAGGCGACACGCCTCCACGAGGTAGTCCATGCCCTTGTTCACATTCGTCACCCGCTGCGACACAAAGAGAATCATGTGCATGTCCTCCGGCAAGTCCAACTGCCGGCGCGCCTCGCGCCTGTCGCACCTATTATATATATGCGTGTCTATCGGATTGGGGATGCTCGTTACCTTCTGTCCCCGCAGCAGGGCGCTGGCCTTCGCTTCCTGCTCCAACCAACGACTGCACGCTACGTAGTAGATGTTTTCATCCTCCACCATGCGCTGCTTTCGCTGCCATACGGTGGTCGAGAGGTCGCTCTCGGAGCCCTTACCCGGCAGAAGCCGGCAGTTGCGGCACTGCGTCGTGAAATTGCGGCAGCCCAATGTCAGATGGCAGATAGCCGTGGCGGGCCACATGTCATGCATCGTCCACACTACCGGCTTGCCACTCCGCAGAATCTTGCGGATGCCGCCAAGCGACAGCATGCCTTGGTTAATCCAATGCAGGTGGATGAGGTCGGCCTCGCGGAACTCCCGCAGTCGGGTGATGTCCGTGCCCGCATTGGCAATATCCACCTCAAAAAGATGACGACGAGAGAAATGGAGATGGAAAAAGATGACAAGCCGCTCCCACAGGAAATGCCAATGGAGCAACGGCGACTTGGGGAGGGCGGCAACCGTGAGCGAGTCGCTCTCCTTGTGCATCACGAGCATCTTCGCCTTCACCCCATGGTTGTTCAGCGCCTTCATCAGACGGTTGGCGGCAACGGCTGCCCCACCCGTCCGTTCACTCGTGTTTACTATCAGAACCCTCATCGCGTTTCCTTTGTGATACAAAGGTACGGCAAGTTTCCCAAAAACCAAAGGAAAACGCCTAATTATTTGGTGTTATCGCACACAATTGCTTGATATTCGTCAAGAATAAAGGCATTTTATGAACTTATTCCCCATTAATTCTTGCGGGGAATGGAAAAACCCAGTACCTTTGCATCGTCAAAAGGTTAATAGATTGTTTTAGGTTAGTAGTAATATTTATAGTTTTAGGTTTT
>JAFLSG010000032.1 GCA_022511065.1 Prevotella sp.
CTTTCAGACCTCAAATTTATTAACAAGAAACTTGACGAATTCAGAGCTGCTAAAAGGTAAGGAATTTTCAGATGGGATGTCTGACCGAAATAAGGAGTAAGATGGAGAGCGCATGCGATGCTTCTGTGGTTTATTCAGAACAAACTTGTGGTTCGTTATTGGAAAATGTAAATCTGCATTCCTACACCGATAGTATGGGCTGGATTGGCTATTATGGCAGAAAATGCCAGTATTCCCATGCGTTGATGAACGAATCAATCGAACAATTTATAAACTTCTTCAAGGGTATTGTTCCGAAGATTTCCGTAATCACATCTTTATATAAATTTGGATTAGGAGATAATGAAATAACTCCGGAACAAAAAGTATTGATGGAGGCAGGCTATCTGAGAGATTCACTGAACGAGAAAGTTACCTTACATAAGGGTGTTGAATGGGAAATTGTCAGAAAACTTTCGTCAGTAGTGATGTATAATAATGGTGATATTGCAGGGCATTGCTTTATCGTATTAGAAGCATCGGGCTTAATAGCATATCCCCACGACGATACGGGTTTTGGATTTATTTCAAATACATCAAACCACAACTCAGCAGCCATTGTGAAAGAGCTGTTTGAGGGTCTTGACACAAACAAGTTTATGTATGAGATAAAGAAATCATAGACCAATGAAAATGGGGCAAACCTTGATAAATCCGTCGGATTTCCCCGTAAAGATTTGGAGGTTTCCGGGAATCGTCGTAACTTTGCAGCGAAGCAATATGGAACAGCGATACAACCCGAGCAAGATTGACATCAGCCTGCTGCGCGACTACTGCAAGCAGCAGGGGGAGTGCGTGGACTACAAGAAGGGAGAGCTGATGGAGCGCAAAGGCGAGCCGGCACGATGGGTGGGCTTCGTGGAGCGCGGATGCTTCAAATATACGGTGCGACGCAGCATAGACGGGCGAGAGCGCATCGTGTGGTTCTCATTTGAGACTGAACTGGTGGGCGACTACCCGAACATGCTATACGGCACTCCGGCGCAAATGACGATTGAGGCGATGACTCCCTGCCGCGTGTGGCGAATCAGCGGCGAGCAGCTGAGGCAGTTTTGCGGACAGAGCCGAGAGAACGAGCGGACGATTCACGAAATCGGCAATCACGTGCTCTGCCAATTTAAGACCCATTGCTGCAACATCTACCAATATACGCCCTGCGAGCGCTACGAGCAGTTGCTGCGTCGCTGCCCGGGCGTCGTGAACGACCTGCCGCTCTACGCCATCGCCTCGTTTCTCGGCGTGACATCCAAGACGCTCTCCAAGCTGCGCCGCAGCATCACGTTTGGAGGGAAGTAACCTGCGAATTTCTTAACCCGGGTAAAGACTTTCAGTCTCGGCAAGCACTTTTTGGGGTGTTTCCGAGGCTTATTGCATAAGGTTTTGTATATTTGCGGGCAGAAGTCAAACAAATATAAACACTAAAAAAAGACGATGATGAAAAGACTTGTAATTCTTCTAAATGTGCTGTTCATTGCAGCAGCCTCCTTCGTGTCGTGCCTCAGCGACGACGAGCCGAAAGACAAAGTTGAGGAGATTAAGATAGAAGTATCATCCGAAACGGGAACTACCTACCACTGGGGTGATGACAAAGGAGAGCATCCAATCGAGTGTATGCTTGTGAAACTGCCTGACGATCCCGACAGATGGCAGCCAATGATGTTCAGGGAAATAGAGGGATTTACCTATGAGCGTGGACATGAGTATTATCTCAGTGTCAGACGGACAACGCTTGCAAATCCTCCTGCCGATGCCTCTTGCTACACTTATTCATTAATAAAGGTATTGTCGGACAGGCTTGTAGCAGAGCCAGAAGTGCCGGTAGATAAGAACGTGAACTCAATAGATGACATCGAATACCAGGAGTCATGCCCTTTCGACAAATATGCGATTGAGTCGCTCTACTATATCAATGGAGATGGTGGAATCTCATACTCCGATGGCCGTCAAGCTCCAAGTTATAAGGATGCGCGCCTATATATAGAGAATGTCTTACCGATGGATGACCCCAACTGGATGACATTCCAGCATATTCCGTATCAGGCGACCTACTCTTATGTGTTCTCGCCTTTATCTGATAAAATCAGATTGGTACGGAATGAATCATCTGGTCCGATGTTTAAGAATGTTGTGCCGGAAGATGAATTCAATTACATCGTTGAGAGCCTAAAGGAAAATGAGGAACTACAATATACCATTGTGCTCGCTAATGTTCATAAACTTGGGCTTCAAAAATTGAGTTTCGCCATACGGAAGAATTACAAGTAGATTCGCATTTCCCAAAAAGGCAGCCTCCAAAAAGGGGGCTGCCTTTAATCTAAAAAAGAAAGGAGCGCACCTCGCAATGTGTGCGGGGCAGCTCACGATTACTCCTTATCGAGCAGAATCTTCATCATCTCGGTGGCAGACTTGGCAACGGAGGTGCCAGGGCCGAAGATGGCAGCAACGCCTGCCTTGTAGAGGAAGTCATAGTCTTGGGCAGGGATGACACCGCCGGCGATGACCATAATGTCCTCACGGCCGAGCTTCTTCAGTTCCTCAATGAGTTGCGGAATGAGCGTCTTATGACCTGCGGCGAGACTGGATGCGCCTACGATGTGTACGTCGTTCTCGACGGCCTCGCGGGCAGCCTCCTCCGGGGTCTGGAAGAGCGGACCCATATCCACATCAAAGCCACAATCGGCATAACCCGTGGCCACTACCTTTGCACCGCGGTCGTGTCCGTCCTGTCCCATCTTGGCGATGAAGATACGCGGACGGCGACCCTCCTTCTCTGCGAACTCGTCGGTCAGCTTACAAGCCAACTCGAACTCGCTGTCGTTCTTGCTTTCTGATGAATACACGCCTGAAATAGTTCTGATTACTGCCTTATAACGGCCCACGATCTCCTCGCAGGCATCACTAATCTCGCCGAGCGTACAACGCAGCTGAGCCGCCTTGACGGCCAGTGCCAACAGGTTCTTCTCGCTCTTCTTGCCCTCGCTGAACTCACGCACGCACTCGGTGATTTCCTTCAGCGCAGCCTGACAAGCAGCCTCGTCGCGGCTTCCACGCACTTCCTTCAAGCTCTCCTCCTGTTGCTTGCGCACGGCGGTGTTATCCACCTCGAGGATGTCAATCGGATCTTCGTGGTCAAGACGGTACTTGTTGGTGCCGACGATGGTCTGCACGCCAGAGTCGATGCGCGCCTGTGTGCGAGCAGCAGCCTCCTCGATACGCATCTTGGGCAGGCCAGTCTCGATAGCCTTGGCCATACCGCCGAGCTTCTCAATTTCCTGAATATGCTCCCAAGCCTTGTGAACAAGCTCGTTGGTGAGCGTCTCCACATAGTAAGAGCCAGCCCACGGGTCAATCTGCTTGCAGACCTTCGTCTCGTTCTGGATGTAAATCTGCGTGTTACGGGCGATACGAGCAGAGAAGTCAGTAGGTAGGGCGATTGCCTCGTCAAGAGCGTTGGTGTGGAGTGACTGGGTGTGACCCAATACAGCAGCCATCGCCTCGATACAGGTACGGCCTACATTGTTGAACGGATCCTGCTCGGTGAGCGACCAACCAGAGGTCTGCGAGTGGGTACGGAGGGCGAGCGACTTCGGGTCTTTCGCACCGAAGCTCTTCACAATCTTCGCCCAGAGCAGACGACCTGCGCGCATCTTTGCAATCTCCATGAAGTGGTTCATACCGATGGCCCAGAAGAAGGAGAGGCGCGGTGCGAAAGCATCCACATCGATGCCCGCATTAACACCCGTACGCAGGTAGTCCATACCGTCGGCGAGCGTGTAAGCCAGCTCGATGTCGGCGGTAGCACCTGCCTCCTGCATGTGGTAGCCGGAGATAGAGATAGAATTGAACTTCGGCATATTCTGCGAAGTATATTCAAAGATGTCGGCGATAATCTTCATCGAGAATGCGGGCGGATAAATATAGGTGTTGCGCACCATGAACTCCTTCAGAATATCGTTCTGGATGGTGCCCGCCATCTCCTCAAGCTTTGCGCCCTGCTCCAGACCTGCCACGATATAGAAGGCAAGGATGGGCAACACGGCTCCGTTCATCGTCATAGAGACGGACATCTTGTTGAGGGGAATACCCGAGAAGAGTACCTTCATGTTCTCCTCGTTACAGATGGAAACGCCTGCCTTACCGACATCACCCACCACGCGGGCATTATCGGGGTCATAGCCGCGGTGCGTAGGCAGGTCGAATGCCACGGAAAGGCCCTTCTGACCAGAAGCAAGGTTGCGGCGATAGAAAGCGTTTGACTCCTCAGCCGTAGAGAATCCCGCATACTGGCGGATGGTCCACGGACGGAACGGGTACATCATGGAATACGGGCCTCTCAGATAGGGAGGCAGACCAGCGGCATAGTCAAGATGCTCCATGCCCTCGAGGTCTTCTTTGGTATAAACGGGACGAACCTCAATGTGCTCTGGGGTCTTCCAATTAGGCACGATGTTGTTCTCCTTCAGCCAGGCAGCTCCATCAGCCTGATGGATGCCGGCGTAAATATCGATGTTCTTGAAATCTTTTCTCATGACTTAAATGCCTAACTTTTGGTTATACTCTTTCAGTGTGTCGAGCACGTTGCACTTCACGTGGATATAGTTCTCAATGCCCGCAGCCTTGAGGTCCTCCATGCAAGCAGGAGCACCGGCTACAACGAACATTGCACGGCCATCAAGATACTTGAAGGCGGGAACGGCGTACTCAGCATACTCATCATCGGAAGAGCAGATGACAACAATGTCGGCACCTGCCTCAAGGGCTGCATCAACACCTTCCTCTACGGTCTTGAAGCCGAGGTTGTCAATCACCTTGTAACCTGCACAGGCAAGGAAGTTGCAAGAGAACTGAGCGCGAGCCTGACGCATAGCAAGATTTCCGATGGTCAGCATGAACGCCGTGGGCACCTTCTTCTCCTCGGTATGGATGCGCAAGTCTTCAAAGTCGGCAGCCAAACGCGTAGAGCGGATAGCCTTGAACGGAGTCTCCTCTGCTTGGCTGCAACAGCAACCACACACAACGGCACGCTTGCCCTCGCTCTTCTCCGTGAAGTTGGGGAACTGGTTAGTACCCAACAGGAACTCCTTACGCTTGGCAGCGTCACCGTGACGCTTCACATTCGTGGCGTTCACATCGTCTTGCACGGTACCGGCCTTGATAGCGGCAAGGAAACCACCCTCCTCTTCCGCTTTCAGGAAGAGCTTCCAACTCTCCTGTGCAAGTGCATCGGTGAGGTATTCGATATAGTAAGAACCTGCACCCGGGTCCACGATATTACCAAAGTGGCTCTCCTCCTTCAGCAACAACTGCTGATTGCGGGCAATGCGCTCAGAGAAGTCTGTCGGGGTCTCATAGGGAGCATCAAACGGCACAACAACCATCGAATGAATACCACCGAGGGCGGCACTCATAGCCTCAGTCTGAGAACGGAGCAGATTCACGTGAGAATCAAACAGCGTCTGGTTATAGGTAGAGGTCGTGGCGTTCACTATCATCTTGCAGGCGCAGTCACACTTCGGCTCGTACTGCTTCACAATCTGAGCCCAGAGCAAACGGGCAGCGCGGAACTTCGCCAACTCCATGAAATAATTCTCGGAGATACCCATATTGAACTTGATCTTCTTGGCGGCGAGATCCACATCTACACCTGCATCCACAAGCTGCTGCAGATACTCGTTACCCCATGCCAATGCATAGCCCAACTCCTGTGCGATGTAAGCGCCGGCATTGTTGAGCGATGCGGAATTGACGGTGATGCAACGGAAGTTAGGATAATCCTTCAGCACCTCCACGATCTGCGGAGCGAGCGAGAGAATAGGCGTAACATCCTTGCCCTTCATCACAATCTTCTCCATCGGGTCCCAGTCAATCGAGCCTACCACCTTCTCCTTATCCAAGCCCTTCTTCTCGAAATAAGCCACGAGAATCTTGGCAAGGTCGAGCGAGCAACGCTTGCAGGTGCAGAAGTTTACCTCGACGCAATCCAAGTAGATGCCCTCAAGCAGTGTCTCCACCGTTGCCTCCGATACGAGGTCGCCGGAGAAATGGAAACCAAGTGAGTCAATACCCTTGTTGAGGATGTCAAGTGCCTTGGCATTTGCCTCTTTCGGGTCGGTCACTTCAATGTTCTGACGGACATACCATGTGTTGTCGTCCTTCTTGTTACCACGCACGAATGGAAACTCTCCCGGCAGTGCGTCGGGCGTTTTAAGGTTCGCAAGGTCTTCGCGGCGATAGAAAGGCTGCACGCTGAAGCCTTCATTGGTCCTCCATACCAAGCGCTTCTGGAAGTCGGCACCCTTGAGATCGACCTGAATCTTGTCAAGCCACTCTTGGGTGGTCGGCGCCTGAAACTCGGTAAAGAGCTTTTCTTTGTTTGCCATAATTTTACGTTTGTTTATTATTATATAAGTTGTTTTAAGTATCCAAACAGCGGACAAAGTTACAACTTATTTCGGACAAATCTCTCCATTGAATTGTGAAAGAAATAAAAAATCACTTTTTATTCAAAAATAGTTGCACAAAAGTGCTTGTTGTGGGCAATTTTTAGTACCTTTGCACTCAGAAATTTTGAGAAAATAAAGTTAGTACAAGCCTTATGGAATCATTTTCATGGTTGAGAGACCTGTTCACCGCCACCGATTCTGTGGCGCATATTGCCCTGCTCTATGCCATCGTGATTGCGGTCGGTGTCTATCTGGGTAAGATTAAGGTGTTCGGCATCTCGCTCGGCGTGACCTTCGTGTTGTTCGCCGGCATCGTGGCGGGTCATATCGGATTCACCGCCCCCACCCCCATCCTCACGTTCATTCAGGACTTCGGACTGATTCTGTTCGTATTCATGATTGGTATGCAGGTGGGGCCCGGCTTCTTCGAGAGTTTCGGCACGGCGGGCGTAAAGCTCAACGGACTGGCAGCCGCGACCATTCTGCTGAACATCCTGGTCATGTTCGCCTGCTACTACATCTTCTTCGACACTTCTGACGCCAAGAACCTGCCGATGATGGTGGGAACGCTCTACGGAGCCGTAACCAACACGCCGGGACTTGGTGCCGCCAACGAAGCACTCAGCACGCTCTTTGGCAACGGTGCGCCGCAGATTGCATCGGCATACGCCTGTGCCTATCCTTTGGGTGTATTGGGTATCATCGGCGCTATCATATTAATAAGGTATATATGTAAAGTGAAGCTCGACAGCGAGGAGGCTGAGCTTGAGGCGCAAGCCACCGCTGACGTGGCAAAGAAGCCGCACAAGATGCATTTGGAGGTTACGAACAAATACTTGGAAGGCAAGACGCTCTTGCAGATACACGACTTCCTGAACCGCGATTTCGTCTGCTCGCGCATCCTGCATGAAGGGCACGTAGCCATCCCCAACCGCAATACGATATTCCACGTGGGCGACCAGATATATATCGTCTGCTCGGAAGCCGACCACGAGGCCATCGTGGCTTTCATTGGTCCAGTCATCAAGGTGGACTGGGAACAGACTGACCAGCCTATGGTATCGAAGCGCATCCTCGTGACCAACCCGAAGGTGAACGGCAAGACACTCGGTGGTATGCACTTCTCAAGCGTACACGGAGTGAATGTGACGCGCGTGACGCGCCACGGCATGGACATCTTTGCCTCCCCGAGCCTCCCGCTTCAGGTGGGTGACAAGATTATGGTGGTGGGACCCGAGGATGCCGTCGATCGCGTAGCTAACCACATGGGTAACTCCGTGAAGCGTCTGAACACGCCAAACATCGCCACCATCTTCGTGGGCATCTTCCTCGGACTGATATTCGGCTCGCTGCCTGTTGCCATCCCCGGTATGCCTGTGCCTGTGAAGCTCGGTATCGCTGGAGGCCCGCTGATTGTTGCGATACTGATAGGACGCTACGGTTATAGAATCAAGCTCGTGACTTACACGACCACCTCTGCCAATATGATGCTGCGTGAGATAGGACTCGTGTTGTTCCTTGCCTCGGTGGGCATCAAGGCGGGCGCATCGTTTGTCGATACGGTGGTACAGGGTGATGGTTTGCTCTATGTGCTGACGGGCTTCCTCATAACTACCATTCCTATTCTGATAATCGGCCCTATTGCGCGACTAAGATTCCACCTTAATTATTTCACCATAGCAGGTATGGTGGCAGGCACATATACCGACCCGCCTGCACTTGCCTACTCTAACAGCATCTGCACGAAGGAGGCGCCGGCAGTGGGATATTCCACCGTCTATCCGCTCTCGATGTTCCTGCGCATCTTCACGGCACAGATCATCGTGCTATTCTTCTGCGGCTGACAACAAGCAAATACCTAAAACCAAGTAATAATACATTTTCAATCAAAAAAGATGGATAAATTCAGACTACTGCTCAGCGGCATGATGCTGGCTACCACCTCGGCGGTCATGGCTCAGGGAGCCAAGAACATCCGCATCAACGAGGTGCTGACCAACAACACCGCCAGCATTCAGGATGAGTTCGGACAGCGAGAGGCATGGATAGAGTTGGAGAACACATCGTTCACCACCTACAACGTGCGCGGCATGTATTTCACGACCGACCGCTCCGTACTCGACCCCGAGATGAGTGTCCCCGAGCGCATCAAGCGCATGAGCGTCATTCCCAGCGGTGACCCTCGCACGCAGATTGGCGCGCGGCAGCACCTTGTGTTCTTCTGCAACTCGAACCCCGCGCAGGGAAAGTTGCACATCCCCCTGCCCGTTCCCATGTCGGAACCGTTCTGGCTGGCCTTCTACAACGGCAACGCCACCGAGTTGATTGACTCCGTGAGCGTGCCCGCACTTGCTGCCGACATGAGTTACGCGAGAAGTGGCAACAAGTGGACGGTGAAGTCACCAGAGAACGTGACGCCGGGGATTGAGAATTTCATCAAGACCGACGAGACGAAAGACGCTTATCTGAAGCGCGAGGACCCGCACGGGTTCGGCATCACGCTGCTCGCCATGGGCATCGTGTTCTTCTGCCTCGCCGTGCTGTTCGTATTCTTCTGGCTCTTCGGCATCGTCATGCGCCACATCGATACCGTCAAGAAGGTGGCGAACACACAGCCCATCAAGCCTGTAACGAAGACCGTAGAGGCCACGGCTGCCATCGCACACACGACGGGCAACCTCTTGCAGGACGGTCTGAAGACGAAGGGCATCGACAAGGAGGTGTATATCGCCGTCATTTCCATGGCACTCAAGCAGTATCTTGACGATGTTCACGATGTGGAGAGCGGTATCATCACCATCAAGTCGCACCACACGACATGGACTGACGAATATGCGCAGATGACGCACTTCCACGACCCCGTGAATCCTCAGGCCCACACGGCACCCCACATTCCCACAACCCCAGAAATCAAATAACACGACAAGCATTATGAACAAGTATCAGTATAAAGTACAGGGCGTCGATTACGACGTAGAGATAGAAGAAGTAGAAGGCAACGTAGCCAAGGTGAATGTAAACGGCATCCGCTTCGATGTGGAGCTGAAGCAGCCCGTCAGTCCGACAAGTGCACTGAAGAAGGCACACGTAGAGGCACCGCAGCCAGTTGCCCGTCCTGTTGTCGCACCCGCAGCCCCCACCGCTCCTGCAACTCCCGCACCCGCTGCTGGCGCAGGCGCTCCCGTGAAGGCTCCGCTGCCCGGCACCATCCTCGAACTGAAGGTGAACGTGGGTGACAAGGTGAACGTGGGCGACGTAGTGCTCGTGCTCGAGGCGATGAAGATGCAGAACAACATCGAGTCGGAGTACACGGGAACCGTTACCTCCATTACAGTTAAACAGGGCGAGACGGTCATGGAAGGTGCCGTACTGCTCACAATCGGATAATGAACTATGGACTTAGGACAGTTTATCATACAGAATTTCCACGAGTTTCTCACCTACACGGCATTTGCCAACGCTACGGTGGGCAACCTCATCATGATAGCGGTGGGCGCTTTCTTCATCTGGCTTGCCATCAAGAAGGACTTTGAGCCTCTGCTGCTTGTACCCATCGGTCTGGGCATCATCCTCGGCAACATCCCCTTCCGCGCCGATGCGGGCTTGGAGATAGGACTCTACGAGGATAACTCGGTGCTTAATATTTTCTATCAAGGTGTACGCCTCGGGTGGTATCCCCCGCTCATCTTCCTCGGCATCGGTGCTATGACGGACTTCTCCGCCCTGCTCGCCAATCCGAAGTTGATGCTTATCGGAGCATCTGCCCAGTTCGGTATCTTTGGTGCTTATATGGTGGCACTCGCCATGGGCTTTGAGCCGAGTCAGGCTGCAGGTATCGCCATTATCGGTGGTGCTGACGGTCCCACGGCCATCTTCCTCTCCTCGAAGCTCTCCCCCAACCTGATGGGAGCCATCGCCGTGTGCGCCTATTCCTATATGGCACTCGTGCCAGTGATTCAGCCGTTCATCATGCGTCTGCTCACCACGAAGAAGGAGCGCACCATCAAGATGAAGCCTGTACGCACCGTGAGCCAGACGGAGCGCATCCTCTTCCCCATCATCGGACTGCTGCTGACCACGTTTATCGTACCCTCGGGTCTGCCCCTGCTCGGTATGCTCTTCTTCGGTAACCTGCTGAAGGAATCAGGTAAGACCACCCGTCTCGCCAAGACCGCCGGTGCTGCCCTTAATGACATCGTGGTGATGCTGCTCGGTCTGACCGTAGGCTGCTCCACCCAGGCAAGCGAGTTCCTCACGCTGAACACCATCAAAATATTCGCCCTCGGTGCGATGGCATTCATGATTGCCACCGCTTCCGGCGTATGTTTCGTGAAGCTGATGAATCTTTTCCTGCCCGAAGGCAAGAAACTCAATCCGCTCATCGGTAATGCCGGCGTGTCAGCTGTTCCTATGGCTGCCCGCATCTCCAATAACCTCGGTTTGGAGTACGACCGCCACAACTTCCTGCTCATGCACGCCATGGGTCCGAACGTGGCAGGCGTCATCGGCTCCGCCGTTGCTGCCGGTGCCTTGCTCGGTTTCCTGTCGTAAGGATAGCGGAATAGCATTGTAACGGCACTACGACATAACCGTAAATAGCAGAAAAACATTCCCACATAATTGAGCCGTAATCTCGTTGAATACGAGGTTACGGCTCAGTTTTTATGCCCTCATCTCCCTGCCAATCATAGAAGGCGTTCCTTACTGCCAAAGAAATATCTATCAGAAGACCATCTGCACCATCAGGGCATCGTGATACTCCCGTCCGTCATAAAGCCAGTCGGCGAGACGGGCGGTTTCGCGATAGCCCGCTTTGCAGAACAGGCTGACGGATGCCGTATTGGTGACATCGATAAAGGCAAAGAGCTGATGCAGGTGAAGCACATTGAGGGCATAATCGGCGACGAGCCTCAACGCACCACAGGCATAGCCCTGCCGCCGGAAAGCATTTAGGATAATTAGCCCGACCTCGGCGCGGCGGTGGGATGGGTCGAAGTTCACGATATCCACGATACCCACGGTATCGCCGTCCTCGTTCTCAATCATCATCCGTACCTGTTTGTCGGCGTAGATATCGCCAGAGGCGGTGGCCACATATTCATGGAGTGTGTAGCGGGAGTAAGGCACGTTGGTTGCCCCGACGCTCCAAAGCGCAGGGTCGTTTTCAATCCGATAGAGCAGATCGAGGTCTTCTGGCTCCATGGCTCTCAGCCGGATATGAGGTGCGGATTCGTTCATAGATGGAGTTTCTTGCGCAAGATATCAGCCAAGGCGATGCCGGCACGGAAGTAGATGGCAGCCTTGACGGGGAAGGTATAGAAAAAACTCAGATGGCCGTAGTGCTTACGGAAGAATATCAGCATCGCCTGATAGAAGATATGGACATAACGGTAGTCGGACTTCTGCGTGGATTTTCCCTTATGGTGAACGATGGAGAAAGGCAGATACCAGTTCTCCCAACCCGCCTTCGTCAGGCGGTAGGACAGGTCGATATCCTCGCCGTACATGAAGAAGGTCTCGTCTAACAGCCCTATCTCATCTAATGCCGCATGGCGGAGCATACAGAACGCACCGCTGATAACTTCTATCTGCCCAGGCTCGTCCCACGGCAGATGGCTCATATAATAGCGCTTGGTAAAGCCGAGCATCTTCAGGCAAGACACCCAAGGGGTGGGCAGCGCGCGACGCGATTCGGGCGCAAGCGTTCCGTCGGTGTTGTGCATCTTCACCCCTGCCCCGCCCGCCTTCGGGTGGGCATCCATAAAGTCAAGTACGCCGCGCAATGTGTCTTCTGCCACCTCCGTATCGGGATTCAGCAGCAACACGTACTCGCCCGATGCCTGACGGATGGCCACATTATTGGCACGAGAGAAGCCGAGATTCTCTCCACTCTCTATCAGTCGCACCTGCGGATAGCGGCTCCGCACCATCTTCACACTGTCGTCCGACGAGGCATTATCCACGACAAATACCTCGCCCTCGATTCCCTCAAGGGCGGTCATCACACTGTCCAAGCACCGTTGGAGATAGCTGCTGACGTTGTAACTGACAATGACGATGCTGAGCTTCATGCGCTTACCTCCGCCTCGCAGCGGTTCTTACCCGGGAAGACGAACGGCAGACAGAGGGCAAGGATGATTGCCATATAGCCGAACGTGGGGTTCATATACAAATAATATAATAAGGTGTTCGCCAACAACGGCACGCCGAGCAGCGCAAGGCGCAACACGCCCCACTTGCGAAGTGCATCCGCCTTACGGGCAATGAGGTCGTCATGTACTTTCTGAAACTTGAAAAGGCGCAGCGCCAAGTAAGCGCAAGCCAACGTGGCCAACTCCATGATGGTGGTAAGCACGAACTCCACCGCATTGTCGCGCCCGGCTTCTGCACCCGGCACGAGCAAGTCAAGCTCATACAGCGCAATCATGGCAATTGCCACGGCTATCACGCCGATATAGAGCGTCATCAACATCTTTCTTGTCTGTTCCATTCTTGTATTTCGTTTTGTTCTCTTTTATCACTTCCCGTCGAAAAGCGTCCTGTTCAGTATCGACCTGCCCAGCGTCACCTCGTCGGTATATTCCAGTTCGTTGCCCACCGACACACCGCGCGCAATCACACTGACCTTGACATCGTAGGCTGCCAACTTCCTATATATATAATAATTGGTGGTGTCGCCTTCCATCGTGGGGCTCAGCGCGAGAATCACCTCGCGGACACCGCCGTCAGCCACGCGCGCCACGAGCGAGTCTATCTCAATATCACCGGGCCCGATGCCGTCCATAGGCGAAATGATACCGCCAAGCACGTGGTAAAGCCCATGAAACTGCTGCGTGTTCTCGATTGCCATTACATCCTGGATATTCTCCACCACGCAGACCGTAGCGGCATCACGGCGCGCATCAGCGCAAATCGGACAAGTGTCGCTGTCGCTCAGATTATGGCAGGTGTGGCAATACTTCACTTCGTGCTTCATCCGCAGCACCGCATCGGCGAAGCGGTCGATATCCTCATCGTCCTGCCTAAGCATCCAAAGCACAAGCCGCAGCGCCGTCTTCCGCCCGATACCGGGGAAACGGGCGAACTCCGCTACCGTCTTTTCCAACAGTTGTGATGAATATTGCTGTATCATATCTTCCTGTTAATGTGCGATTTCCGATAGTTCCAACCACCGCATAGACTTCTCGTCGAGTTCTTCCTTGAGCTGCGGAAGCCGACGACTCTTCTCCGTCAGTTCCTCAACGGAGAGTGTTCCGCTGCACAGCGCCTCCTCGAGCTGCCGCTGTTCTTCCTCCAAAGCGGCGATTTCCTTCTCCAACCGCTCGAACTCAGTCTTTTCTTTATAGGTAAATTTCCGCTTGCCGGTCGTCTCGTTCGTGCCGGAAGCATTAGACTTTGCGCCCGCATTAGCACTCGCCTTGGCATTCCCGTCGGCAGACTTATTGCCGTCAGCCTTCTGCTCCCTCGGCTGCAAAGCCTGCCATTCGCGGTACTGCGTATAGTTACCGGGGAAGTCCTTCACCTCGCCATTGCCGTTGAACACGAGCAGATGATCCACCACCTTATCCATAAAGTAGCGGTCGTGGCTCACCACGATGACGCAGCCCGGGAAGTCTTGCAAGTATTCCTCCAATATCTGGAGCGTCACGATGTCAAGGTCGTTGGTCGGCTCGTCGAGCACGAGGAAGTTGGGATTGCGCATCAGCACCGTGCAGAGGTAGAGCTTTCGCCGCTCTCCACCGCTAAGTTTATAGACGTAGTTATGCTGCTGCTCAGGCGTGAAGAGGAAATGCTGCAAGAACTGCGAGGCGGTGAAATGGCGCCCGCCGCCCATATCAATGTAGTCGGCAATGTCGCGCACCACGTCGATGACCTTCTGCTGCTCGTCGAACTGAAGCCCCTCTTGGGAGAAATAACCGAAGCGCACGGTGTCGCCGATGTCGAAGCGCCCGCTGTCGGGGGCTACTTGACCAAGCAGCATCTTGATGAAAGTGGATTTCCCCGTGCCGTTATTGCCCACAATACCCATCTTCTCAAAGCGGGAGAAGTTATAATAGAAGTCTTTCAGGATGACCGTCTCGCCAAAGGCTTTCGACACATACTGGCACTCAAATATCTTGCTGCCTATATACACGTTGGTGGCTTTCAGCCGCACCTGTCGTTCCTCAATGCGCTGCTTCGCCACGCGCTCCAACTCATAGAACGCCTCCTCGCGGTAGCGCGCCTTATGGCCTCGCGCCTGTGGCATCCGTCGCATCCACTCCAATTCCGTGCGGTAGAGGTTGTTCGCCCGTGCTATCTCTGCCCTTCGATTGTCGATGCGCTCCTGTCGCTTCTCCAAGTAATAGGCGTAGTTGCCCCGGTAGGTGTATATCGTTTGGTCGTCTAATTCAAGGATGACGGAGCAGATGCGGTCAAGGAAGAAGCGGTCGTGGGTCACCATCAGCAGCGTCTTATTGCCTCGGCTTAGGAATCCTTCGAGCCATTCTATCATCTCCAAGTCCAAGTGGTTGGTCGGCTCATCAAGTATCAACAGGTCTGGCTCGGTTATCAAGGCGTTGGCGAGTGCCACGCGCTTCTGCTGTCCGCCACTCAGCTGTCCCATCGGCTGTTGCAGGTCACGGATCTTCAGTTGCGTGAGTATCTGCTTCGCCCGCAGCACTTTCTCCTCCTCGCCCTGATGATTAAAGCAAGCGTCAAGCACGCTCTCCGCAGGGTCGAACACGGGCGACTGCTCTAATATGCTCACTTTGAGGTCGCGGCGGAAGACGATTGCCCCGGAGTCGTACCCCTCCTTGCCCGTCAGCAGGGAGAGCAACGTGGATTTTCCCGTGCCGTTCTTCGCAATCAGTCCCACCCGCTGCCCTTCAGCGATGGAGAAACTGATGTCTTCAAACAGCAGCAGTGAACCGAACGACTTCGTCAGTTGCTGCACATCTAAATAAGGTGTGTCCTTTGCCATTGCTTGCCTTTAATCCTCCAAGCTCTCGTTTATCTGTTCTATATAACTGAGCAGTTCGTCGCGTCCCTGCTTCTTCTCCGAGGAAGTGACGAACATCGGGGGCAGTTCCTCCCATGTCTCGCCCAGCACTTTCTTGTATGCCTCCACGTTCTGACCTACTTTCGTCGCCGACAACTTGTCTGCCTTGGTGAATACGATGGCGAAGGGAATGCCCGACTCACCCAACCATTGGATGAATTCAAGGTCAATCTTCTGCGCCTCCAAGCGCACATCTATCAGCACGAACACGTTCACCAACTGCTCCCGCTGCAGGAGATAGCCGTTAATCATCTGCTCCAAGCGGGCGATTTCCTTCCTCCCGCGTTTGGCAAACCCGTAGCCGGGCAGATCGACGAGATACCACTCATTATTTATAATAAAGTGATTGATGAGCAATGTCTTACCCGGCGTGGCAGAGGTCTTGGCAAGTTTCTTATTGTTAGTGAGCATATTGATGAGGCTCGACTTGCCTACGTTCGACCTCCCGATGAACGCATATTCAGGTTTCGTGTCCTTCGGGCACATCGAAACCATCGGGGAGCTAAGCGTAAATTCAGCTTTCTTTATTTCCATTTCGTGTAGTCTTCTTCGGTGCAAAGGTAGCAAAAAAATCCCAAAAGTCTTGGATGTTTCGGATTTTATGTGTACCTTTGCATCGTTTTTCCAAAACAGCGCTTCCGTCCGTGAAGCGTTTCAACCTCAAATTTAAATTCCTAATTTAGAATTTACACGCATATTTTATGTTTACGAAAGAAGAATTAGAATCTATGGAGATACCCCAACTGATGGGTATCGCAGACCAATTGGGCGTGAAGGTTTCACAGAACGATGAACTGGAGAAGGTGGTCTATGCCATCCTCGACAAGGCAGCGGAGGACAGTGCCGCAGCTGATTCTGCGGAAACGCCCAAGCGCAAAAGGACGCGCATCGTAAAGAAAGATACAGACCGGGTATATACCGTAAAGGGCAAAGAGGGCGAGAACTTCGACTCAAAGAACAATCGCAAGGGGGCGAAAGCCGAGGCTCCCTCGCTGTTCAGCGACGCGCCGATGCCTGTCGCCCAGGAGAGCGCACCCGCAGAGGAGGGCGAACAGCCGGCTCCCAAGCGCCGTGGCAGAAAGCCCAAGGCAGAGAGTGTAGAGCAGGCAGCTCCTGTTGCAGAGGTCGCAGAAACCGCTGCACAGCCCGAATCCATCGAGCCGGAACAGCCGATGGATACGCCGGAAAACATTGCTGATGCCGTGCCCGAGGCTGCAGACTTTGCCGTGGGCAGTTCGGAGAGCGACGAACAGGAGGTCAATATGATAGAGCAATTGCGCCACAAGATGGCAAGCCGCAACGAGGCCGCAGCGGAAGTTGCTGCCGACGAGGTGTGGGAGGGCGACCCCGGCGACGGCACGGATTTCATCACCGTGCTTGACCTGCCCATCGAAGATCAGGGTGCTATCCCCACGCTTGATATGTTCGACCGCCCCGTAGGGCATCAGAATACCGTCAGCGAAGCACCTTCCTACGGGGAGCGCCGCCACAACGGACGATATGACTTTGCAGATATCATCACCGCTAACGGCGTGCTTGAGTGCCTGTCCGACGGCTATGGCTTCCTCCGCAGCTCGGACTACAACTACCTGTCGTCGCCCGATGATGTGTATGTATCGCCGCAGCAAATCAAGAAATACGGTCTGAAGACGGGTGATGTGGTGGATTGCACCGTGACCCCACCGCACGACAATGAAAAATATTTCGCGCTTTCATCGATGAAAGCCATCAACGGCAGAGAGCCTTCGGAGGTGCGCGACCGCGTGTCCTTCGAGCATCTTACGCCGCTCTTCCCTGAAGAGAAGTTCACCCTCTGCGGCGACCCGGCAACCACAAACCCAAGTGTCCGCGTGGTGGATCTCTTCTCGCCCATCGGTAAGGGACAACGCGCACTCATCGTGGCACAGCCTAAGACCGGTAAGACTATTCTGATGAAGGACATCGCCAACGCCATCGCTGCCAACCACCCGGAGGCATATATCATGATGCTGCTCATCGACGAGCGCCCGGAGGAGGTGACGGACATGGCACGCACGGTGAATGCGGAGGTTATCGCCTCTACCTTCGACGAGCCTGCCGACCGCCACGTGAAGATTGCGGGCATTGTGCTTGAGAAGGCAAAGCGCATGGTCGAGTGTGGTCACGATGTGGTCATTTTCCTCGATTCCATCACGCGTTTGGCACGCGCCTATAACACCGTAGCCCCTGCATCAGGCAAGGTGCTGACGGGTGGTGTGGATGCTAATGCCTTGCAGAAGCCCAAGCGCTTCTTCGGTGCAGCCCGTAACATCGAGGGGGGCGGTTCGCTGACCATCATCGCCACCGCACTCGTGGATACGGGTTCCAAGATGGACGAGGTAATCTTCGAGGAGTTCAAGGGTACGGGTAACTCTGAAATCCAGTTGAGCCGCACGCTCTCCAACAAGCGCATCTTCCCGGCAATCGACCTGGTGCAGTCTTCTACGCGCCGCGACGACCTGCTGCAAGACCAGACAACGCTCAACCGAATGTGGATAATCCGCAAATTCATCGCAGAAATGAACCCCATCGAGGCGATGAACACCGTGCGCGACCGCCTCGTACAGAGCCGCAGCAACGAGGAGTTCCTCATGTCGATGAACGGTTGATTATCATCACGTTTCATACAACCAACGCCCTGGCTTTCCACAAAGTCAGGGCGTTTTTTATAGGCAGGGCATTTTCCACGCACGAAAGCATCATTTCCTCTGCCCGAAAGGTGCGTTTTCCTATGGTGGAAAGGAATGCTTCCTACGGATGAAAGGAATAGGACTTTCGAGTGAAAGGAATGCCTCCTATGGGGGTAAAGGAAGCATTCCTTTCACTCGTAGGAGATATTCCTTTGGGTCGTGGAAAGCATTCCGATGAGCATAAAGGATGCCTGCTACAAAAAGCAGGGAAAATTTCTACATAAGACAGCAGAATTTTCCACAAATGGAAGGGAGGATTTCGACTAACGACACGAAAATCTCCTGCCACCCAAACGGATTGGCAACTACGAGGAAGCGGAGAATTGCAGAGAATGAGGGGAGAAATTGCAGACGGAGAAAAGTCTGGCTTGCTCGGGCGGTGGCTGGATGATATGAACAGTCCCATCAAGCGATGAAAGCTGCACATTTGGGTGTGCAGACTGTGAAACATATCGCGGGCGCACGCGCCGATAAATGCCTAAGAAAAGTACGGAAGAACCGATGAAACGGGATGGCGGTGACTTTTCAACGCCGTTAGTGCCAGTATCAGCGGAGGTAGTAGCATCTGCAAGAACCCGCCCGACTGCACTCTCGGAGGTTTGGGAAGTAATGCGCTGCCCAATTTCAAAGGCACGCTGCTTCGTTTCCGATTTTGCCAATTCCACCGACATAGGTGCTTCGGTCATTACAGGGGTATTTTCAACCTTCTGTTTCGGCTGATTTTCAGCCATTACTGGCGAATCCATCGCCTTTTTTATCTTCTTATCTTTCGATGTTTCCTTAGTTTTTTTCTTCTTGATAGCAGACTTGGTGCGCGGGTTGAAATACTCTGCCACCACATCTTGATTGGCAAAGTCGAACATCAGTGACGGGTCGATGGCCTCGCCATTGATGCGCGTCTCGAAATGAAGATGGCATCCCGTGCTTCTGCCCGTATTACCGCCCAATCCAACGGGCGTGCCCGATGAAAGGTAATCGCCCACCTTTACCAACTGCTTCGACAAGTGGCCATAAACGGTTTCAAGGCCGTTTTCATGCCTCACAACCACGTATTTACCGTAGCCACGCGCATCGTACTTGACGACAGTCACCTCACCGCCAAACGCCACGCGGATGGTATCACCCATCTGCACCTTAATATCCAGCCCCCTATGGGCGCGCCCCCAGCGGTGCCCGAACTTGGAAGTAATCTTGCGGCTGGGCGTGGGCATGGTGTGGTCGTGCAAACAAACGGCAGACAGCTCTGCGGAATGAACAGGCTTCGACACCTTTCCGCCACTTGCGGGAAGCACCGCAAGGAGCAGCAGGATTGTCTGGGTCAGCATGATTGTAAGTTTCCTGTTCATTTAGCAATTGGCTTTGTTCGGATTTTTCAAATCCACAAAAACGACTACAAAGATAAGGGAATTAAGTCAAAATTCCCTTTTAAGTTAATGTTTGTTTGATGATTTTAACAGTTTTATACGAAATAAAAGCCTTTTTTGCCTTATTTCCTCACAATCCGAAAGAGATTGCCAAGACTTTCTTTGTTGTTTCCGTCACCCGGAAACGATCATCAATCCGATGCCCGACAAGCCAGATAATGCTGTCTTCCGCATCCGTTACCACCAATTGCAGACGTTTTTCCAAGAGGTTCAGCTTGCGGTCGGTCAGGTAGTCGCTCACCAACTTCTGCCCCTTCATCCCAAAGGGACGGAAGCGGTCGCCCTCACGAACGGGGCGCACGGATAACGGGAACAAAACCTTTTCTGCATCAACAGTTGCTAAATCATCTGATTTAGAAACCATTAACGAATCTTGAAAAGAAAATCGGAAAGATACGCCATTAGTATAATAATAGGTGCCAACCTCCGCCACTTTCAGCGGTTTCATCGGTTCTAAAGCGGGACTGATGATGATTCGCTCGCGGTCAGTCACCACGATATGTGTGGGCGAAAGGAACTCCCTGCCGCACTGTCCTTTCTCTGCGCACGCGAGAATCTGGGCGGTCTGCGCCCCCTTGAACCCATAACGACTGAGCACTTCATGCAAAAGGCTCATCGGAGAGGGTGAAGAAAGTAATTCGGGGACGGGAAGCGTGAAAAAAGTTAAATTCGTAAAAACCTTTGATTTCATCGGCTTCAGCAAGGAAGAAATCACAGATTCCACCGCATTGTTAAATATTTTCTCCGCCTCTTCCATGTTTTTGGCGGTTCTTTCGATGCTTTCTGCCACATTGGGGTTGATTTCACGGAGCAGGGGAAGCACATTCAGGCGTATCTTGTTCCTAACGGCCTCATCCTCCAAGTTGGTTGAATCCGTCACCCACGCCTGTCCGATGGAACGGAGATAATTCTCCGTTTCCTCACGGCTGATGCATAGGAAAGGCCGCACTACGTGCCCATTTCGGGGGCGAATGCCCGTCAAACCATGTATTCCCGTACCTCTTATTAAGTTCATCAGCAGCGTCTCCACGGAGTCATCACGATGATGCGCCACGCAGACGGTCTCTGCGCTGAGTTCATCACGCAATTGGGCGAAATATCGGTAACGGAGTTCCCGCGCCGCCATTTCGATGCTTACTTGATGTTGCAAGGCGTATTCCCTTGTTTCAAAGCGAATTAAGTGCAGAGGTATTTCGTGCTTTTCACACAGTTCTTTCACAAATCTTTCATCGCGGTTACTCTCCTCTCCCCGCAGCTGAAAGTTGCAGTGAGCCGCTTCCACACGGTAGCCTAACCGCTGCAAGACGAGCAGCAACGCCACGCTGTCGGCACCACCGCTCAGCGCAACGATGTGCAATCCATCGCGGGAAAGCAGTTGATGGCGGTCGATGAAATCAGCGACCTTATTCAACATAAAGCACAAGTCCTTTCAGATACTCGCCTTCGGGATGGTAGATATTGACGGGATGGTCGGCTGGTTGATGCAACTGATGCAGGATGCGGACCTTGCGACCCGCCTGCGCCGCCGCCGTAAAGACTGCGTTGCGGAAGTTCTCCTTCGTCACTACCTGCGAACAACTAAACGTGAACAGGATGCCGCCCGACTGGATTTTCTGCAGCGCCTTCTGATTTAAACGGATATATCCCTTGAGCGCATTATGGAGCGCCCCGCGGTGTTTGGCGAAGGCTGGCGGGTCGAGGATGATCAAATCATAATGGTCGCCCGCCTTTTCAAGATACTTAAAGGCGTCTTCGCAGTAAGCCTCGTGGCGGGCATCGCCCGGGAAATTAAGCTGTACATTGCGATTAGTGAGTTCTATTGCCTTGGCGCTGCTATCCACGGAATGCACGAGTTTCGCCCCGCCCCGCATGGCATAGAACGAGAAACCGCCCGTATAGCAGAACATATTCAGTACGTTTCTGCCGTGGGCAAAGCGCTCCAGGAGGGAGCGATTCTCCCGCTGATCCACGAAAAAGCCCGTCTTTTGCCCGTGCAGCCAGTCCACATGGAACAGCAAACCGTTCTCCATCGCCGTATTATCCTCGGAACCACCGTAGATAAAACCGTTCTCCTGACCGAGGTCAGCCTTGTACGGCAGGGTCGTCTCACTCTTGTAATACACGTTTTCAAGGCGGTCACCCATGACCTTCATCAGCTGCGCGGCAATATCAATGCGGCAGACATGCATGCCGATGCTGTGCGCCTGCATGACGGCTGTCTTCCCATAGATATCTATCACAAGCCCCGGAAGCAGGTCGCCCTCGCCGTGAACAAGTCGGTAAGTATTGTTTTCTGGATTGTCAGCCATGCCGATGGCGATGCGCATGCGCAATGCAGACTCCAAACGGGAAGCCCAGAAAGCCTCATCGATAGGCACATCACGGAACGACAAGACACGCACAGCGATAGAGCCAATCTGATAATGACCCACTGCGATGAAATCGCCATTTGCCGTGATGACGCGCACGGTCTCGCCCTCTTCGATGCCCTCATCGGCATGCTGAATCGCTCCAGAGAACACCCAAGGGTGGAAACGGAGCAGACTTTCCTCTTTTCCTCTTTTAAGATATATCTGTTTCATCTTTCGGAACTGTTTCCTCAACCTTCACCAATTCATAGTCGCCCGTCTCTTGCAACCGCCTGATTTCCTCGTCGATACGGATGCAAGCCCATGCGTCGATGGCGGCATACGCCTTCTGCTGCTCACTCAGCACATCACGTTCCCAGTTCGAGAGGCGCTCGTTCTTGCTGATGCGCTCCTCGAAAAGGTTGGCGTAAATCTTCACCAAACTCTGGTCTTGTATGCCGATTTCAGCCACTACATCCTGAATATCAATGAATTCACCGCGTGAGAATGCGCCCAGTTCACGGAGCGCCACGAGGTCGTTCTTCCAGGCAAGCGCCACCTTCCGCACCGTGCAGTCCTCCAACAGGCGCACGACGGCAGGCGCAAGTCCTATGTGATTTAGGCGAAACAGAAAGCAATAGTCGCGGCTTGCCACCTGCAGCAGGGCGCACTTGTAGCGCTTCCCCCGATGAAATGAGGGGCGCGTCTCCGTGTCCAAGCCCAAAATCGGCTGCGCAAGCAGGTAATCGACGGCCTGCTCAGCCTCCCGCTCCGTGAGTACCACGACGATTTTGCCCGGGTATTGCACTTTCGGAAGCTTTGAAACCGCGGCTTTCTCAATCTTGCTATATATTCTCTTTTTCATTTTCAAGGCGCAAAAATACAAAAAAATCCATGATTTATGATGAAATCTAACTTATTTCCTCTAATTTTGCATCAAATTACCGATAAGTCGTTCTTGTATGGCAAAGAAAAGGAAAGAAAGAGAGCCGGCTGGTCCTTCCATGATATCAAGATTCAAGTCGTTCGTACTGAATGAGCGCATCATATTCTTTCTCGGGGCGGTGCTGCTGTTCATTGCAGGCTACCTGACGCTGTCACTCGTGTCTTATTTCACCACGGGGGCAGCCGATCAGAGTATGATTGAATACGCCCGCGAGGGAGAACTGACCGACCAAAACATCACATTCGCCAACGTATGTGGTAAAATCGGCGCTTACACCGCATGGTTTCTCATCAAGCATTGTTTCGGAATCCCCGCTTTTCTCATTCCCGCATTCCTCATCCTCGTCGGCCTCCGCATGGTGAAAGCCTACAAGGTGAACCTGCTGAAGTGCTTTATGGTGCTGATGCTCCTCATGGTGTGGACGTCCATCGCCTTCGCCCGCTTCCTGCAACCGCTTTTCGAGGATGCTTGCTACAATCCCGGAGGCGACCACGGGCTGTTCGTCTGCCAGTACATTGAGAACATGGCGGGACTGCCGGGACTGCTTGCCGTGCTCGGTTTGTCGGCGCTCGGCTTCTTTGTTTACCTCAGTGCAGAGACCATCTTCGTGATCCGAAAGATACTGAACCCGACCCATTTCATCGACAAAGTTAAATTCAAAGTCACCAACAACGACCCGGAGGAGACCGTGGATTCCTACGAGAACCAGCTCGGCACGTTGGAAGATCCCGAGGTGTTCGACGATCCAACCACGCAGACGGTCGATTTCGGTGACGGCAGCGAGGATGTTCCCGTCGTCTCCGAGCCTGTTGTTCCCGCACCTCAACCAATAGAGAATACCGAAAAAACGGGCGACGATGACGATTTTAAGATAGAGGTGGCAGCCGGTGAAGAGTCCGCACACGGCAAGACCGTACAGACTGAGGAGGAGGATTTGAAGCCCTACGACCCCAAACGCGACTTGGAGAACTACCACTATCCCACCCTCGACCTGCTGAAGAAGTACGACAACGACGGCAAGCCATACATCGACATGGCGGAGCAGACTGCCAACAAGAACCGCATCGTGGAGGTGCTTCGCACCTTCGGCGTGGAAATCAGCTCCATCAAGGCGACCGTCGGGCCTACCATTACACTCTACGAAATCACCCCCGCACCGGGCGTGCGCATCGCCAGAATCAAGAATTTGGAGAACGATATCGCCCTCTCCCTCGCAGCCTTGGGCATCCGCATCATTGCCCCGATACCCGGAAAGGGCACGGTGGGCATCGAAGTGCCTAACGCCAAACCCACCATCGTGTCGATGGAATCGATACTTAACTCCAAGAAATTCCAGGAATCAACGATGGAATTGCCCTGCGCCGTCGGCAAGACTATCACCAACGAGGTGTTCATGTTCGACTTGGCAAAGACCCCCCACCTGCTCGTGGCAGGTGCGACGGGACAGGGAAAGTCCGTGGGACTGAATGCCATCATCACCTCCTTATTATATAAGAGGCACCCGGCGGAGATGAAGATTGTGCTTGTCGATCCGAAGAAAGTGGAGTTCAGCTTCTACGAGCCGATAGCTAATCACTTCCTTGCGCAGGTTCCCGACGAGGACGAAGACCCCATCATCACCGACGTGACCAAGGTGGTGCGCACGCTCAATTCGCTCTGCAAGGAGATGGACACGCGCTACGACCTGCTGAAGATGGCGCGCGCGCACAACATCAAGGAGTACAACAAGAAATTCACCGAGCGGCAGCTGAATCCCAACAATGGCCATCGTTTCCTGCCGTATATCGTGGTTATCATCGACGAGTTCGGCGACCTCATCATGACGGCGGGCAAGGAAGTGGAGCTGCCCATCGCCCGCATCGCCCAGTTGGCGCGCGCCGTGGGCATCCACATGATTATCGCCACGCAGCGTCCCACGACCAATATCATCACGGGAACCATTAAGGCAAACTTCCCCGGGCGCATCGCATTCCGCGTGGGTGCCATGATAGACTCCCGCACCATCATCGACCGTCCGGGAGCGCAACAGCTTGTTGGCCGCGGCGATATGCTGTTCAGCAACGGCGGAGAGCCGGTGCGCGTGCAGTGCGCCTTCGTCGATACGCCGGAGATTGAGCGCATCAACGAGTACATTTCGCAGCAGCAGGGCTATCTTGCCCCGATGGAACTGCCCGAGCCCGACATGCCCGAAGGCGAGGGTGGCGACTTGGCTGATGTGGATATGCAGCACCTCGACCCGATGTTTGAGGATGCCGCCCGATTGATAGTCCTCAATCAAAGCGGAAGCACCTCACTTATTCAACGCAAGTTCGCCATCGGCTACAACCGCGCGGGCCGACTGATGGACCAGTTGGAGAAGGCCGGCGTGGTAGGCCCGGCAATGGGTTCGAAGCCCCGCGACGTGCTGATACAGGATGAAGTAAGTCTGAATAATCTTTTAAGTAACATCAAATCGTAGAACGTATGAAGAGAATTTGTTTTCTGATAGCAGCGCTGACACTCGTCGGCACCACCATGTTTGGCCAGACCGCCAAGAGCGTGCTCGACAAGGCCGCACAGACCATCACCGTCAAGGAAGGCGTGAAGGCCGACTTCAAGATGACGGGTAGCTTCGGCAATACCTCCGGCTCCATCTCCATCAAAGGGCAGAAATTCCACGCCACCACGCCAGCAGCCACCGTGTGGTTCGACGGCAAGACGCAGTGGACCTATCTCAAAAGCAACGAGGAGGTGAGTGTAAGCACGCCCACTCCGGCGCAGCAACAGGCCATCAACCCCTACACCTTTATTAATTTATATAAGGAGGGCTACGACTGCACACTCAACAAGTCGGGCGCGGACTTCGTGGTTCACCTGACCGCCAAGGCGAAAGACAAGAAGATTCAAGAGATGTTCATCACCGTGAGCAAGCAGTCTTATCAGCCTACGCAGGTGAAAATGCTGCAAGGAAAGAAGTGGACCATCTTCGACATCACCAATCTGAAGAAGCAGAGCATACCCGACAGTCAGTTCCGTTTCAACGCCAAGGACTTCCCGAAGGCGGAGGTCATCGACCTCAGATAAGCGGCAGACACCCCAAATCCTGACGCATCGGCATGAACAAGCTACAGCTATTCCGTCTGCTTCGGCAGAACACCAACATCGGTTACAAGCGCAGTCCGGCCTTCGACCAGAACAAATGGGCGAAGCTACTGATATACCTTGGCGGCATCTTCTTCGCCATTTACCTGATTCTCTACGGCACCATCATCGCCATGGCAGCCGACGGTGAGGCGGGGCGCATGCTCTCTTTCATGCCGCTCGTGCTGCTGATAGACTTCGGTATGCGCTTCATCGTCCAGACCACGCCCGCCGTGATGGTGAAGCCTTACATCCTCATGCCCATCTCGCGCTACACGGCGATAGAGTGCTTCCTGCTCTCGTCGCATTTCAGCGGCTATAACCTGCTGTGGTTGGCAATGTTCCTACCCTACTCGCTCATCATCCTGATTGCAGGGGCGGGATTCGGAATGGTGCTTTTAGAGCTGCTCACCGCCGAGCTGCTCATCATGCTCAACAGTCAGATATATCTCTTCTTCCGCACGCTCATCAACCGCCGTGTACTCTGGTTGCTGCCCGCGCTCGCGCTCTATGCCCTGCCCTTCACGCCGCTGATGCTGAAATTCAAGGACAGCACGCTCGACTGGATGCTCGACACTTACGCCGCCGTAGGCATTGCCTGGTACTTCCTTCCGTTGGTCGTGGGGCTGCTCGTTGGGTTGTTTTTCATCAACCGCCGCTTCCAGTTCAAGTACGTCTATGAGGAAATCTCCAAGAAAAAGGAGGGCGCGCTGAAGCATATCTCCAGCTTCTCCTTCCTCGATCGCTTCGGCATCGTGGGCGAATACCTGAAGATAGAACTGAAATCGAACATGCGCAACAAGACGATGCGCTCGCGCTGCATCATGAGTCTCTCGCTGATTGTCGTGCTCTCTTTGCTCGTTGCCTACACGTCTATCTACGACAATGAACTGATGCTCAACTTCTGGTGCCTCTACTGCTTCGCCATCTACGGCGTGACCTCGCTCATCAAGATTATGGGACAGGAGGGCAACTACATTGACCTGCTGATGATGCACCGCGAGAACATCATCGCCCTACTTAAGGCGAAGTTCTGGTTCTACGGCGCCGTGCTCGTCATTCCCTTCGTCATCATGCTGCCCGCCGTGTTCACGGGCAAGTTCACCATACTGATGTTGCTTGCCTATCTGCTGCTTACGGCCGGTCTCTTGCACTTCATCATCTTCCAGTTGGCGGTCTATAACAAGCAGACGCTGCCGCTGCAACTGAAAGTGACGGGCAAGGGCAACTTTGAGAACGGGATACAGATAGTCATCGAAATGAGCGTGCTTTTCGCCCCCGTGCTCATCGCCGGACTCGGCTATTTGCTCGTCGGTCTGACCTACACCTATATATTTATGTGTGTCATCGGCGCTGCCTTCATCCTGACCCACCCGCTCTGGATTCGCCATATCTACACGCGCATGATGCGCCGCCGATATGAGAACCTCGAGGGTTTCCATGCCACGCGAGAGTGATTTACACCCCATTCGCAAAGGATTTTACCGTCATTTTTAACGGATGAAAGTGCATTTCGTAAGTTCCTCATTATAAGCCGTTTCCATTTACCCCCTCCAAACAAGTTGTTTGAAGCCTTCAAACGCCTCGTTTGGAGGCTGAATTCGATGCGTTTGGAGGCTTCAAACGGAACGCATTCAGCCTATAACCTTCCATGTTACGATAACAAGATGGCATGATAGGCAAATAATCAGCCTTGTTATGCGACGGAGGAGATTGTGCTTTCTGCGATGCTGCGGCATGCCGCGCGGCGTGCTGCGGCGCACTTTTTAAGAAGAAAGTCCATAAAAAGTTTGGTAGAATCAAAAAAAGTGCGTAACTTTGCACCCGCAAAAAAGGAAAGGATGCACCCGTAGCTCAGTTGGTAGAGCACCTGACTCTTAATCAGGGTGTCCAG
>JAFLSG010000033.1:0-5908 GCA_022511065.1 Prevotella sp.
TGGTCTCAAACACCAGTGGGGCAACCCGTGCCGGTTCGACCCCGGCTCTGGGTACACGGCTCAAAAGGCAATCTCCTTTGTGAACAATTTGTTTGCAAAGGAGTTTTTTTCACTTTAATTTGGCGATTTGAGGAAAATATCATATCTCATCTATGATGATGTGATGCGAACAGGGGTGCCAGTATGATTATTGACTTTTTGTCGTTGCAAACGATACAAAGTAATTCTTGAACTTCCAAACAAATACCATACTTACACTCCATAAGTATAGTATTTAGCGGTCGTAAGTATGGTATTTACGACCGCTAAACACTATAGTAACGCTTTTTAACTTTTAAGCAGTATTCTTGTTGCGCTGAGATGGCATTTTAGCATAATAGCATGGCATGTTATGGCGAGCATGGTTTGGGCTGTCTGAATATAGTTACGCCCCGCAAGCGGAAGGCTTGCAGGGCGTGGGATAATTGGTTCTGGAAATGAACTCCTTTCCTCTTCTTGCCTAATCAAATTTTAGACTTTTCGAATATGAGTTTTCCGATTTTATTGTGAATCTACTACCTTCCCTGCCAGCAAATCTTGTAACTCCATTCACAGGCTGTTCCTGTGGGTCATACTTACTACCCGTAATAGTAATCTTATAGATGTCAACATCTCCGCTTATAAATGTGAACTTTGGGTTCACATTATCATTAGAAATACTCCATGTTGACGTGCAAGTGCCGTCGGAATTAAATGTATTTTCTGTATTAGTCGCATTAGTCGCACTACTAATGCCACTTTCATTGCCGCTGGTCTTAGTTTCTATAATAATAGTATTACCAATACTCAGTTTTGGGAAAGTAACAGTCGTTCCTCCGCTTAGGCAGATCTTGCCAGAATCGGTATTATAAATATATATCGTACCTGTTCGATCAAACTCCAGTTCTCCAAATTCACCGATATCAGAACCGTTGGCTTTCAGTGTACTACCATTATGATAATTTTTATCACCATCCTTACCAGCTAAATTCAATGACCAATAGGGTATAGGAACACCCTCTACCTCAAGGAACACTACATAACCCAACTGCTCACCAGTGTTCGTAAAAGTAATTTCTTGAAGTGGAGTGCCAAAAGTGAACTCACACATGTCGGGGTTACTTGCATCTCCTGTGTTAGTTAAAATCTGTGCATTACTCTCTTCATATTCTATACCATTTATCTCTTTCCAATAACAAGTACGGTTAGTACCTTCAGTATGGCGATAGCTGTAAAGAGTCATTTTTGTTGCCCCAAAACCATCAGGCAAAGTCAACTTATTTTGAGCACCATTTGATAGTCTGATTCCTTTATATTTTTTCCCGTTGATTGTCATGTCCTTAACACCGGCTATATCTTTATCTGATCTCATAATCATAATAGAATACCCATTGCTCCATGTTGCAACATTTTTCTGATTTTCACCAGGATATTCCGTAGTTTGCACACGAGATATAGTTGGCTCATTAGTCCACGTCAAAACAACAGTTTCTTTGCCAGAGCTTGGTTTTGTCCAATATTTATCTGCATTTAATAATGTTTCTGTTGTTCCGCTAATAGGTTTGGTGAAGTTTAGTACGTAACCGCTTGCAGGCTGCACATAGGTGCGATAAATGTGATTTCTCATTAGCGGCCAAGGCTTGGGCGTTGGATTGTTAACATCCTGAACCAAATTTTCATAATATTGGTTACCTGTTTGCATACCTGTCTTTTTGTTGTTGTTGTTGTTTGAATCGAGATAATAAAATCCTTGAGAGTTCCTATCTTTATATACGGTCTCTCTCTTTATGAGACTGGTGTAATCTTCACTCGTTGTAAAGTCGGTTAGTGGAACTTTATACACTATATACGGCTTATCTTGGCCATTATTAGCTCCTGCGGGATTATTTAATATAAGTCCCCAGTAGGCAACTGTAGCAGCACCACTTGTAGATTTTCCTATGTTGAAAACTTCGGAAGGGTCGTTTATGTTTCGTTCACCCGTGTAAACCACATAGTGATAATAATCTTCAGTCGAGAAATCTACATTTTTGCATGATACCACGTTGTTACGTTGAATGCAGGAATTATAGATGCGAGGCACAATAGGCTTGCCTTCATTATCAAAACTTGGGGCATTTTGAACAAGTAGATTTTTGAGGCCTTCCTCCCCCAAACTTTCTCCCAAACTTCCAAACTTCCAATCTTTCTCAAGCCACGCACCGTACAACCAAAACAACCTTTCTTGATAAGGTCTCAAACCAACTTGATTATCAGTCGTTCTGGATATAGGTCCATAGTTTACGATGGCATTCCATTCGCAATCATTTTCATGACTTTTCGCCCACAATTTGTCGGTCGGCGTCCACACGTCCATAGGCTCACATCTTGCATATACATTGGGATAGCCCATAACAAGATACTCCAAATTAAAGTTGTCTGACTGAGCTTTTGGCATCACAAATTCTAATTTGACAACAGAGCGCAATAATGATATTGACTTGAATTCATACGGATTTGTGTCGCCTTCTTGGCTATTTGTCAACAGAGAAAGATTGAAAGGCGTTCCTTTAATCCAACGATCGCCAATGGGGGCAAACTCCTGAATGCCATACATCGGAATAGGATGTTCCCTGGAAGGCTTTACGAAATATCTCCAACCATTAGGGTCTTTTGCGTTATCATTATCTCCCCAGTCTACCCAGCTGGAGGTTGAACTCATTTGTAATGTGTCTTTTTCGTCTTTGGTTGTAACGAATTCATAAAACCCTTCTCCACTTGTTCCTAAATAATCCTCGTCCCAGCTTTTACCATGATAAATCTTGTCTTTCTGAGAATGATGCAAGTCAAACACGTCTTTAGGTGTAACATCATTTCCTGAACTTGCTGCATACCAGACTGTATGCTCCGCTCCCCAATGGGGCCCCGTATTATCAAACCAACCTTGCTTTATATCAGTGTCTTCGAATTTTGGACACCATTCCAATCCTGGTCGGTTGGCAAGGATGGCGATTTTAAATTTATTTTTAGTCAAAGCCTCACGGATATATTCCCAGTCCCAATTATATTGCTCATCGTTACCGTATGTGTAGATGGGAATTGATACCAACCACTGCGAATTCGTAGAGCCAGTAGGACTCAATTGCTTAATCCAGCGGCTCTTCGACTCGAATAAGAACTTGTCGTTATGGTCAAAAACCAATACACGGAATTTCTCTGGGTCAATATAGTTCTCTATTTCTTCCAATTCTGGCACTGCCAGTTTACTCATAAGGGAACTTGGTATTGCCCTTGTTCCCGTTCCACCCATCTGCTTAAGTGATACAGCCAAATTAATGGCATATCCATCGGTGAATCCTTCAGACATTACACCCCCATCCTCGTATAACACTAAATCATCGTCTATACATGAGGTCAAAGCACCAAAGGCTAACAGCAATGTCAGAATCGCATATCTTATATCGTTGTATTTCATTATTCAATCGTTTTAAATTTTACCAGAAGAATACCGGCACATCTCCCTCTACCTCGTGCCATGGAAGAATCTCGACAGACACATTGATTTGGTCATTGTTTGATATGAAGTCGGGGACAATAGGTTGGGTGGGGTCATCTATAGGGATGCCAATGCTCTTAATTTCTTTAAGCTTAAACTTATACCAACTATTGCGTACTACGCCGTAATATTTGTCCGATTTAAGAGTGATGGTAGGGGTATTGTCTATACCAGTTGCATAGTACATTTTTCCGTTGTTGAAATGGTCTACTGCTCCAAGCCATTCGTAGAGTATTGATTTTATATCATTTTTATCGGCATTATTCCATTTTTTTTCGCCGGCAACAGTGGCTCCATATTTGTTCTTTGTTTTTATATGTATTGATAATTCTGCATCTTCATCAATAGTATATGTTCCATCTGGATTTTTTGTGACCTTTTTAATAGCTAATCTTCCGTTTTCAATGGCATCCTTAAACCAAGGAAGACGCCTGCCGTCGCCACTACGCAGTGTGGCAGGAACCATCGATCCAAAGTTGTTGGCAAAGTTGATGCTATCTTGTTCGAGGTCTTCTTTATTTCCCATAATATTAACAAGTTGTGACTCATCCAAAACTGTATATGTGTTGTTCTCCCCCAATTTATAACAGAGCATAAAGCTGCCGCCAGTATTGGCAACCAACGTGTCCGTTGCTGCTAATGGTATGGTTACATCGTCAATTGTTTTATTAGACACTCTGCCGCCTCCATAATCCCAATCGTAAGGAACAAACTCCATCACACTCTGCGATGTTAGTGATTGATTGAAAGAATGTACTAATGAGGCGAAACATTCTCTCTCAGATTCATAATAAATGCCATTACGGTCACGATACAGGTCGTATATTCTATACCCACTTTTGTTATCATAGACCTCCAATTCTGCACCGATAAGCAAATGTGTGCCTGCAAGTAGTTCGTCACGAGAGTCATGGGCTTTTCCCCAATCTCCTGCGACGACAGTTTTGTCATAAGTATTTTCTGGAATATAAATGGTCTTGTTGAATTCGAAGTTGCTGGAATTATGCTCAGCACCTTCACCTTCATAGTTATCAAACTTCAAGTCATAGTAGGAATAATTCCTTAATAGATTAGTATTATTATGGCCTTCGTCATACAAATAAGAGTAATAATTGAAATCGAAATCTCTATCTATCGCCTTGCGGTATTGCCATGGATAAGACTGATTATTATAATGACAATCCTCACTCCAATCAAAACGGTAAGATGTTGGATTATTCCATTCATCAAAATAGTCACTTTCCTTATTAATATGCTTGAAAAGATAGTTCTGGGTTTCCAGAGCATTGATACTCCAACCCGTAATGTTGATTCTCCAGTCCCTTACGGATACGAAGCCCATTTTACCCTCTTTGTCAAAGCCTTGGAAGAACACCAAAGGCGTGGCTCCAATTGGTCTAATAATTGTTGGGTCTTCCTTGTCTGTATCTTCCGTAGGAGTGTCAAGTTTAAACGTGCACTTCGCCACCATGCGCTCCACATAGACGGTCATGGCTTTTTCCTCGGCTTCCTCTTCACTCTCTGCAATTGCATTGCTGGGAATCTTTACAGGCCATTGGGCGTCTCCTTTCTCGTCATAATACATAGAGTTGGTCATCGTGAAGTAATGTTCCTTGCCATCCTCGCTAAAGTTAAAGCCAATAGTTTTGGGGTCTTCCTGACCTGCTGACCAAATCATTCCTGATATGATGTCTTGGTAGGAAACAACTTCTTCTTTCTTCTTCTCTTCATAGGCGGCGAGCATGTCGTTAACCTTTTTGCTGCCGTTAAGCACTACAAGACAAGACGCTGGCCACTCATTGTCTTTAGGGTAAACCCGTGCGGAATAGGTGGCCTCCTTGTCGTCATCGGTCTCATGGTGAGTATGCCCCAATAGCAGAAGCTGAGAGGTCTCCATAAGTTCCCCCTTTTTATTGAAAAATATGATGCTATGACCACTATCTCCGACCTTATGCTCATTTTCATCTCCGTCATGGAATGATGCGCGGGTGAGCGATGCGCCGTCGGGAGTTTTTAATTTGAGGGACAGGTAGTGGCTATCGCCGGAAATAGGCTCTCTTGAGGCCTTCAACTCATCCTCAAGCTTATCCCCAATACAGGAGGTAAGGAGGCATAGGGCAAGCAGGACTTGCCAAAGAGTCAGGGTGTGGTGTCTATTTGATAGCATAGTACAATAATTCTACAGTTTGTTTCAAAGCTCCACGCCATTATTGAAGATGAAATGCCAGCCGTTGATGATGATGGACACGGCAGTCCATTCTTCCGAAGGAGGAGTTGGTGTAGGATCCTCTGGCTCTTCGGGATCGTCTGGTGCCGGCGGTGTAGGATCGTCTGGTGCCGGCGGTGTAGGATCGT
>JAFLSG010000033.1:6008-27617 GCA_022511065.1 Prevotella sp.
TCTGGTGCCGGCGGTGTAGGATCGTCTGGTGCCGGCGGTGTAGGATCGTCTGGTGCCGGCGGTGTAGGATCGTCTGGTGTCGGTGGTGTGGGATCATCCGGTGCTGGCGGTGTAGGATCGTCTGGTGTCGGTGGTGTGGGATCGTCTGGCTCTTTGGTGGGAGCATTGGTGAGGAACACCATCAGGTTATACTCGTCCTCGCGGTCAAGGTATTCCTGGTCGCCCATGCTGGTATGGTTGGCGCTGCGCAGCAGCAATGCCCACTGCACGATGGGGATGGAGAACACGGTCTTGCCCGTCTGCTTATCCACGATGTTGATGCGCGACTCGTGGTCAGCCATCAGTCGTGCCGTTGAAAGCTCCGCCACGAGGAAACCACCCTCTTCGCCGTCGTTCAAGTCCACGCTGCCGCCTCTCAGGCTCCACGGGCGATACTCTATCGTCTCGTCTGCCATCAGGCTGTTGTCATATGCCATCAGTCCGTTCTCGTCGGTCATCGTCACCTCGAAGCGGTCGGGGTCGAGCGGGCCTCCTGTATGGTTCAGGGAGAGGTTGATGTTGTTGGTGTTCTTCATCAGCTTGACGGTGACAACGTGTTCCCCTGCCTCGTCGGGCAGTTCTGCCGACAGCGTGCCGTGGAACAGCGGGTGCAAGTTGCGGTTGCTGTAGGCTCCGCTTGCATAGCGGCTGCGTGCCATCGTGCATATCATGTCCTCGGGCTGCGTGATGACCGTCGGCACGGTGAAGTCGTCGTCGTTGTCGGCCAGTCCCGCCCATGTGACGAACTCATACTTGCCTGGGGCGAGGTCTAAGGGCATCCGATAGCTGCCGCTCGTAAGTGCCTCTCCCTTGTCGGCAAGATGTGTCACGTATTCGCCCGTCTCGGCGTCGAACACGTACAGATCAACGGAACCGACCTGCGAATAGAACGCGTCGGCGCGCAGCATGTTCATGTCATAGACAAACCGCACATAGTTGTGAGGGTCGCAGTCGCCCTCTTCATCAAATATGGCGTCTTCACATGCAGCGCAGCCAAGCACTGTTGCCACGAGCATCATGCCTCGTGCGGCATACCTTTTCAGGTCTTTTATGAATCCTTCTCTCATTGTCCTCGTTTTATAAATTATTAGAGAATCTGTCGTTGTTTAAAACTCAATGTCTTGTTGTATTTCACGCCATGGGATAACCACAATCTCAAATGATATATCCGGCTCGTCGGTAGGAATGATGGGTTGGTCTGGCTGATCAACGGGAATCCCGGGATTGGATATTGATGCTATCTCCACCTTGTACCAATGGTTGCGCACCACGCCGTATGCCCCAACATTATAGTCGCCATTACTGCTTCTTGCTGCCATGTGCTTGATGGGGATGTAATAATACATCTTACCTTCGCTGAAATGCTTGGCTGTTCCTACTGCTTGGATGGTCTCTTTTAGTGTTTCATCCGTTACTTCGGTCGTTCCGTTAGCTTCTCCTTCGTCTTCGCCTTCTGATTTCACATACAAAGAACCGGCTCCTTCTTTCAATGAAAGCATGACTCTTCCGTCGCCTCCCTTTATGTTAGCAGGCTTTTTCAGTTCAAAATAGTCTGCGGCTTCTGTTTGCGTATCGAATTCCGTACCATCTTCCTTATATAAAGTGAATGAACCTGTTGCAAGTACAGCACTTACCATTGTTTTTATCAGGGCAGCAGGTGCTTGGCCGTTTTCAGCTTTCCAATAAATATCGTTATAGCAATATTTGTCCGCAATTGATGAGTGATTCTCAATCTCGTCGTCTATCAACAATTGGGCTGCGATGAGTACGTGGGTGCTTGTGCGCTTGTAGTCATCGCCATGGTAGTCATAGTCTGGAGCACCTGGGTTGCTGCTAAACCAATTGTACTCGAATGTATTTTCGGGAGCGTATGCGTAATAGTCTGATGAGGTCTCAGTGCCACTTGATGCAAACTTCTTCCCAATCTTGCTGTAAGGAATGTAATGGAGCGCTAAATCGTCTCTAAGCGGGAAGTTGGCACCATCAGTTGCCCCATACGAAACGCCGTCTGCTTTCCGATATTGCTGTGGGTATTTGTCCGCGTCTTCCAGGTTGTAATGCGGGTCAACAGCCCAGTAGGAACGAAGGCGTGCGGCATCGTTCCACCCCTGTGTGTTGTCTTTATAATCTGCAGACCACTTGCCGTATTCCGTCTTCCCGTCTTGAAGATTCTTTATCCAGTAGGTGGCGGTTTCCGTTCCGTTTACATCCCAGTTGTTTACAAGGACTCCCCATTTTGTTTTCGTAGGTTCTTGTTCTTCGTTAGATGAAGCAACCGGCAACAGCAGTTCTTTTTCGTCCTTTCCCGCGGTTATTATATATTTCCCATTCGCACTATTTGGGAGAGATTCTTCATTAAACACTACCATAAACTTGGCAGTAACGCGCTCCACATGCACTTGCACAGGGTCGGCTTCAGCTTCCTCTTTTGTCGGATAAATCTTACCAGCGATTTTTATAGGGCCTTGAACCTTGCTGTCTTTCAGATATACCGTATTGGACATGGTGAGGTAGATCTTGCCGTCCCGCGCCTTATACTGTCCTAATGTATTCCCCTCAGCTCCAGATACAAGTTCCTGTGTCTGATCCTTAAAGTCATCCAAATGCGTGATTTCACCCAGCTTGTCAAGTTCGTTCGGGTCAGCATTCAGTATCAGGACACAACTCGCAATGCCGGCTTCCAGTTCATCAATCTTGATTCCTGATGTTTTGAGGAGTCTTTCTTTATAGTTGTCGCCTTCTCCGAATGCTCCGTGGCCGTCATGCGTGACATCCTGTTCTGATATGATTTCAAGATTCACCCTGTCGAGATATGCGCCTGTAGCATCGAAGAAGAACGCCACGTTTGCACCCTCATCAGAAGTAATTTTGTATTCATTCCCCACGTCAAATTCAGTGTCGAAGTCCTCGTCTTTTGGAGTTTCTTCCGCTCTTGTTGCACGGGTGTCACTCCCCACCGTCTTTACATTGAAGACTATAGCGCCGTCAGCAAAACCATCTGGCTTTGATCCTATGTCATCAGTCTGCTTGTCTGAGCAGCTCCAAAGTCCCCAAACAACCGCTGAAAGAAATACTATCCCGATTTTTTTTCGCATAATTCTGATAGGATTTTGACTTATTTATTCCCCGGAATATTCCAGTATTTCTTTCACCGTCTTCAGTGCCTCTGCAGCCTCGGGCATCTTGTCGGCCACTATCGAGAAATGCTGCGCAGCCTTTGCGTTGTCGCCCTTCAGTGCTGCATGAACGCCTTTTGCATAGATGGCCTCCGTGCTGTTGTCTGCCTTGTTCAGATAGCGCTCTGCACTTACGAGGTCGCCCCGCTGCATCGCTGCGTTGGCGGCGTTGAGATTAGCCGTGGCATCGTTGGGATACATGCGCACTGCCGTCTCGAACACCTTGTTATATTCCTCACTTCCCGGTTCAAGCGACTGGGCAAGCAAGAACATCTCGTTGAGCGAGAGCTTCTGCGGCGTAGTTGCCATGATGCGGTGTATCTCGCTCACATCAGTAAACGTGCGGATGGTGTATTCTATGCGGTAGTCTGAATGGCGCAGTCCGGGATATACCTCCCTGAGCAGGAAAGCATACTGTTCGGGATAGAGGCTTCGTATCTTTGCATCTTTCGCATCCGGCTCAAGGGCACTGATGATGATGTCGAGTATCGCATCGCGGTTGGACATGTCGGACGCCTCTACGTATGCCTGCAATCCCTCCCAGTCCTCTGGCTCATAGTCGGTTGCGATGAATCCGTTGGGGAAATGATAGAGGTTCTGCACATATTGCTTCAATGCCTCGGTGCGCCCTTGGGCGAGTCGTTCATTACCTGCGTATGCACCCTCGGGCGATGCAAATCCCTTGATAGAGAGGGAGGATACGGTCACATCCTTGTCTGCGCGTACTGAGTCGATGGTCGCCACAATCTTTGCCAGTTCTGTTCTATTCCTGCGATATTCAGGCAGTATCTCCGTGCGATTGACAGGAAAGTCGATAAAGGCGCGTCCAGAGAGTTCACGTGTCTTGGCAGCCTCTGCAGTGGGGCGTACATAGCGGAACGCGGGCGTGAACACCGTGCGCTCGCGCCATCCGGCGAGGAGTGCTTCCTGTTCATCCTTCAGCTTGCGGCAGCATCCGTAGTCCTGGCGCACGAGGCGGAGCTGTGCCCCGTTCATCCATTCTGCGTAGGGTACGGTCTGCGCATAGTCCATCGCTGCGGGGCGTTCCGACCAGCGGAGTGAGGTCTCGGCATCGCCTCCGAGCGGTCTCTCTCCCGCGCGGAGCTGCTGATACCAGCGTGTGCGGCTGTATAGCCCTATGGGGGGCAGGGCAAGGGAGTCGGCTCCCTTGACGATGACGGGTGTGAAGATGGCCGCGCGGTTGCCGCTAAGCGCAAGGTCGGCAAGGCGCATCTGCATGCTGATGGCCATGAGGCTGCCCTCTCGCTTCATCGTGGCATTATCCACAGGCAGTCCGCAGGCTTGGGTTCTGTATGCGGTTTCTTGTCCGAAACAGGTGGCAAAGCCCATGAGCATGGTTGCCACAAGTATCATGCACCTCTTGTTATAGGTAATCAGATTTCTATATGTCTTTTTCATCAGTCTTTCCTCCTTTCATGTCAAAATCCATAAACAAGGCTGATTGCGGCCTTCGTGGGACCAACATAGTGATGCGGCACATCCTCCTCAACCTTCTTTCCACATCCCTCGCACTCGAAACGGTCGTACTGCGTGTAGAGATAGCCGAATCCCAGTTCCATTTCAAGGTTCCAATGCTTGTTGAGGATGAATGCGTAACCATAGGAGAGTCCTCCTCCCACAGCCCATCCCTGATAGCGGTTGTCGGTGAGCTTTGAGAGGTCGCTGCCGAGGAAGTTAAAACTGTTCTTGATGTTTCCGAAGTTGTACTGCCCTCCGAGCGCATGCAGTCCGATGTAGTGTCCGGCGAAGCGGTCGCAGAACCAGTATCGTACCTCCGGCCTTGCGAGCCAGTGCTTCCACTTATGTCCATCGACGGTCCATCCGTTGAATTCTCCCGTAAGTCCCATCGTCCATCGGGGTGCGATACCTGCCTCGATACCGAGGTTCGGACTGAGCAGTCCGTCAGCAAGCAGATTGGTCTTCACGGCGAAGTCCTGAGCTTTTGCTCCGACAGACATCCCGATCAGGAAAACCAATAGGCCAAGTTTCTTTTTAACTCCCATTTTGTAGCTATTTGTAGTTAGAAATACGCATATTGCGTTTACAAATTTACTAAAATTACTGTGAATTTTTATGCGTTTTTCTTCAAGGAAGGGGTAAAAATAGGCAAAAAAGGGGGTGTTTTAACCCGATTTAACTAAACGGGGGGGGTAAATTCCCTGGTCTTATTGCATTTTTGTGTTGTTTGATATGTTGCGAATGCCATTTGAAATTAACGGAATCCCAGGCTCCATCAAACCCGATTTTGTGCTCCGCGATGCCTCATTTTGTGCTCGATAGTTCCTCGTTTTGTGCTCCACAGTTGCACGACGGAGCACAAAATGAGATAACGTCGAGCCTAAAATTCCTTACGCGCGCGTACCTTGTTATATAATATATGGTGCGTGAAATGATTTAAAAATCCGTCCGAGAGAGCACTTTTTCCACGATGGGAGCCATGTCGTAGTAGCGATATTCCGCTAACCGACCGCCGAAAATGACGTTTTTCTCCTGCGCAGCTAATGCCCTGTATTTCTCTGCGATTTCATTGTTTGTTGCATCGTTTACGGGATAATAAGGCTCCATGCCATCTTCCCATTCGGCGGAATATTCCTTGGAAATGACCGTCTTCGGACAGTCGTAGACCTCCTGGCCAAACATTTCAAAATGCTTATGCTCTATGATGCGGGTATAAGGTGTGTCTCCGTCGGTATAGTTCATCACGGCATTCGCCTGATAGTTGGGGCAGTCTAACAGCTCCTGTTCGAACCGCACGGTGCGGTAATTGAGCTTTCCAAACCGATAGCCGAAGAACTCGTCAATCTTTCCTGTGAACACAATCTTGTCAGCCACGCTTTCCCAGTGCGCCCTGTTCTCGAAAAAGTCTGTGTCCACGAGGGTGTCAGAGCCTTCCAACAGTCCTTCAATCAGCTTATTGTAGCCTCCGATGGGGATCCCTTGGTACTTGCTGTTGAAATAGTTGTTGTCGAAGACAAAGCGGACGGGCAGGCGCTTGATGATGAATGCCGGCAAATCCGTACACTTTCGCCCCCACTGCTTTTCCGTGTAGCTCTTAATCAGTCGCTCATAGATGTCCTTTCCAATCAGCACCAAAGCCTGCTCTTCCAGATTCCTCGGCTCTGTCACTCCGTCACGCTGCATGGCTGCCACGGCCTCTTGCCTTTGCTCCTCAATCTTTGCCTTTGCAGCCTCGGGTGTTGTCACGCCCCACATCTGGTAAAAGGTATTCATGTTGAAAGGCAGATTGTATAGCTTTCCCTTGTAGTTTGCGATGGGGGAGTTGGTGTATCGGTTGAACGGAACGATGGCATTGACGAAGTCCCATACCTCCTTGTTGGACGTGTTGAAAATGTGAGCACCATACTTATGCACGTTGATTCCCTCGATGTTCTCACAGAAGACATTGCCGCCGAGGTGGCTTCGCTTGTCAATCACTAAGCATTTCTTGCCATGTTTGTGGGCTTGGTGGGCAAACGTGGAACCGAATAGTCCCGAACCAACAATCAGATAATCATAATGATTCATAGGCAGAATTTATGGTTTGGTTTTTACATAAATATATTGAGACTCATCATCAACAGGACGGAAAGGCGACATATCGTACTGCTTTGTCATTTTCGTGTGTCTTGTGATGATATAGTAATCACATTCCACTTCATCGGGCATTACAACATGGGCTGTATCCGAATCTTGTTGAATGCAGAACCTGGAAGGATAGCCGTCTTGCTCAGCCAGCTCTTTCCAATCGCCGTACTCATACAAATGGCGGATGGTGGGAGCCATCCAATAGTCGATGAACACCTTGTCTGACTTGTGATTCTCCTTAGCACGCACATATTCCCTTAGCACGTCACTATCCAAACTCAGCGACCCATAGTCTGATATAGGCATGTGCTGTGACAAACGACATAATGCCAAGATAATCAGGAATTTTATCAGCGAGGGGATTTTGATGCCTCCTATCAGCCTTTCCAAAAGTGTAATGGTCAGCAGAATGGTCAGGCCAATGGAGCCTCTGGAATCCAATGGGTAAAGGCTGAGAGCTGACAGGACGAAATAGACGGAGAAGACGATAAGGAACAAGATGTGCGTATCGGGAGTCCGTTCTCTTCTGATAATATCCCGTACAATGAGCAGTACATTTGCCAATGCGAACAATACCAAAGGCGAGAAGATGACTTTGGGATTGGTTCCTATATACTGATAGGTGACGGCGGCCCCAGCCGGCTCTTGATGGGAAGTCATTCCCAGCAGCACGGCACCGACCGTCAGCAGCAGGGGAATGGCAAAGAGGGCCGAGCCAGCAAAGAAATCACCCCATGATTTTCTTTGTTGCCAAACAATACTTAAAACCCACAATGCCGTGGAGAAGGCAAAAATGAAGAAGTCGTATCTTGACAGACAGAAAAAAGAAAGCCAGACACTCAGCAAGAAAAGTCGTGACCGTATATTCTTTCCCATATGTAGTGCAGGGAGGAAACACATCGTTGATACCACGCCGCACATTTCCATCGAGTAGGCCCGCACTTCTGTCATTTCATTGGCGGTGACTTCCCAGACAAACAACAGCGTTGTGTAAAGGCAAGCCTCTACGATGTTTTTCCGGCTGTGGTAGGTGTACCAGAATGTAAAGACAGCCAATGCAGCGAAGAAAAGAAAGGGAAGCAATCGCAGGAAAACGATGTTGTCATTGCAAATTTTTAGCCAAAGGTACAGGAGCAACGAGAAGCCGCCTGGGTCAAGATTGTAATGGCGATTGCCCTCTATCACCTCAGCGATTCCCCCTGGAGTGGCATACGTGTCGGAATAATGATTCAATCCCAAGGAGATCCAAAACTGGCCGGACTCATCAAACCAAAGAAACGGATTGTGCAAACCTGCCCATGACAACAATGCCACTACGCCAAGGCATGCCAGAATGGTGAGGCTCTTAAAAAGGGTTTTCATAATTTTCAGGTTTATTGCCCGCTTTTCTTCAGGCTCTTATTGATGGTGTGGAAGTCCTTCAGTGCCTTTCTGCCAATCTTGATGATCCGTTTCATATTGATGGAGTTCACACCGCCTTGGCGGGGCTTGAAGGTAATGGGCAGCCACTTACATCTTTCCTGCCACTTCACGGCGATGGCGGAAATAGCGACATTGCAGAGGAAATAGTCTTGTGGGATTACCGCCAAGATTGGTTTCAACCGTTCTACGCGCATCAGGCGGAAAGGTGTGTTGGCATCCGTAACCCAGACATGGAACATCAGCCAGACAATAAATCTGAGCACCTTCGTCACGAAGACACGTCCGATACCGTCCTGGCGGTGATTGCGGTTTCCTATCAGGAAATCGTATTTGTCGGTATTCTCATACAATTGCCAAAATTCATCAGGGTTTGTCTGCCCGTCGCTGTCTGTCTGGAAGATATAGTCGGCCTCATGTTCTATGGCATAGCGATAGAGAAACAAGACGGTAGCCCCATGCCCGGAGTTGGGTTTGTCAAGCGGAACGAGCATCGGATAGCGTGCCTGCAACTTTACGAGCCGCTCGTATGTGTCATCTTTGCTCCCGTCATTGGCGATGGCAAGATGGCATTGGCAGCCGTCTTTCTGAACCCGCTCCACAACTTGGTACCATTCCTTTACGGTGGTCTCAATATTTTCCGCCTCATTATAGGCCGGCATTACCAGATAGAGGTTTTTCATGCTTTCGTAGGCTTAAATGTTATGTATTTGTTTACCATGAATTGCAGGAAAGCCACAATGACAATGGAGAGAATCTTTGTGGCAATCTTATTCATGTCCAGACAATCGATTCCTACATATAAAATCAGGTTGCTCAGCATCATCCCACAGATACCCACGGTCAGAAACATCCCGAATCGCTGCATCGTGCGGTCTTTTACCTTAAAGTTATACGACCTGTTCAGCGTGAAACTTGTGGCAATGCCGGCAAAGACGCTGAGGCAATTGGAAAGCAGGTAATGCCACATGAAAATCCTCACAAATAACGTGAACAATAGGAAGTCAAGTCCGGCCGAACAACTTCCTATAATTCCATAAAGTATGAGGTTGCGATACTTCATCTTGTTGCAATGTGTGTGCAAAGGTACATATTTTTCTTTTCATTCTTGTGATTTTGACGGAAAAAGCGGAGGCAAATGAGATTTAATGCAAAATTAAAGGACTGCGCCTCGCGGTGCAGCCCTTCTTCTTTATTCCTTGTCAAACAATCTTTTTCCTTGTTTACTTGCTCATCATTGAGGTTGCCTTGGTCTTTACCTTGGAAACGAGCGACAATACTACATAATTGAAGATAATCATAACTTTTTTCCTTTCTTTACTTTAAATTGTTATCCTTACTTTTTTACCTTGTATCTCTTGTTTTCGAGTGCAAAGGTACTGCTGTGTCCGCGCACAAACAAATATTTAAGCAGAAAATAACGATTTTGGAGGCTCTTCTTGACCTGCGTCAAAAGAATCGGGGAAAGGGCAAGAAAGTGCCCGGGATGCAAACGTTTGCGCTTTTGCGCACCTAATAACCCGATGCCCAACAAGGCCGCGCGCCGCAATATTTCGTAATTTTGCGAGAAATAACTCAAGAACCGACAATCATGCGAATACGATTCAATCTGGAGTATCAGACCCCATTTGGTGAAGAATTAGTGCTGAACATCCTTGCGGGAAACAAGACGGAGCAATACAAGATGAGCACGCACAACGGGCGCGACTGGTCGTGCGAACTGAGCCGTACCGTAGTGACGGAACCGCACCTCGACTATTATTACAGTGTGATGCGAGGCGACGAGGTAGCGCGCACGGAGTGGCTTGTGGAGCCGCATCGGTTGGAGTTCGCTGCCGTGAATGCCACAAGTTATAAGGTGTATGATCATTGGCTCGACATTCCCGAGGACAGTTATCTGTATTCGTCGGCGTTCACCGAGTGCATTGCCAAGCGCAAGCAGGCTCCGAGCGACCGCGCGGTGTTCCCCAGCATCGTCCGTGTAAAGGTGCGTGCCCCGCAACTTCGTCAGCGGGAAAGGCTTGCCATCGTGGGTGGTGATGCGTATTTAGGCTGCTGGGAGGCCTGGAAGGCATTGCCGATGACGGAGCACGGATGCCACGAGTGGGTAATCAGCCTTGACGCTTCGCGGCTCTCGGAGTGCACAGAGTTTAAGTTTGTGGTGCTCGACGAACAGGGAGACACGGGGCCAATCTGGGAGAACGGCATGAACCGCACGCTCTCGTTGGGAGAGATTGAACCGGGTGAGGTGGTGGTCTATGAGTTGCCGCAGGCCTATTTCCCCGTCTATCCGTGGAAGGGGGCAGGCACGGTGATTCCCATTTTCTCGCTCCGCAGCGAAGGAAGCTTCGGCGTGGGTGACTTCGGCGATCTGAAGCAGATGATTGATTGGTGCGCAAAGACCCGCCAGCGTGTGCTGCAAGTGCTGCCCATCAACGATACAAGCATTACGCACACGTGGCAGGATTCCTATCCCTACAACAGCATCAGCATCTATGCCCTGCATCCGCAATACACCGACCTCCGCCAGTTGCCCGCCTTGAAAGACGGACAAACACAGGCGAAATATGAGGAACTGCGCAAGGAACTGAACGCCCTGCCGCAGATAGACTACGAGCGGGTGAACAAGGCAAAGATGGATTATCTGCGGGAAATCTTCGCCCAGGAGGGGGCAAAGATGCTGAAGACAGACGAGTTCAAGGCGTTCTTTGCACAGAACGGGGAGTGGTTAGTGCCATATGCCGCCTTCTGCCACTACCGCGACCTTTACGGAACAGCTACGTTTTCCGAGTGGCCCGACCATCATTCGCTGCCGGCAAAGGAGCGCGAGGCGATGATGAAGCCGGCCACTAATATATATAAAGAGGTGTCGTTCTGGTATTTCGTGCAGTTCAATCTCGACCGCCAGATGCGTGCCGCTCACGCTTATGCTCGTGAGAAGCAGGTGATTCTGAAGGGTGACATCCCCATCGGCATCAGTCGCGACGGCGTGGAGGCATGGGTAGAGCCGAAATACTTCAATCTAAATGGACAGGCGGGTGCACCGCCCGATGCCTTCTCTGTGAACGGGCAGAACTGGGGATTCCCCACCTACAACTGGGATGCGATGCTCGCGGACGGCTGTTCGTGGTGGGTTCGCCGCTTCCGTAAGATGGCGGAATACTTCGACGCCTACCGCATTGACCACGTGCTTGGCTTCTTCCGCATCTGGGAAATTCCCATCGATGCCGTGCATGGGCTGCTCGGTCAGTTCTCCCCCTCGCTCGGTATGACGCGCGAGGAGATAGAGGCTTACGGGCTTCATTTCCAGGATGACTTGTTCCTCAATCCGTTCATTGCCGACTGGACCTTGGAGCGCGTGTTTGGGAAGCGTGCCGAATATGTCAAGGAGACCTTCCTTGAAAAGACTACTGACGACCGCTGGAAGATGCGCCCGGAATATGACACGCAGCGCAAGGTGGAGGCGGCCTTCAAGGATAAGACCACGCCGGAGGACATCGCCCTGCGCGATGGGCTGTACGCCTTAATCAGCGATGTGCTGTTCGTGCGTGACCGCAAGAATGAGAATCGGTTCCACCCGAGAATCGGCGTGCAGAACGATTTCATCTATGAGTCATTGTGGGACAACGACAAGTTCGTGTTCAACCGCCTATACAACGACTACTTCTACCGCCGCAACAACCAGTTCTGGTACACCGAGGCGATGAAGAAACTGCCGATGCTGACGCAAGCCACCCGTATGCTCGTGTGTGCGGAAGACCTCGGAATGGTGCCCGACTGCGTGCCCTGGGTGATGAACGGGCTGCGCATCCTGAGCCTTGAGATTCAGTCGATGCCGAAAGACCCGTCGGTCCGCTTCGGTCATCTGTCGCGCAATCCCTACCGCAGCGTCTGCACCATCTCCACACACGATATGCCAACGCTCCGCCAGTGGTGGGATGAGGATGCTGCCCGCACGCAGGACTACTACAACACGATGCTGCACCACGGCGACAAGGCACCGCATCCGCTGCCCGCGTGGTTGGCAAGAGACATCGTGAGCCGCCACCTGACATCGCCCTCGATGCTCTGCCTCCTGTCGTTCCAGGACTGGATCAGCATCGACGACAAGCTCCGTCTGCCCGATGCCAATGCCGAGCGCATCAATATCCCCGCCAATCCGCATCACTACTGGCGCTATCGGATGCACCTGACCATCGAGCAACTGATGAAGGCGGACGATTTCAACAACGATATTTCAACATTAATCATACAAAGTGGAAGATAACGATATGAGACGCAAGAACCTTTTTCTGAGCCTGTTGCTCCTGCCGATGCTGGCGGTGGCAGGCGTCGTGAAGTCGCCGAATGGCAATGTGGAGGTGAAGTTTTCGGTGGATAATGCCGGTCGCCCCGTCTATGAAATGACCTACAAGGGGCGCGAGGTCGTCAAGCCCTCACACCTCGGATTGGAACTGGCAAAGGACAAGCACGCCTCCAAGAAGTTCGCGGAGACTGACTTGATGGACGGATTTGTCATCAAGGACGAGCAGACCTCGGAGTTCGACGAGACTTGGCAGCCCGTCTGGGGAGAGACAAAGGACATCCGAAACCATTATAATGAATATGCCGTAACCCTCTCGCAGCCAGCCCACAAGCGCGAGATTATCATCCGCTTCCGCGTCTATGACGACGGTATGGGACTGCGTTATGAGTTTCCGCAGCAGCCGGAACTCAACTATTTCCTGATCAAGGAGGAAAAGACGGAGTTTGCTATGACGGGCGACCACAAGGCATTCTGGTTGCCCGGCGACTACGACACGCAGGAGCAGATGACGCAAGAGACGAAGCTCTCCGAGATTCGCGGCCGCTTCAAGCAGGCGGTTAATTGGGACAACTCGTCGGTTGCCGTGTTCTCTGAGACGGGCGTGCAGACCGCTTTGCAGTTGGTGAGCGACGACGGACTCTACATCAACATCCACGAAGCGGCCTGTCTCGACTACGCCACAATGCACCTTGAACTCGACGACAAGACCTTCGTGTTCACCTCGCACCTCACACCCGATGCCACAGGACTGAAGGGCTGCATGCAGACACCCTGCGAAACCCCTTGGCGCACGGTGATGGTGAGCGACGATGCGCGCGATATGCTGTCGTCCAACCTGATACTGAACCTGAACGAGCCTTGCGCACTCGAGGATGTCAGTTGGATTCACCCGACCAAATACTGCGGTGTATGGTGGGAAATGATTGTGGGAAAGAACAGTTGGAACTATACCGATGAATTCCCGAGCATCAAGCTCGACCAGATTGATTGGATGGCAGTGAAGCCGAACGGTCGTCACGCCGCCAATAATGAAAAGGTGAAGCGCTACATCGACTTCGCCGCCAAGAATGGGCTTGACCAGGTTTTGGTGGAAGGTTGGAACGTAGGTTGGGAGGACTGGGCGAATATGTGGAAGCGCGACGTGTTCGACTTCGTGACCCCTTATCCCGACTTTGACATCAAGGCGCTCAATGAATATGCGCACTCCAAAGGCGTGAAGATTCTGATGCACCACGAGACATCTTCCTCCACGCAGAACTATGAGCGGCATATTAAGGAGGCTTATGAGTTGATGAACAAGTATGGTTATGACGCTGTGAAGACTGGTTATGTGGGCGACATCATTCCCCGAGGCGACCATCACTTCTCGCAGTCGATGAACAACCACTATCTCTATGTAATCAAAGAGGCCGCCAAGCACCACGTGATGGTGAACTCCCACGAGGCAACCCGCCCCACAGGACTCTGCCGCACCTACCCGAACCTTGTGGGTGGTGAGTCTGCGCGCGGTACTGAGTATGAGGCATTTGGCGGTAATAATCCCGACCACACCTGTATTCTCCCGTTCACTCGTCTGCAAGGAGGCCCGATGGACTACACGCCTGGCATTTTTGAGACGCAGCTCTCCACCTGGAGCGACAACACTTCCTGGGCGCGCATCACGGTGGCTGGTTCACTCGCCCTCTACCTGACGATGTACTCACCGCTCCAGATGGCAGCCGACCTGCCCGAGCATTATGAGCGCGAGGATCTTGCCCCCGCCTTCCAGTTCATCCGCGATGTGGCGGTGGATTGGGACGAATCCAAGTATTTGGAGGCTGAGCCGGGCGACTATATCACCGTAGCGCGCAAGGCAAAGGGTACGGACAACTGGTTCATTGGCGGCAAGTGCGACGAGAACGGGCATCAGTCGGTCATCAAGCTCGACTTCCTCGACAAGGACAAGAAATATGATTGCACCATCTATGCAGATGCCAAGGATGCGCATTACGAGCACAACCCGAAGGCATTCACCATCACGAAGAAGGTGGTGAAGGCTGGGCAGACACTCAAACTCAATGAAGCACCAGGCGGTGGCTTCGCCATTTCCCTCATCGCGAAATGACATTCAAGGCATGAATGAACGGATAGCGTGATATGAAAAAAGTTTATATTTTAGCATGGTTATTGGTCATGGCAGTAGCTGTTCGGGCGCAGAAATTCAACTTTGACGAAGTGAGTTACTCGCCGGAGCAAACCACCTTCCGCCTCTTTGCACCCGCCGATGCCAAGAAGGTGACGGTGCGCATCTATGACAAGGGGCTGGAAGGCAAGGCACGGAAAACCGTCACGATGGCGTATCGCGACGGGATATGGACTGCCGACGTGAAGGGCGACCTCATGGGGAAGTTCTATACTTTCGACATGGGGCGTGGTGAATGCCCTGGTGTCTTCGCCAAGGCAGTAGGCGTGAATGGCAAGCGCGGTGCGATTATCGACATGGCGAAGACCGATCCGGCGCATTGGTGCTGCGACGCACGCCCAATCATCAAGTCACCCGCAGACCTTGTCATTTACGAGATGCACCACCGTGACTTCTCCATTGCCCGCAATATCAACCTCGATCCGAGCATCACCGTCAAGCGCGCCACGACGGAATATCCCGGTAAGTTCCTCGCACTCACGGAGGATTGGGCGGTCAGTCACTTGAAGGAGTTAGGCGTGAACGCCGTTCATATTCTGCCTTCCTATGACTACGGTTCGGTGGATGAGACCAGACTAGACCAGCCGCAGTACAACTGGGGCTACGATCCCGTGAACTATAACGTGCCTGACGGCGGTTATTCCACGGATCCATATAACCCCGAAGTGCGCATCCGCGAGTTTAAGCAGATGGTGAAATCCCTTCACGATGCAGGAATCCGCGTGATTCTGGATGTGGTTTATAACCATACTTTCGACATCGAGCACAGTAATTTCCAGCGCACTTATCCCGACTATTATTATCGCAAGACGGCGGACGGCAAGTATAGCGACGGCTCCGGCTGTGGCAATGAGACGGCCTCCGACCAGCCGATGATGCGCCGCTTCATGATTGAGTCGGTGAAATACTGGATTAAGGAATACCACATCGACGGATTCCGCTTCGACCTGATGGGTGTCCATGACATCGAAACGATGAACGCCATCCGTCAAGCGGTGGACGAAATCGACCCCACCATATTTATATATGGCGAGGGATGGAGTGCGGGTGCGTGTGCCTTGCCCACCGAACAACTTGGCATGAAGGCGAATATCAGTCGTATGCCGGGCATCGCAGCCTTCTCGGACGAGATTCGCGATGCCTTGCGTGGCCCGTTCAATGACGATACAAAAGCGGCTTTCTTGGCGGGATTGCCCGATCACGAGGAGAGTCTGAAATTCGGAATCGTCGGCGCAATCGCCCATCCGCAGGTGGATATGACGAAGGTGAACTACAGCGAAACGCCTTGGGCAACGGAGCCTACGCAGATGATTTCCTACGTGAGTTGCCACGACGATATGTGTCTGGTGGACAGGCTGAAAGCCTCCGTGCCTGGCATTACGACCGACGAAATCATCCGTCTCGACTTGTTGGCGCAGACTGCCGTGTTCACAAGCCAGGGTGTTCCCTTCATGCTCAGCGGTGAGGAGTTGTTGCGCGACAAGAAAGGCGTGCATAATTCGTATGAGTCACCCGACTACATCAACCAGCTCGACTGGTCGGCTCCTTACAGGTATCCGCAAGTGCTTCAGTATTACAAGAATCTGATACAGTTGCGCAAGAATCATCCCGCTTTCCGTCTCGGTTCTGCCGACCTTGTGCGCCGGCATCTTGAGTTCCTTGATGCCCCGAAGCAGGTGGTTGCCTTCCGCCTGAAGAACTATGCGGGGCGCGATGACTGGCGGAATATTATTGTCATTCTCAATGCCAATAAGGAAGCCGTTGAGGTCAATATTCCGCAAGGGCGTTACACGGAAGTCTGCTGTGATGGTGTCATCAACGAGCAAGGTCTCGGTGAGGTTTCTGGCAACAAAGCATTGGTATCTCCGCAGTCTGCACTGATCCTACACGACTGAGATACAAAATAAAAGCGCGCCATCCGTGAGTGCCACAGCATCACGGATGGCGCGCTTTTGAATGCTCCTTATTGGCTTGCAGCCTCCAAACGGGTCGTTTGAAGCCTTCAAACTCCTTGAATTCAGCCTGAATTCTCTGGGAATTGGCAAACCTCTGCCAATCAGTGGATTACACTAAGGGGTGAAATGCGGTCTGAAATGTCTATGGAAAGATCTCTTCAAGGGCTCCCGTCTCGGAGTCAATGATGAATCCGCGCACCACAATGTCACGCGGCACGAGCGGGTGCGTCGTGATAGTGCTGACGGTTCGCTTCACGGATTCCGGCGTGTCCTTGAATCCCTCCAACCAAGTGTCGAGGTCCACGCCGCATTTGCGGATGGTGTCCAACGTCTGGTCGGTCACGCCCCGCTCCAGCATCATGTCATGGAAGTGGGAGTAACTCATGTGACAAGCACCGCAACCAGAATGCGCCACCACCATAATCTCCTCAACTCCAAGCTCATAGATGGCAACGATGAGGCTGCGCATAGCGGAGTCAAACGGCGCGATGACCAGTCCACCGGCATTCTTGATTATCTTGGCATCACCGTTTTTCAGGCCAAGGGCAGCAGGGAGCAGCTCCGTCAGACGGGTGTCCATACAACTCAATACCGCCAATTTCTTGTCGGGGTACTTACTGGTCAGGAATCTCTCATAGCCCTTGTTGGCAACGAACTCCTTGTTGAAAGCGATAATCTTGTCTATCATGTGCTATCCGGTGTCGATGACTGTCCACCCGGTAAGCGGGACAATCTTGGGCGGTTGCTTGATGAGCCGATGCACGTCGAGCGGTTCCTCAAGCTCATGATGATGCTCGCGGTTCTGGGGAACAGACGATGTTGTTAGTTGATATGTAGCCTCTCCACGGAGCGGAGCAGGCAGGTCGTTTTGATTAGAATGCGAATGAATGGAGTAATTTTGTCCGTCTGCGAAATTTCCCGACATTTCCTTAATCTTTGCATCAGCTCCGAAAACTACCCAATTGGAGATGCGGCGGGTGCTGTAGTAAGTCGCCGAGTCGGGAAGTTGAGCATCCCGATGATGCTCGTAGCACAGTCTTTGGTTGGTGAAATCGAACATCAAGGTCGGGTCAATCGACTCGCCATTGACGATGGTTTCAAAGTGGAGATGGGAGCCTGTGCTGTGCCCCGTGTTACCTCCAAGACCGATTGGCTCACCCGCCTTGACCTTCATACCCGGCTTAACGATGTACTTCGACAGGTGTCCGTAAAGTGTTTGCAGTCCTTTGCCGTGGTCAATGACGACATAGTAGCCGTAGCCGCCCCGGTTGTATTGCGTCACCCGCACGGTGCCGGCGAAGGTGGAGCGGATGGTGTCGCCCGTCTGCACCTTGATGTCAAGCCCCTTGTGCTTGCGCCCCCAGCGTGCGCCGAAGCGCGAAGTCACCTTGCGGCTCGGTGTCGGCATCTTGTAATCTTGGAGATTGTCGGTGAAAAGCTGTGCGCGGTAGAGTTTTTCAAGTTGCGCCTGGTGTCTCGTCTCCTTATACGCCTTTCGCTCCTTTCCTGCGACCTGCAGCGTCACGAAAAGGAGTACGAAGATGATAAGTAGAGCTTTCAACTTGCGCATAACGGTTGCAAAGATATATATAATAATAGGTGTATTGGTCTTTGTTTAACCTTTTTTACGGAATTTTATTCCTTCTTTATCCATATTTCCGTTTTTTTCGCCTGTTTTTCATAATAATTGCATAACTTTACAACCAGATTTTTGTTGAGATAGAACAATCGCAGATGATTAAATATACAAAGAAAGAGGAGATTTGGAACGCCGCGTCCCACGGTGGCGGTGTATTGCTTGCCGTTGTGATGGGCATCGTGTTTCTCGTGTGGTGCTTTCGGAGTGATAATGGTTGGGCGCGTGCAGGCGTGATCCTCTACCTGTGCGGGATGCTTGGCTCTTACACCGCCTCAACACTCTACCATGCGATGAGTGCCCGCTCAAAGTGGAAGGAGCGGTTGCGCCGGTGGGATCATGCCGCCATCTATTGGCATATTGCCGGCAGCTACTCGCCGCTGACGTTGGTGGCTCTCCGTGAACAAGGTTATTGGGGGTGGGGGCTTTTCCTGTTTGTCTGGCTCTGCGCCGTGGCGGGCACAGCGGTGAGCTTCGTCCGGTTGAAGGAGCATTCCAATTTTGAGACCTTCTGCTTCGTGGGTATGGGACTGTCGGTGTTGGTCGCCTTCAAACCTCTGATTGACTCAGTCTCCACGGCAGCGGTCATCTGGATCATCGCCGAAGGTGTGTGCTACATCACGGGTGCCGTGTTCTATTCCTTAAATAAAAAGAGGTATATGCACTCCGTATTCCATTTCTTTGTCCTGGCGGGTAGCGTCTGTCATATCGTTGCTGTGTGGGATGTTCTGATGGACTACTTGTAAAGGCGACTTGGTAGTCAATTCGGTGAAAGTTGAGAAATAAAAGAAATAAAAGACTTTTCTTTGGTGGTTCGCCCGATTTTCAGTAATTTTGCACGCAAAATTTAAACTACCAAATAGAAATGGCTTATACATGTATGACCGCTGCCGAGGCTGCAGCGCTGATTAAGAACGACGAGAACATTGCGATGAGCGGCTTCACACCGGCTGGTGTGGCAAAGGCTGTGACGAAGGAACTGGCGAAGATTGCCGTGGCTGAACACGAGGCTGGACGGCCTTTTAAGGTGGGAATCTTCACGGGTGCCTCTACCGGTCAATCGACCGACGGCGACTTGGCTGTTGCAAAGGCAATCAAGTATCGTGCCCCCTACACGACCAATCCCGATTTCCGTAAGTGCGTGAACCTTGGGGAAATTCCCTACAACGACCTACATCTGAGCCACATGGCACAGGAGTTGCGCTATGGTTTCTATGGCGAGATTGACTGGGCGATCCTCGAAGTCTGCGACATTGAGGAGGTTGGCAATGAGTACCGTGTATATCTGACGGCTGCTGGCGGTATCTCCCCCACGGCTGCCCGCCTTGCCAAGAAGGTGATTCTGGAGCTGAACCGCTTCCACAATCCGAACGCCAAGCACATCCACGATGTGTATGAGCCGCTCGACCCGCCTTATCGCAAGGCCATTCCCATTGAGCACGTGAGCGACCGCATCGGTACTCCCTATGTGGCAATACCGAAAGAGAAGGTGGTGGGTGTCGTGGAGTGTAACATTCCCGACGAGGCGCGCGCCTTCAAAGACAGCGACCCTGTGACGGACAAAATCGGTTTCCTGACCGCAGAGTTCCTTGTAGAGGAAATGCACAAGGGCCGCATTCCGAAGGAATTCCTTCCGCTGCAGAGTGGTGTGGGTTCGACTGCCAATGCCATCCTTGGTGCATTGGGACAGGACAAGCACGTGCCCGACTTTAATATCTATACAGAGGTGCTGCAGGATGCCGTGGTGGGTATGATGCTCAACGGCCGTGTGAAGGATGCCTCTTCCTGCTCGCTGACCGTTTCCAACGAGTGCCTTATGCAGGTTTATGACAATATGGACTACTTCAAGAAGCACCTGACGCTGCGCCAGAGCGAGATTTCCAACAATCCGGAAGTCATCCGTCGCCTTGGTGTCATCGCCATTAATACGGCGATTGAGGTCGATCTTTACGGCAATGTGAACTCTACGCACATCAGTGGCACGAAGATGATGAACGGTATCGGTGGCTCGGGTGACTTCATCCGTAATGCCTACCTATCTATCTTCACCTGTCCTTCCACGGCGAAGGGTGGACTCATCAGCTCCATCGTGCCGTTCGTGAGCCATCAGGACAGTTCGGAGCACGATGTGAACATCATCGTGACGGAGCAGGGTATCGCCGACCTGCGCGGCAAGAGTCCCGCACAGCGTGCAGAGATTATCATCGAAAACTGTGCGCATCCCGACTACAAGCAGTTGCTTTGGGACTACCTGAAGATTGCGAAGGGTGGCCACACAAGGCACAATCTGCCCGCCGCATTCGCTATGCACGACTCATTGGCGCGCAAGGGCGATATGAAACTGACTGATTTTGCAGAATACGTGAAGTAGTTTTGGATGATTCTTTTGATAAGAATAGATCTAAAATAAAATATGGGATGTGGCAACGCATCCCATATTTTATTTTAGTTGTGACTCATCCTTTGAGCTTCCCCCACATCAATTTATTTCGTCAGTTCCTCGATATCCTCTATCAGTTCACTCGCCCGGTGCTGTTGCCGTTGGTAGATGACGGTGCCGATGATACCTCCGATAACGCCTCCTACAAGTCCACCGATAAGGATGGGTTGGGCGTGGAGGTGGGCTTCACCATCGTCCATCCTGTAGATTATCTGCCAGAAGAAGGTGGCAATCCACACGATGACGAAGGGGATGCTGAACCAGAGCCAGCGGGTGTTCATGCGCTTCATGCGGATGATGCGCTCCTTGGTTTCGAGCAGCCGCTTGTTTTGCAGATCCTCGTCGTTGATGCCAGCAGTGTAGTAGATATCGTAAGCAGCGCCGACCGCAAAGAAGAGTATCGTCACGATGATAAACCAGAGATCTAACTTCAGCAGTCCGTAAAGCACGGCGGGCACATAGATCAGTCCCGCAAGGATGAAGAAGAGTTTCTTGCGCCGCTCAATGACTATCTTCCGCAGTTTCGTGCCTACGGCCTTCCGCATCAGTTGGTCGTTGATGATTTCTTGCTTGTCCAACTTTTCTTTCAGTATCGCCATCTGCTGGCGCATTTCTTCCAGTTGCATATCCATAATGAGTTGTTTTTTAATCGTTTGACATTTGTTTCAGCTGCTCCTTGATTCTGAACAGGCGGACGCTGACATTCTTCGCGGTGATGCCCACAATCTGCCCGATTTCCTCATAGGAGAGTTCCTCGAGCCAGAGGAGGACGATAGCCCTGTCGAAAGGCCGCAGCTTGGAGATGCGGCGGTGGAGCAGGCTGACCTGCTGCGTGTCCTCGTCGCGGTCT
>JAFLSG010000034.1 GCA_022511065.1 Prevotella sp.
CAATGGATTCATTCAAGGGATGCCTTTCTTCAGCAGAGGCTAACGATGCTGCTTCGGAGGGAATCACAAAGGCGTTTCCTGATGCAGGGATAATACAAGTCCCAGTCAGTGATGGTGGCGAGGGATTTTTGGAGGCAATTCACTCGGCAGTCGGTGGCAACTTGATAGAAGTCGTGGTGCGCGATCCACTCATGCGACCCATCAAGGCTAATTATCTACTGAAGGAGAAAACGGCTATCATAGAAATAGCCCAAGCGAGCGGTCTTACATTGTTGTCAGAGGAGGAACGCAACCCAATGGTGGCTACAAGCTATGGGACGGGGCAGTTGGTAGCAGATGCCATCAGGAGAGGAGCAGAGCATATCATTGTCGGTCTTGGTGGCAGTGCTACGAGTGATGCCGGTATCGGTATGCTGAGGGCACTTGTGAATGCCTTTTCCAAACATGGCACGTGGGATGACATTCAGGAATTGAAGTCTGTCCACTTCACACTCGCATCCGATGTAAAAAATCCGCTTTATGGAGTAAACGGAGCAGTCCATGTGTTCGCTCCACAAAAGGGTGCTACACCTGAAATGGTGAAAAGATTAGACGAAAGGGCAAAAAGATTCGCCGAAGTATCAGCCCGTCACTTTGGTTTCGACCGTTCTGACATGGAAGGTGCCGGGGCGGCTGGTGGACTCGGCTATGCTTTCTTGCAATATCTTGATGCTGAATGCCAGTCGGGTGTCCAGTTATTGCTCGAAATGGTAAGATTCAATGAAATAGTCAAAGGGGCTGATTTTGTCATTACGGGTGAGGGTGCTGCGGATGGTCAGACACTGATGGGGAAACTCCCTTGGGGAGTCCTTCAGCATGCGCAAGGTGTCCCCGTTGTTTTGATAGCAGGGCAAGTGAGAGACAAGGAACAACTAAAGTTGGCGGGATTTTCCCATGTTGAGTGTATCAACCCACCAGACTTGCCGCTTCAAGAGGCCATGCAGAAGGAAGTGGCAAGGCAAAACATCAGCAATACCATCAATCGTATTGTTCGTTCAGAGTATGGCTTGTAGATATTTAGAAACGCATCTATATCATCCTTCTTTTATATCCTCCGGCCACCAGAACCGTTTCAGTTCGTTTGTGATGTCATCCCAGTCCTGCATCGTGAACGTGCCTTGCCCCATCATCATCACCGTCATGGTGATGTCGTTATAGGTGCGATAGACATCCGTATCACGGAAGCCGTTACGCAGATAGAACTCATGCCTGCGCTTCCGCTGTTCGATATTGTCGCATGGCTGCTGATAAGGACTCTCCATATCAAGAACACAAGTCTGACCTTTGTATCGCTCTATCAGCTGGTCAAGAATCCGCTGACCATAGCCCTTTCCTCTCAATTCTTCACGAACCGCAAAATACCAGTACCAGTTGAACGTTTTTCGGGGATAGACAATCGTAAAGCCGATGAACTCCTCACCATCGTAATAGGTAGTAAAGTCGAGCGACATTTCCCTAATCAGGCGCATCAAGTCATCCCACGGTATCTGCTCGTCCACGGGAAAAGCCGTTTCATAGAGCCTTTTCAGTTGCTTGTCATTGGCATTTGCCGCCGTTATCCGCATCTCTCTCATCTGCCTATTCTTTTGATACTGGCATCTTCTCATCAATCCACGCCAAGATGCCACCTTTGAGATTTACGACCCTAAAACCTTCGGCACTCAGTTTGTCGCAAGCATCGGCAGACCTCCGTCCACTACGGCAATAGACGGCAATCATCCTGTCTTTGGGCAGGGCTGATTGGGCTTTCACAAGGAAATCCTCTCCCTTGATGTCGATATTGATAGCCCGCTCGATATGCCCCTCTGCAAATTCCTCGGCGGTCCTTACATCGAGCACCACCACACTGGAGTCTGCAACCAGTTCCGCAAACTCTTTCACGCCCACATCTTCATACCCTTTCTGACCATAAGCCGACGTCAAGCCAAAGACGGCCAGCAAGCACGCGATTATCTTCCTCATCATTGAATCTCTCTATAATTACGGCACAAAATTAATAAAAAAGAAGAAAACCTGCTGAAAAATCAGCAGGTTTCTTCTCATTGAAGCGGAGAGAGAGGGATTCGAACCCCCGGTACCTCTCGGTACGGTAGTTTTCAAGACTACTGTAATCGACCACTCTACCATCTCTCCAGTGCTCAATTCTCTTGAAAGCGGGTGCAAAGGTAGCGGTATTTTTTGTATTCAGCAAATTTTTAGGCGATTTTTTGCATAGGCGCGTCAAATATCGTACCTTTGCACCGTGATTTATCCGAACAACTTTGAGCATAAACTCGGTTTCGACGATGTTCGCCGACTGCTGAAAGAGCGTTGTCTGAGCACGCTCGGCAAGGAGAAGGTGGACGAGATTGCCTTTTCCACCGATTGCGACGAGGTGAACGAGTGGCTCAATCAGGTGCGTGAGTTCCGTCGGCTTCAAGAGGAGGCCGATGACTTCCCCATGCAATATTTCTTCGACGTGCGCGAGTCCATCGCGCGCATCCGTTTGGAGGGCACGCACTTGGAGGAGGATGAGGTGTGGGACTTGCGGCGCTCTTTGGAGACCATCGCCAACATCGTGAGATACCTCAACCGATGTGAGGACACGGGGCACGAGGATGCAGAGCCTGCCTACCCCTACCCTGCCCTGCACCGGCTCACCGAGGGCATCACGACCTTCCCCGCGATGATTCGGCGCATCGACTCCATCCTCGACAAGTTCGGCAAAATCAAGGATTCCGCCTCGATGACTCTTGCCTCCATCCGCCACGATTTGGAAAAGACGCAGGGCGGCATCTCGCGTACCTTATATACCATCCTCCACGCCGCACAACGGGAGGGACTGGTCGATAAGGATGCGGCACCCACGATGCGCGACGGACGGTTAGTGCTGCCCGTAGCCCCCAATGTGAAGCGACGCATCAGCGGCATCGTGCACGATGAGTCAGCCACGGGAAAGACCGTGTTCATCGAGCCGGCAGAGGTGGTGGAGGCTAACAACAAGGTGCGCCAGTTGGAGGCAGAGGAGCGTCGCGAGGTCATCCGCATCCTCACCGTGTTCACCGCAGAGGTGAGGCCCTATGTCAAGGAGATACTCGACTCCTATCAGTTCCTCGCCCGGATAGACCTCATCCACGCCAAGGCAGAGTGGGCACGCCTTACGGACGCCTTTGAGCCTACCGTGGAGAACAAGCCCCACATCGACTGGATTCGGGCGATTCACCCGCTCTTGCGCCTCTCCCTCGAGAAGCAGGGCAAGCAAGTGGTGCCGCTCGACATCACCCTGACGCAAGCCAAGCGCATCCTCATCATCTCAGGCCCCAACGCCGGCGGAAAGTCGGTGTGCCTCAAGACCACCGGACTGCTGCAATATATGCTCCAGTGCGGCATCCCCGTGCCCATCGCCGACCGCTCCACCGCGGGATTGTTCCACCATATACTCATAGACATCGGCGACGAGCAGAGCATCGAGAACGACCTATCGACCTACTCCAGCCACCTGATGAATATGAAGCAGATGATGAAGCAGGCCGACGGCAGGACGCTACTCTTGATAGACGAGTTCGGAAGCGGCACGGAACCCACCATCGGCGGCGCGATGGCAGAGGCGATGCTACGCCAGTTCTGGCAGAAGCAGGCATTCGGCGTCATCACCACCCACTACCAGAACCTCAAGCACTTCGCCGAAGACCACGAGGGCGTGGTGAACGGCGCGATGCTCTACGACCGCCACCAGATGCAGGCACTCTTCCAACTCGCCATCGGCCAGCCCGGCTCCTCCTTTGCCGTGGAGATAGCCCGCAAGACGGGCATACCCGAAGAGGTGATTCGCGACGCATCGGAAATCGTGGGCGCCGACTATATCCAGAGCGACAAGTATCTGCAAGACATCGTGCGCGACAAGCGCTACTGGGAAGGCAAGCGCCAGACCATCCATCAGCACGAAAAGTCGCTCGAGAGCAAAATCTCGCGCTACGAGGTGGAACTCAACGAGATAGAGCGCCAGCGAAAGGACATCCTCCGCCGAGCCAAGGAACAGGCCGAGGAACTGCTTCGCGAGAGCAACAGGAAAATAGAGAACGCCATCCGGGAGATACGCCAGAGTCAGGCGGAGAAGGAAGAGACGAGGCGCATACGCGAGGAACTCAACACCTTCAAGGAGGAACTCAACGACATCGACACCCGCGCCAACGACGAGACAATAGCCCGCAAGATACGCCAGATACAAGAGCGAAAGGAGCGCAAGGAGAAGCGAAAGGCAGAGAAGGCCGCCAAGGCGGGGAAACCGTCTGCCGACAACAAGCCTGCCGACAACAAGCCTGCCGCCAACAAGCCCGCCGCCGAGGCCGCCCCGATAGCCCCCGGCGACACCGTGCGCATCAAGGGCCTCAGTTCCGTGGGCGAGGTAGAGACCATCGACGGCAAGATGGCCACCGTCATCTTCGGCGGCATGCGCACCAAGATGCGCACGGAGCGCTTAGAGCACGCCGAGAAGCCCAAGACCGATACCTCCAAGGCCGAGGCACGCAACAGCAGCATCGCCGGCGCCTACGCCACCATCTCCCACGAGACGCGCGACGTGATAGACAACCGCAAACTGAACTTCCGCCAAGACCTCGACGTGCGGGGCATGCGGGGCGACGAGGCCATCAACGCCGTCACCTATTTCATCGACGACGCTATCCTCGTGGGCATGCCGCGCGTGCGCATCCTCCACGGCACGGGCACGGGCATCCTGCGCCAGTTGATACGCCAGTATCTCGGCGCCACGCCGGGCGTCAGAGCCTTCCGCGACGAGCACGTTCAGTTCGGCGGAGCAGGCATCACCGTGGTCGATTTAGACTGAAAAACACACCTCTCACCGTCTTGACATAAATTAAGTGTACGCACACAATTTTGCTAAAAAAGCCAAAAAGATTTGGCTAACTGCCTGATTCTTCATACCTTTGCACCGCGAAAAGGATAACGCGGTACTCGTGATGAGATGTCCGCCCAAATGAAAAGAACGATGAAAAGTATTAGTAAGAGTGTAAAAGCAACGTGCGTCGTTCTGCTGCTGTCGATAGCGTCGGCAAGCGCAAACACGACAAAAGCACTCAGCTTTGACTGGGCTCCAGTAATGGATGCGATTATTCAAGTGGAAAGTAAGGGCGACCCCAATGCCGTGAACGGATGCTGGGTAGGCGCCATGCAAATTTCCCCAGTCCTCGTGGAGGACTGCAACGACATCCTCAGGAATCAGAAGAGCAGCAAGCGCTTCACACTGGCCGACCGCTACAGCGTCGCCAAGTCCAAGGAGATGTTCCTTCTGATTCAACAGTGCTACAACCCGCTCAACAACGTTGAGAAGGCCATCCGAATCTGGAACGGCGGCAGCCGATACAGCGTGAAGGCCACCAACGGGTACTACAAGAAAGTGATGGCACAGATGCAGGAGATGGGAAACTGAACCTCTCGACGGGAAACGAACAATCCCGAGATTCCACTTTACCGATAAAAGTCAAGCGCAAGTTCTCCGGAACCTGCGCTTGATTTTTTTTGTGTGTAAATCGAAAACCTCGACTGCATCCGCGAGAGTGCCCGCCCCCCTCATCTGTTCCACAACGCAGCATATTTGGTCTATTACTTCCCTACCTCCTTTGGCCAACAAATAGAAAAGTGTTCTTTGAAATACTGATACAACAACAAGCCCCAAAAGAAACCGCGCCAAGGCCAGAGGCACTTGACACGGCGTAGATCATTCATTCGCAGGGCTGCGGCTGCCTCACCGAATCCTATCCATCGAGCGAACGAGGCGTTCATCAGCGAGGATGGCGCGGCGCGCGAGGATATAGAACACCAAGGCGACGAAGGGCAGAACGGCAGGCCACTCGGGACGGAACTCGACGACGCCCCACGACTTGCTGCCCACGATGTAGGGGAGGCAGAAGAAGCAGACATGCCAGAGGACGACGAGCAGGGCATTGAGGGCGCAATAGAGTGCCTGTGTCTTGCGGTGCTTGTAGAGGAAGATGGCTGCGAGGGCGATGCCCGCCGTGGGGAGCAGCAAGGCGAAAAGCGGCCACGTGTCGAGGTGGCGCTTGCCGAGCGGGTCAGTGAACCACAGGTTATAGACGCGTGCCACTTCAAGGCCGCCGACCTTGAAGGAGCCAATCTGCATACAAAGACAGATGACGGTCATCACGATGGCCGCCATCAGGTATAGGGTTTGCTTGCGCTGTATCATTCTTCTCTTCGGTTAAAGTTCCCGCCTCGTGGGTCAGAACTCGTTAGACAGGTTGTCGCGAGCGGGGTCGCGCCAGTAAACCTTATCCTCCACGAACTCCTGCGTGGCGAGCAATGTGGGTTTGGGCAGCTTCTCGTAGTAGCGTGAGATTTCTATCTGCTCTCGGTTCTCGAACACTTCCTCCAACGAGTCGTTATAGGAAGCGAACTCCGCCAGTTTCTTGCTCAAATCCTCCTTAATCTGAACGGAAATCTGGTTGGCACGTTTGGAGATGATTGCCACGCTCTCATAAATGTTTTCCGTATCGCGGCAGAGATCCATAAAGTTGCGGGTCACGGTATTCACCGGAGCTTTTGATTTCTTGTAATCCATATCCTTATTTAAATATTGTTTTTCTTCTTTTCGTTGTCAGTCCTTAATCACTTTCTTGCACTTGGCGATGTATTTCTCCGCCGTGCTCACGTTCTTCGAGTCGGGAAACTCGTTGATGAAGCCGTAGCACTCATCCTCCGCGTCGCGGTAACGCTCCAGCCGCTTTTCCTCCGAGCTGTTCTCCGCCAGTTCAAACTTGCTCTTCATGATGAGCAGCATAAACTCCTCACGCAGGTTGCAGTAGGGGAATGTCTTCAGGGCGTTCTGCGCCGTGATGATGCACGATGTATAGTTGCTTTCCTCGTTGGAGTTGATATTGCCGAAGTAGCCTCCCAGATTGTAGTAGAGCTGTGCGGAAAGATATTCCTTCTGCGTCAGCTTGTCATAAAGTTCGTAGAGACGCTCCTGAGCCTCGGGGCGCAGCTTCGAGTCGGGATAGAGGTCGATGAACTGCTGATAGGCGGTGATGGCGCCGTTGGTGGGCGACTGGTCAAGTCGCGGTTCGGGCGAGCCTTGATAGAGCGACTGCCCTACGTAGAACGCTGCCGGCTCGGCATATATGCCACGCGGATAGCTTGAGCCGTATTTCTTGAACGTGGCGGAAGCTGCCTCGTAGTCCTGATTGCAGTATTGCGCCATACCGAGCATATAAAGACACTCCTGTGCATCGTCAGTACCTTTCTTGATGGTGACGAGCTCTTCCAAGAGCGTAGCTGCCTGCTGAAACTTGTTGCGGGCAAAAAGTTCCTTCGCGAACTCGTACTTGTATTCCGAGTCCGTGGACTTATAGACGGCATTGAACTCCGACTTGCAACTGCCCATCAGGAGCGCAACGCACGACAAGATGAATATACTTTTCTTCATTCGGGGTGCAAAGTTACTAAAAAATGACACACGAAGATACAAAGAGGCGCGGAAATTTAGAATAATTCACATAAAATACCTAACTTTGCACCCCAATGGGCAATTTTATACTGACATCGGAATACAAACCGACGGGTGACCAGCCGGAGGCAATCAGGCAACTGACGGAGGGAATAGAGCGGGGCGACAGGGCACAGGTGCTGCTTGGCGTGACCGGCTCGGGCAAGACATTCACGATGGCAAACGTCATTGCGAACATCAACCGCCCCACCCTCATCCTCAGTCACAACAAGACGCTGGCGGCGCAGCTGTATGAGGAGATGCGGGGCTTCTTCCCGCAGAATGCCGTGGAGTATTATGTCAGTTATTATGACTACTATCAGCCAGAGGCTTACTTGCCGTCAAGCGACACCTATATAGAAAAAGACTTGGCCATCAACGACGAGATTGACCGCTTGCGGCTGTCTGCCGTATCGAGCTTGTTGTCAGGGCGGAAAGACGTGGTGGTTGTATCTTCCGTTTCGTGCATCTATGGTATGGGTAGCCCCGTGGCATTGCAGGAGAATGTCATCGAGTTGCACGTAGGGCAGAAAATAGACCGCAATGCCTTGTTGAGAAAGTTGGTGCAATCACTCTATGTGAGAAACGACATTGAATTGCAGCGTGGTAACTTCCGCGTGAAGGGTGACACGGTGGATGTGTTTATGGCCTACGGCGAGGTTGTGCTGCGCGTCACTTTCTGGGACGATGAGATTGATGCCATCGAGGAGGTGGATTCCGTGACCTACGACCGATTGGCAAAGTTTGAGGAGTACAAGCTATACCCCGCTAACCTCTTCATGACCTCGCAAGAACAGACGAACATCGCCATCCACAACATACAGGATGACCTCGTGAAGCAAGTGGCATTCTTCGAGGAAATGGGCGACCCCATCAAGGCGCAGCGCATCAAGGAGCGCGTGGAGTATGACATGGAGATGATAAAAGAGCTTGGGCATTGCTCGGGCATCGAGAACTACAGCCGATACTTCGATGGGCGCAACGCGGGTGAACGCCCCTATTGCCTGCTCGATTTCTTCCCCGATGACTATCTGATGATTATAGACGAGAGCCACGTGAGCGTGCCGCAGCTGAATGCGATGTATGGTGGCGACAGGGCAAGAAAGACCAACCTCGTGGAATACGGTTTCCGCCTGCCTGCTGCCTTCGATAACCGCCCCCTGCGCTTCGAGGAGTTTCAGGAGGAAATCAATCAGGTCATCTACGTGAGCGCCACTCCCGCCGACTTTGAATTGGAGGAGGCTGAAGGCATCGTCGTGGAGCAGGTGATACGCCCCACAGGGCTGCTCGACCCCGAAATCGAAGTGCGCAAGAGCGAGAATCAGATAGACGACCTGATGGAGGAAATCGTGATGCGCAGACAAAAGGGCGAGCGTGTGCTTGTGACCACACTCACCAAGCGCATGGCGGAGGAACTGAGTGAATATCTGCTGAACCACGGCGTGAATACTGCTTACATACACAGTGATGTGGCAACACTCGACCGGGTGAAGATACTCAGCGACTTGCGGCAGGGGGTATATGATGTATTGGTCGGCGTGAACTTGCTCCGTGAGGGTCTTGACTTGCCAGAGGTATCTCTCGTGGCAATACTCGACGCTGACAAAGAGGGTTTCCTGCGCAGTCACCGCAGCCTGACGCAGACCGCAGGCCGCGCGGCAAGAAACGTGAACGGCAAGGTAATCATGTACGCCGACACCATCACCGCCTCGATGCAACTCACCATCGACGAGACTTTGCGCCGCCGTATGAAACAGATGCGATACAATGAGGAGCATGGCATCACGCCGAAGCAAATCGTGAAGAACCTCAGTTTCAGCGCCCTGCAAAAGGAAGACAGGGCAGACATCAAGGAACTCAAGCGCGAGGGCATTGCATCCACCACCCCGTCAGCCGCTATCACAGCAGCCGACCCGATTGTGGCAAGGATGACGCGCCCGCAGTTGGAAAAGAGCATCGCCGAGACCACCCGACTGATGAAAGAGGCTGCCAAAAATCTGGATTTCTTACAGGCTGCACAATACCGCGACGAGATTCTACGCTTGCAAAAGGAGCTGGAATTAAAGTGAAAAAATATAAAATCCGAGCGAATACGCATCAGATTTGGATTATTCTTCGTAATTTTGCCCGGAATTTAACAAGACAACAGCATGAAAAAGTTTTTGTTGGCAGTCCTGATGGCAATGCCTCTGATGGCGACAGCACAGGACAACACATGGGAACGCATAGAGACTGAGCCGGTGGAGCAAGAGAATCCGGATGCGAAATATCTATTGCCCGATGCCGTGCCTGAGGTAGATGGAAAGGTATGCTTTCAGACCACCCTCAGCGCCCCCGGGAAGTCTGCCAAGCAGATTTATGACATCTTGCTCCGTCAGTTGGAGAAAATGACGAAAGAGCCTAACCAAATCGCAAACAGTGCGGTGGCGATAGAAGATACGGCGAACTGGGAACTGGGTGCAGTATTCCATGAATGGTTAGTGTTCAAAAGCAGTTCGCTGTCACTCGACCGGACACAGTTCAACTTTCAGATTCTCATCAGTTGTGCGGATGGGAAGGCGGATGTGAAAATGACACGCATCAGCTATGACTACGATACCGACCGCACTCCTATACGCTACACGGCGGAGGAATGGATTACGGACAAGTATGCCGTGAACAAGAAGCATACGAAGCTGTACCCGCTTTCTGCAAAATTCCGCAGAAAGACGATTGACCGCAAGAACTTCATCTTCGGAAAATTCAACACGCTGTTGAACGAATAAACACCCAAACAGACAAGCAATGAACAAGGACAAGATACGCAACTGGCTGAACATCATCTTCATGATTGGCGCGCTCGTGGGAGTCATCTACTACCTCTCCGCCGACAAGACCGTGGGCATCTACATCATTCTGGTGGCAATGTGCTTCAAGATTGTAGAGGCTTCTATGAGAATGATCAGGTAACTCTATGAGCAACAGGATACTGACCCTACTCCTCCTATCGCTTTGTGTGCTGACAAACATCAGTGCGCAAGACACGTACAATCAGGTGGACGAACAGGGCAACATCACCCAGCGGAACTCAAACTTCAACAAGCACAACAACGACACCACGCGCAACAAGGAGATTCCCAAGGGCTTCTATGCGTGGACGGTAGATAGGAAGTTCGGTGATGTGATTCCCGCCATACCTGACACCCTGCCCCACCTCTTTATGAACACCACCTTCAACCAAGGGATGTATGGGGAGTACAACCACACGGGCAGCAACTATACGGCGCGACTGAGCCGCATCTTCATCAACCGCCCGGAGAATGACCCGTTTATCTTTATCCAGCCTTATAGTTTCGTGCAAAAACAGCCCGACGAGTTTCTGTTTCTGAACACCTTGTCGCCCTACACCAACATCCTTTACGACAACTGTGGTGACAAGACAAACGGAGAAGACCACATTGATGCGAAGTTCGCCGTGAATGCCAACAAACGTCTTGGTTTTGGGTTCGACCTTAACTATGCCTACGCGCGTGGCTATTTCAGCAACCAGAGCAATTCGCATTTCAACAGCACGATTTTCAGTTCTTATCTCGGCGACCGCTATAATATGCACCTCCTATTGAATGCCGCCCATCAGAAGGCGACCGAAAACGGAGGTATCACCAACGACGAGTATATCACCCACCCCGAGTCCTTCCAGGACAGCTATACCGAGAATGAAATCCCCACGGTGCTGTCAAGCAACTGGAACCGCTTCAATCAGCAGCACATGTTTCTCTCCCACCGCTATAACATCGGTTTTTACCGCAAGGTGAAGATGACGGAAGAGGAAATCAAGGCGCGTAAATTTGCAGAGGAATCGCGCAAGGAAAAGGAGATGAAAGACGGCGTGGACGGTGAAAAACTACCGGGTCGCGAGACGAAGAAAGCGGAGCCTATACCGATGGGAAGACCCGAAGGGGCAAAAGTGATGGGGGCAGAGCCGAAAGCTGACTCACTTGCCATCGCAACCGACACCACCCGTATCAAGGTGGATGGGCAGGAAGCCATCGACAGCCTCAACCGTCTGCAAGCCATCGAGGACTCCATCGAATCAACGATGAAGCGTGAATACGTGCCCGTCACGAGTTTCATCCACACGATGGAACTCAACAACTATGAGCGCATCTATCAGGCATACGCCGCCCCATCGGGCTATTATCTCAACGAATATTTCAACAAAGGCTACAAGGCGGGGAATGACTCCATCTATGACCTCACGAAGTATTTCCAGATGAAAAACACCTTCGGCATCGCCTTGCTGGAAGGGTTCAATAAATACATGAAGGCGGGACTCAAAGCGTTCATCACCCACGAATATTCCTCTTATCAGATGCCTGACACGCTCGACCGTGCCTCCTATCAGCGCACATGGCGGGAGAACAACATCAGCGTGGGCGGACAGATGAGTAAGACGCAGGGCAACACATTGCATTTCAATCTGTTTGCCGAGGCTTGGCTTGCGGGAGCAGATGCGGGTGAACTGCTTTTAGACTTTGAGACCGACCTGAACTTCCCGCTTTTCGGCGACACCGTGCAGTTGGCTGCACGCGCACATTTCCATCGCACCTGCCCCCTGTTCTTCCAGGAGTCTTACCACTCCAAGCATTTCTGGTGGGACAATGAGCTATCGAAAGAGACGCGAAGCCGTATCGAGGGCGTGTTAAGCTATCCGAAGACGAACACCAAATTGCGCGTGGCGGTCGAGGAGATACAAAACTACACATACTACGGCATGAGCTATGATGCAACCACTTCTGGGCGCACGAATATGACCGCGGGTGTCTATCAGGCATCGGGTAACATCAGCGTGCTCACGGCACAGCTGCATCAGAATTTCCGTCTCGGTCCGCTGAACTGGGAGAATGTACTTACCTATCAGAACTCAAGCAATCAGGATGTGCTTCCCCTGCCCTCCCTCAACCTGTTCACCAATCTCTACCTGAAGTTCAAGATTGCAAAGGTGCTCGGTGTTGAGTTGGGAGCAGATGCCACATTCTTCACGAAATACTATGCACCCGATTTCTGCCCGATGCTCAATCAGTTTGCCGTGCAGCAGAATCCCGACAGCCGTATTGAACTGGGTGGCTATCCCTTCGTGGATGTCTATGCGAACATGGTGCTGAAAGGGGTGCGCTTCTTCGTGATGATGAGCCACGTGAACAACAACTCCGGCAATCACATGAAGTTCCTCACGCCTCACTATCCCGTGAACGGTTCGGTGATGCACCTCGGTGTCTCGTGGAATTTCTTCAATTAAAGCAACAGCAATCCAAGGCTTACGCAAACGCCGTAGATGAAGATATTGCGCGCTGTTTCTCCCAAGCAGAGATTCAGCGCCTTTCCTTTGTCAATGGTCTTGATTTTCAGATAGGTGAAGATATGCAGCACCAAATAGATTAACGGCAATAGGAACGCCAGGATATGCCCATTCATCCAGAACGTGCCGCCGAGAATACACGCCCCGATGCCCGTGCCAAGATATAACTGACGACCCGCCTCATCGCCCAAGCGCACCACGAGCGTATTCTTCCCCGCCAATCGGTCGTTATCCCTGTCGCGATAGTTGTTCACAATCAGCAGCGCATCAATTACCAAGCCACAGGCTAACGAGGCGAGAAACACCTGCCAAGTGACGGTATGGAGCTGCACATAGTAGCAGCAACATACGGGCACGATGCCAAAAAACAGCAGCACCAACAAGTCCCCCAATCCCATATAGGAGAAATGGGTGGTATATAGAAAAGCGAATATCACGCACAATACGCCCACGAGCACCATCTCCAAGCCACCCCAGAAAACAAGCGGCAAACCGATGGCGCAAGCGGTGCAAGTGGTCAGGGCGATGGCTTTCTTCATCGAGTCGAGCTTCACCCATCCCTGCGCACAGGCACGTCGCGGACCTAAACGGGTCTCGGCATCGTCAGCCCCATTCGCAAAGTCAAAGAAATCATTGATGAGGTTGGCATCTATCTGCATCACGAAGGCAAAAAGCAGGCAAAGCAGCGCAGCCACCCAACTGAAAGCATCCACATCATATTCCTGTGCATCCACGTATGCCAATGCCACTCCTATCATCACAGGTACGGCAGCCCCCGTCAGTGTCTTGGGGCGTGCAGCCAATAGCCACGCCTTCGGGGAATCCGTCCTAACCATCTCTTCCGTCATATTTTTTTCCTTTTTCTTGCAAAAGTAAGCAGAAAATCGTATATTTGCAAAATATTCGCCACTTTTATGCTGAACAATACACCGAGCCTTGATTTAGTGGAGTTCATCGAAACGCAGATACTCCCGAGATATGCTGCGTTCGACCGCGCCCACAACCTTGAGCATGTCACCCGTGTCATACGCCGCTCGCTCGACCTGACAAAATCCACCGGGGTGGACATCAATATGGCATACACTATCGCCGCCTATCACGACCTGGGCATGGAGGGCCATCGGGCTGACCATCACATACGAGGTGGCAAGATTCTGAGTGCCGATGCAAGGCTTCGGAAGTGGTTCTCACCCGAGCAAATCAAGATTATGAAGGAGGCGGTGGAGGATCATCGTGCCTCCGCAAGCCGTGCCCCGCGTAGCATCTACGGCAAAATCGTGGCAGAGGCTGATCGTGACATCGATGTGCAAATCGTCATCCGCCGCACCATTCAATACGGGCTTACCAACTATCCTGAGTTCGACAAAGAAAGTCAGTGGAAGCGCTTCTATGACCACATGCTTGAGAAATACTCAAAGGACGGATACATCCGCCTGTGGATTCCCAACTCGCCCAACGCCAAGAATCTCAACGACCTGCGCAATCTGATAGCCCAACCACAGAAACTTCGTGAGGAGTTTGAGCGAATCTATACGGAGGAGACCGCTACGGATGCTACCGAAAAATAGGCAACCGACGCGCGACTACCGCAAATAATTCCAATAGATAAACGCGAGCAACGCCGCCAAGACAATCAGCACCGCTGAGCGAATCAGGCAGGTGGTCACCTTCTTGATAATCAGGAAGGCAACGATGATTGCCACCAAGATGAATATGTAATACCCTACACTTCCCATATTTCTTTCCTTTTTACTTGAACAACCGCTTAAATGTCGTGGGCACAGGCGTCTCAAACTCCATCGGCTCTCCCGTTACGGGGTGATGGAAGCATAGCAGCCAGGCGTGCAAACACAGCCGATGCAGCGGATCATCCCCATTGCCATATTTCGGGTCACCGCATACAGGATGCCCCATATCCGCCGAATGCACGCGTATCTGATTCTTACGCCCCGTCTCCAACTTGAACTCCGTGAGCGTATGCTCCGTGGTGCGTGCAAGCACATGATAGTGTGTCACCGCATATTTCCCACCGTTATCCACGGGCGATGAGTAGGTCACGTAAGCCTTGTTGTCCTTCAACCAGTTGGCTATCGTGCCCTCATCCTGTTCCATCTCTCCCGAGCAGACAGCCACATAGCGGCGGTCATACACTATCTCGTGCCAGTTATGCTCCAAAATCTGCTCCGTCTCCATATCCTTCGCATAGACCATCAGTCCGCTCGTGTCCCTGTCAAGCCGATGCACCACGTGCGCCCTGCACTTCTGCCTTGACTTCTTGAAATAGTCGTCAAGCACCGACTTCACGTTCAGCGACGAGTGGCCCGCCGCCATAGAGAGGATGCCGATTTCCTTCTCCACGACAATCAGCCAGCGATCTTCATACACTATCTTCACATAGCGGCTCTTGAATCCCATCTGGTTGCGCTTCGTCTTGCTCACCGCCACCTTCATGCCCGGCTCCAACGGAAAGTCAAACTGGCTCACCGTCTTGCCGTTCACCTTCACGCCCCTGCCCTGCAGCGTTGCCTTCACTTTCGTGCGGCTTTGCTGCACATTCGCCAATAGGAACTCCAACAGTGGCTGCGCCTCATTCACCACAAAGTGGGCATACTCACCCTCGCGGTTATATCCTGTGTTCATCTTCATAACTGCCTGCAAAGGTACTGCATTTTTTCGAGGAATCGGGCAAAATGCGAAATTATTCCTCATAGCCACACGTTTCTCGGATTTTGTTTGTATTTACAACCAATTACACTCAAAACATTACCATAGTGCTTATGCTTCCTAAACATATTGTTTACAATGCCTCACTATAGTATTTACGCCTCGCAAACACTATAGTAACCCTTTTTAACTTTGCACACGGATTCACAGAATAGTTACACAGATTCAACCTCGCCATTACAGCCCTATATATTATATTAAGGTACGCGCGCGTGCAAGATTTTAGGCTCGATGATGCGTCATTTTGTGCTCCGCCGTACAACTGTGGAGCACAAATCGAGGAACTGTCGAGCACAAAATGAGACATCGCGGAGCACAAAATGGCGCACTGCGGAGCACAAAATGAGGTGTCGTGGAGCTACGCATGGAAATTCGGCTTGCCATGATGCAGGCTCGCGTCATCTCAGATACTTGACTAAATCGCGCGTGAACTCGTCAGCACCACGGGCATTCAAATGAGTGCCGTCTTTGAAATAATCATTATTATGCAATTACTTAAAAGAATAAGGTGGCATCTTATTGAAACAAGATGCCACCTTATTTTAATAAAAATGCTGCTTGTTATCTCCAAAAGTGCTTACAATATCAAGAAGCCGTTGATTGTTATCAGCAGAATCGCCGCTTGGCCTCTTCTTGCGCCTCAATCACCTTGTCGCACCACGCATCGAACTCGGGGTCTGACTGCTGGCACTTGGGATGAGAGAGCATATAGTCAATGCAGCGGCGGGCACCCTGCTCAAAGCGGATGCGGGCGCAGAAATCGGGAACAATGCGGCGGAGCTTGGAGCAATCGAATACCACCGTAGAAGCCTTGTCGCCCAATAAGTTGCCACGCATATCGTATTCCTTGGGAGCGACGGCGGCAAGGAAATCGGAGGCGACATAGTAAGGATGGTACTCCACACCGAGACAATCAGCTATGACGGTGTAAATCTGATTCCACGTAAGCGACTCATCGGACATAATCTGGAATGCCTCGCCGATGGCATGCGGATTGCCAAGCAAGCCGATGAAGCCACGGGCGAAATCCTCGTTGGAGGTCATCGTCCAGAGTGAAGAACCGTCGCCATGCACGAGCACAGGCTTGCCGTCGAGCATACGCTTCAGCACCTGCCAGTTGCCTTTCGTGCCGTGGATGCCCACAGGTACGCTACGCTCTGAATAGGTGTGGCTTGGGCGGACGATGGTCACAGGAAAACCCTCCTCACGATAGAGCCGCATCAGCAAATCCTCACAGGCAATCTTGTTGCGCGAATACTCCCAATAGGGATTGGCAAGCGAAGTGCCTTCGGTGATGATGTGGCTGCGCACGGGCTTGTGATAGGCGGAAGCTGAACTGATATAGACATATTGACGGGTGCGATGGCGGAAGAGACGATAGTCGCGCTCAACATGCGCCGGCACGAAACCAATGAAATCGCACACCGCATCGAAACGGAGGTCGCCCAATAGGCGATTTACCTCCGTCTCGTCGTTGATGTCGGCATGAAGCCATTGCACGCCGGCAGGCACTTCATCCTTGCGGCTACCCCTGTTCAGCAGCCACAACTCGTGACCGCCCTCAGACAGCTGTCGGGTGATGGCACTGCTAATCGTGCCGGTTCCACCTATGAGCAGAATCCGCATGGCTTAATAGAACTTGAAGTAACGGCGGGCGTTGTTGTAGGAGATGTCCTCCACCATACGACCCAATACTTCCATATCGTTAGGCAGCAGCCCCTTTTCAACATCGTTGCCGAGGATGTTGCAGAGAATGCGGCGGAAATACTCATGACGCGGATAGCTCAGGAAAGAGCGTGAGTCGGTGAGCATGCCCACGAAGCGGCTCAGCAGGCCAAGCACGGAAAGGGCATTCATCTGGCGAATCATGCCGTCCATCTGGTCATTGAACCACCAACCCGAACCGAACTGAATCTTGCCGGGCTCGCCACCCTGGAAGTTGCCGAGCATGGTGGCAATCACCTCGTTGGCACAGGGATTCAGCGTATAGAGTATGGTACGCGTGAGCTTGTCCTTCATGTTCAGTTTGTTGAGGAAGGAAGACATCGCCTTGGCGGTGTTGAACTCACCGATGGAGTCGAAGCCAGTATCGGGACCAAGCTGATTATACATCTTCGTGTTGTTGTCGCGGATAGCACCATAGTGGAACTGCTGCGTCCAACCGGCATCCGCATCCATCTCCGCCATCACGGTCAAGAAACAGTTCTTATATTGGCGAATCTCAAAGGCTGAGAGCTGCTGGCCGCGCATCGCCTTCTCGAAGATAATCTCAATCTCGGAGTCGGTGTATTCCTCATCATAGAACTCCTCGATACCGTGGTCAGAGAGCTTACAACCATTGGCGGTGAAGAAGTCATGACGCTTCTGAAGCGCATCCACCATGTCGGCGAACTTCACGATGTTCACACCACTCACATTGGCAAGCTGCTCCACATAGGCGGCAAACTCAGGCTTCTCGATGTTCATCGCCTTGTCGGGACGCCATGCGGGAATCATCATCGGGTCGTTGTCAGCCTTTGCGCGGGCATACTCGATGTGGTTGTGCAGGTCATCTACGGGGTCATCCGTCGTGCAGACACACTCCACATTATAGTGGCGCATCAGGCCGCGAGCCGAGAATTCGGGTTGCTTCAGCTTCTCGTTACACTCGTCGAATATCTCGCGGGCGGTCTTTGGAGAGAGTTGCTTGGTGATGCCAAAGGCAGTCTTCAGCTCCAAGTGCGTCCAGTGGTAAAGGGGATTACGGAACGTATAGGGTACGGTCTCCGCCCACTTCTCAAACTTCTCCCAGTCGCTCGTGTCCTTACCCGTACAATAGCGCTCATCTACGCCATTGGTGCGCATGGCACGCCACTTGTAGTGGTCGCCACCAAGCCACAACTCGGTGATGCTCTTGAACTTGTGGTCGGTAGCCACCATCTCTGGAATCAGGTGGCAGTGATAGTCGATAATCGGCATCTTAGCCGCATGGTTGTGATACAAGTCCTGCGCCGTTTGGGTGTCGAGGACGAAGTTGTCATCATTAAACTGTTTCATAATTTTTGTTGTTTGTTTTAGATTTTCGTTTGATTTTCTCCGCAAAGTTAGCACTTTTTTCCAAAAACTCCCTATCTTTGCGAAAAAATTAGCAGAAACGATGACATATCGCAGCAAAGTCCTCCTTATTTATACCGGGGGCACCATCGGAATGAACCGCAATCCGCAGACGGGTGCCTTGGAGCCTTTCGACTTCGAACACCTGCTGCACAACGTGCCGGAACTGAAGCAGTTTGAGATAGAAATCGCCACCTATCAGTTCAATCCGCCGATAGACTCGAGCAATATGACACCCGGGCTGTGGACTGACTTATCGCATTGCATTGCCGACCGATATGAGGAGTTTGATGGTTTTGTGGTGCTGCACGGTACGGACACGATGGCATACACTGCCTCTGCTCTCTCCTATATGTTGGATAACCTGACGAAGCCCGTCATCTTCACAGGCAGCCAACTGCCCATCGGACAGCTCCGAACAGACGGCAAGGAGAACCTGATAACAGCCGTGGAGATAGCTGCCGCCAAGGATGAGGAGGGACATGCGATGGTGCCGGAAGTGGGCATCTATTTCAACGGTCATCTTTTGCGAGGCAACCGCACCACCAAGCAGAGTGCCGAGGAGTTTAATGCCTTCGAGTCGTTCAACTATCCACACCTCGTGGATGCCGGCGTGAACATCACTTACCATCGCCACCGCATGTTGCGCCCCGATTTCAGCAAACCGATGACCCCACACTTCCGATTGGACAACAATGTCATCATCTTCTCCCTCTTCCCCGGCATCCGGGAAGACCTCATCCGCCACATCATCCACACGCCCAACCTGAAAGCCATCGTGATGCGCACATTCGGAAGTGGAAATGCACCGCAAAGCCCGTGGCTGCTCAAGGCACTCAAGGAGGGTACGGCGAATGGCAAGGTCATCGTGAACATCAGCCAGTGCATGCAGGGGGCGGTGGAGATGAGCCGATACGATACGGGCTACTATCTGCAAGAAGCAGGCGTTGTAAGCGGCAGGGATTCCACGGTGGAGTCTGCCGTCACCAAACTGATGTTCCTGCAAAGCCACTACCCTGACGACCCGGAAGCCGTGCGCGAGCAGATGAAGCGCAACATACGGGGCGAAATCACCGCATGACAAAAAAATCATTAAAAGATTTGGCGCATTGTGGCAATGTTCGTATCTTTGCACGGATTACAGTATTTTACTAACTTAGTTTATATTTAGATTATGAAAGATTTGAAAGGAACAAAGACCGAGAAAAACCTCATGGAGGCTTTCGCAGGTGAGTCTATGGCAAGAAACAAGTACACCTATTTCGCTTCAAAGGCAAAGAAAGACGGTTTCGTGCAGATTTCCAAGATTTTCGAGGAGACGGCTGCCAACGAGAAGGAGCACGCTGAACTGTGGTACAAGTACCTCAATGGCGGTAAGGTAAGCGACACGGCTACCAACCTTGAGGATGCTGCCAACGGCGAGAACTTCGAGTGGACTGATATGTACGACCGCATGGCAAAAGAAGCTCGCGAGGAAGGTTTCGACGAGATTGCTGCCAAGTTCGAGGGTGTTGCCAAGGTTGAGAAGGAGCACGAGGCTCGCTATCGCAAGCTGTTGGACAACGTGAAGAAGGAAATCGTGTTCTCAAGAGACAACGATGTTATCTGGCAGTGCTCTAACTGCGGTCACGTAGTGATTGGCAAGAAGGCTCCAGAGGAGTGCCCCGTTTGCAACCATGCACAGGCTTACTTCCAAATCAAGCCCGAGAACTACTAATCAAGAAAGGAGTATCTGAACGATACGCTCTGCAGTGCGCCCATCCCAACGCTCGGGAAGAGCGCACTTTTTCCATTCCCCGCTGACCATCTTCCTGACTTCCTCACGAAGTTTGTCAGCATCCTCACCCACCAAGACGTTAGAACCCACGGTAACCGTCTCCTGATGCTCGGTATAGTTGTTGAGCGTGATGCACGGCACACCGTTGAACGTGGCTTCTTCGGCTACGTTACCCGAGTCCGTAATGACACCCATTGCATTCGCCGTCAGCCACCCGAATTCAAGATAACTTAACGGACTAATAATCTGTATGTTCACGTTCATTCCCTCAACCACCTTACGGGCATCCTCACGCAACGGGGCAACGATGGGGATTCCACCCGCTGCCTCCACCGCTGCATGGAGCATCCGCGCAAGATTTTCCTCGTCGGCTATCAGGGCACGGCGATTCAGCGTGAACACAAGATAAGACTGCGCCTGAAGGTCGGCAATACGAGAGAGGACATCATCGGGCAACTGCGGCTTGCGAAGACGGTCGTGGTTGAAGCGAAGCGTGTCCATGAGAATGTTACCCACCATGTAGGTCTGCGAGTTCTCCGACTGCTCCCGCGTGGCAACGCCCGTACTGCGCACGCCTGCCGTGAAGAGATAGTCGCTGAGCGCATCAATCACGAGACGATTGATTTCCTTCGGCATGTTGATGTCAAACGAGCGCGTACCCGCCACGAGGTGAGCCAATCTGACATTGCGTTTTTTCGTGACTATCGCCGCCGCCATCGTGGAGGCAAGGTCATCCACAACAAGCACGACATCAACGGGATGCGCATCAAGGAAAGCATCGAACGCAGCCATCACCCTACTGGTAATCTCGTTCAGGCTCGTGCTATCGACACCCAAGAAATATTGCGGTCGCGGCATTCGAAGATCTTCAAAGAGCGAAGACTCCAGCGTGGGGTCATCCTCACGCCCCGCATAGACCAAAAGACACTCGGCATCAGCACGCCCGTCTATTGCCCTGACCAAGGGTGACACTTTCACGAAATTGGGCCGTGCGCCCGCTACAATACATATATTTTTCATCACAATCTGCCAATTTTTCGGCAAAGATAGGTAAATTCCTTTAATTTGTTTGGTAATTTCTTGGAAAAACTCTATTTTTGCAAAGACAAATCAAGATATTACTAACTACAAGGCTCTATCAATGAAAAAGCTGACTATAAGACTAACAAATCCGATGACAAAAAAAATAGGCAAGGCGCTGCTTGCGTCGTGCCTCGCCTTTGCACCCCTGACGGCTGATGCGCAGCTGTTACAGGCATCGCGCTCACACTATTCCACGGAAGACGGATTGGCAAGTAATGCCATCTCTTACCTCACACAAGACGACTACGGCTATCTGTGGATAGCCACTTGGAATGGTCTGTCGCGATTTGACGGCTATGACTTCTATAACTACAAGACGGGCAACAGCAGCCGCATCAAGAACCTGCACAACCGCATCTTCGACCTTGCCGTCGATCAGGGGCAGAATGTATGGATGCGCATGTACGACAGCCGCGTGTTCGTGATTGACCGCACCACCGACCGGATTATCAATCCCTTTGAAGGCTATGCGGGCTACGAGGAGTTTAAAAGCTCAGAACCGCTGCTCGTAACCAGTACGGGCGACGTACTGGCAAGCATCAACGGCTCAGGGCTGTATATCCTCCGCCTTGACCGCAACGGGATTAAGAGCGACCAGGTATCCACCTCTGGACTCACCATCAGCGGCATGGCGGAAGGCTATCAGAGCGACATCTGGCTCGGCACGAACAAGGGCATCCATCGCCTTGACCGCGGCAACCTGATGCTTGAACAAGCTGCCATCTTGCCCGACGAGGAAATCAGCTGCCTCCACTCCAACGGCTACAACATCTACGCCGCCACCTCCAAGGGTGCCATCTATGTCTATGCCTACGGGCAGCAGCCCAAGCTTGTGCGCCATCCCTCGGGTTTGTCTATATTCAGCCTGTTCGTGGATAGTCAGGGCGTTATCTGGTTCTGCGACGATCGCATGGGTGCCTCCCGTCTGATTCCATCCACGGGCGACGAGAAACTGTTCCAGCAGACCGTGCTCGTGCCTGAGCACGACGGCAGGGGCGGACTGTTCAATGAGAACAACGGAGCGGTCTGGGTGCAGATGAACCACGGCGGCTATGGCTACTATAACCGCGAGAAGGATAACGTGGAATATTTCCACAACGACCCCACCAACCCGTGGAACCTCTCAAACACCGTCAATGCAGCCTTGGAGCTGCCCGAGGGCGTGGTGTTTGAATCGACCACACGCCGCGGATTAGAGAAACTTGAGATTCTGAAGAACAACATCGTGCGCGAGCGTCCCGTGGCGAATGCCACCTCGACGGTGGAGAACGAGATTCGTGCCATGTACTATGACACGCACCGCAAGCTGCTGTTGCTTGGCAACAAAAGCAGCAGCCTCTTCCTCTACCACGACGACGGCACGCGCACTACCATCACCCACGACGACAAAGGTTTTCCGCTCGGTCGCCTCTACGGTATATCGAAGGACTCAAAGGGCAACTACTGGCTCTGCTCGAAAGACAACGGTGTGTTCAAGATGTCGCCCAACGGCAGCGGATGGTCTGTGCGCAACTATCGCCACGAGGCCGACAACAAGTGGAGCCTCAGTTCCAACAACGCCTACTACGCCATAGAGGACAAGGAGGGCAACATCTGGGTAGCCACCTACGGCGGAGGCGTGAATCTCATGGCAAAGAGCAAGAACGGACAAGACATCTTCCTGCACTACGGCAACGAGATGAAAAACTATCCCCACAACTCCTACCGCAAGATGCGCACCCTCGAGCTTGACAAGGACGGCAACGTGTGGGCAGGCTCCACCGACGGCATACTCATCATGTCCTACAAGAACAAGAAGCTCAGCATCGAGAAACTGGCAATGTCTGACTCCGAGGAGCACATGATGATGAGTAACGATGTGGTGTGCCTGAAGCGCGACAAGCAAGGCAACATGTGGGCAGGAACGAGCGGAGGCGGACTGAGCTGCACCACCGGGCAGGACGATGACGGCAACTGGCTCTTCAAGACCTACGACTCCAAGAGCGGACTGCCCTCGGAGGAGATTCAGAGCATCACCTTCGGCAAGGACGGCGACACATGGTTCGCCACCGACCACATCCTCTGCTCCTTCGACGCCGAGAAGCAAATCATCTCCACCTTCTCAAACCTCGACGGTGTAGATGAGACAAGACTCTCCGAAGGCGCAGCCATCACGCTGCCCAACGGCAATATACTTTTCGGTACGCTCGATGGTTATTACATCGTGGACCGCAAGAAGCTGATGACCACCACCGGCTCGCTGCTCAAGCTCCACCTGACAGGCTTCTATCTCGACGGCGAGCTGCAAAGCCCGAGGCTCAACGACACCTATGATTATTATGTGCCCGTGTCGCGCAGCGTGAAGCTGCCCTCACGCAGCAGCACATTCGCCTTCCGCTTCGCCTCGCTCAACTATCAGCTGCAGCACCGCGTACACTACCAGTACAAACTGGAAGGCTATGACAAGGATTGGCAGAACGCACCCAACAACCGCATCGCCAACTACTCTGGCGTGCCTGCCGGCACATACACGCTGAAGGTAAGGGCATTCCTGCTTGAGTCGCCCGACAAATACGACCAGCGCACCATCGAGATTGTCGTGCCCCCCTACGCCTTCCTCACCTCCCCCTTCCTCTGGGCATACCTCGCGGCGGGTGTCATCCTGCTCGTCGTGCTGCTCATCATCTGGCAGCGGAGAGTTCGCCGCAAGCGGGCAGCCAAGCGACAGGCACAAGAGGCCGAGGAAGCAGCTGCTGAGGAAGAAGACGTGACTGAAGACTACGAGGTCATTGACGTGTCCGACATTGAAGAAGAATAAAAAAAGTGAGAAAAGGTTTGGCTTATTCGCAAATAAGCCTTACCTTTGTCTCCGAAAGAGAGACCGACACGGGCCGTGCCGCATAGATCGGGATACTCTACATTAAAAAATCTCTTGGGAACGTTTCCCTTGCCTATGGCGGGCCACACCCTCACGGGAGCAGCAATGCCGGTGGATTACAACAGCAGGGAGCACCCATATCGTGTGAAACAGGAGTTTTCACCAAATCATCGGCACGGCTCTCTTTTTGATGACTACAACGAATAATATAACAAATCCAACATCAGTATCATGTTTTCTGGAATAATAGAAGAATTTGCCACCGTCGAGGCCATCACGAGAGACCGTGAGAACATCGACCTCACCCTCCGATGCTCGTTCGTAGGCGAACTGAAGATTGACCAGAGCGTTGCTCACAATGGCGTGTGCCTCACCGTGGTGCGCATCGAGGACGGCACCTATACCGTCACCGCCATGAAGGAGACTCTCGACCGCACCAACCTCGGACTGCTGAAGGTGGGCGACAAGGTGAACGTGGAACGCTCGATGCTGATGAACGGACGACTCGACGGGCACATCGTGCAGGGACACGTGGACCAGACCGCGCGATGCACCCACATGGAGGATGCCGGCGGCTCCACCTACTTTACCTTCGAATACCCCGAGAACCCGGAGATGGCACGCAAGGGCTACTTCACCGTGGATAAAGGTTCGGTGACGGTCAATGGCGTGTCGCTCACCGTCTGCAACCCCACGCCCACCACCTTCCAGGTGGCCATCATTCCCTACACCTTCGAGCATACGAACTTCTGCGACATCCGCGTAGGCACGGTAGTCAATGTAGAGTTCGACATACTTGGCAAGTACATCGCACGCCTGCAACAATTAGATGCAACACAAAACCCATTGACATGAGACAGAGACTGCTATACACCCTCATCCTCTTAGTCGCCGCCGTAAGCGCAAAGGCAGAATGGAGCGACTATAGCGAAGAACAACCCGTGATTTTCGGCGTTGCCATCGACTCCCCACCCCTCGAATACTCAGGTCGAGGAGGCGAGCCGTCAGGCTACGACACCGAGTTTGTAGATAAACTCATGGAGCGGCTTCACCTGCCCCACAAGAACGAGGCCATGCCGTGGGCAGACATCCCCCGCGCCACCATCGACGGCAAGATAAACCTCTCGCTCATGACGTTCTCGCCCTATCGAAAGGACAGCCTCCACTACTCGCGCGCCATCTTCAGGATGTACTACCAGATAGTCTATCGCAGCGACAGGACAAGCCGCCACGTGGACATGCGACGGCTGACGGGCAAGAAAGTGGCATACCTCTCCTCGCGACCCATCAGCGACACCCTTGCCGCAGTCGGGGCAGTGCCCGTCATCGTGACCAACCTGCGCCAGGCGATACAAGACCTCTCCGACGGCGAGTACGACGCTGTGCTGTGCTACCGATACCAAGCAAGATACATCGTAGATACATACGATTTCACCAACCTCAGCCTCGAGGACTTCACCCTGATGCCCCGCGAGTATTGCTTCGCCAGCCGCGACAGCGCCCTGATAAGTCTCATCAACGCCGAGATTGACAAGATGGAGGAAGAGGGAGTCATCCGCGACGTGTATGGACCCGCAGGCCTATTTCTCGATATCCAGAAGACACCCCGCTGGGTATGGTATCTGCTCACGGCAATCACCTTCATCGTTCTCTGCGTCTTCATCATCCTCCAGCGCCGCTACCAAGTGAGGCTGAAAGAGGAAATGCGCCGCGCACAGCGCAGCGAGCGCGCAAAAACAGTGTTCCTCGCCAACGTGAACCACGTGCTGCGCACCCCGCTCAACGCCATCATCGGCTTCTCCGAAGTACTCAAGTCAAACGGCAACGACGGCCTGCCCCTCGAGGAGCGGAAACGACTGGCGACGCTGGTCAATGAAAACGGCGAGCGACTGCTCTACTTCATCAACCAGCTGCTCACCCTGACCGACATCGAGACGCGCGAGATGAAGCTCAACCGCACCGAGGTGAACATCGACATCGCCATGGAGTCGTATGCCGAGGAAGCCCGCAAGCATCTGCACGAAGGCGTGACGCTCGAAGTCGTAGGCGCAGAGTTCAGGAGCATCTATGCCGACGAGGAAGTCATGCATACCATCACCAAGAATTTCCTTGACAACGCCGTGCGGTACACCGAGAAGGGCAAGATAACCCTCACCTACCGCCTCGAAAGCAACAACCTCTATGTGGAGGTAAAAGACACGGGCAGCGGCGTACCCGAAGATCTGCGCAACAACATCTTCTCCCTGCTCAACGACAAATCCACCGCCGTCCAGAACGACATCCCCGGTCTCGGACTCACCATCTGCAAGACCATCGTGGAGCATTGCCAGGGCGACATCGGTCTCGTCACCCCGCCCGAAGGCGGCGCCTGCTTCTGGTACTGGGTGCCGGTGAAGGAGCTGAATAAGTAAAGGGAGGTGAGAGGTCAGCGCGTGATGCTCGACTTCGACTTAGCCGCCATGTACGGCGTGGAAACCCGAGTGCTGAACCAAGCCGAGGCGCAGAATCGGGTTCATACAGGACAAGGGCGAGGAGAAGAAATAGAACGGCATATTATTGCAGTAAAAATACATTTTATCGTGATAAGCAGCATTCTCACACTCCCCAGGCGGCTTCGCTGCCAATTTTTGACATTTGACATATTTGACATTTGACATATTTGACATTTGACATATTTGACATTTGACATTAAGCACCTTTCGATGTGCAGAAAAGAGGAAGATATGATTATTATATTATTATATATATTATAATATATATAATA
>JAFLSG010000035.1 GCA_022511065.1 Prevotella sp.
TTCGTGTTATATTTTTCCAAAAAGTAACACGGAATTTGATAAAAAGTAACACGGATTTTAGTAAAAAGTAACACGGATTTTAGTAAAAAGTAACACGAAAATTGATAGAGTTAAGCCTAAAATTCAAGCCTATTTGGCGTAAAATTCAACGCTATTTGACCAAAAATTGAAGAAAATTACTCTGGGAAACCACCCCAAAAGTGCCATTTTATGGGCTTTTCAGGGCTTAAAACATGTAATAATTTTACAAGATATTGATAATCAATGAATTGTAGTTACATGAAACTCGCGTATTTTCCCCAGCCAGTTGGTCTGGTTGAAAATACGCGAGTTTTGAGCAGTAGATTGTCCTATATTTTGGAAGAATTTAACATTTAGGCGCTTCCGTCAGTCATAAATGCTTTTGGAAGAACTCGAGGATGCGCTCCTGGGCTTTGAGGGGACAGCTGTGGGGCATGTCCCACAACTCGGTTTCGATATTGCTGCCCGCTCCTTGGCTCTCCCAAGTGCCGTGCATCGTCTTGAAAGCCTTCTCCACACCAGGCACGGGAAATAGTTTATCCTGTGAGCCGTTGATGAAGAGCATCGGTTTCGGACAGGCGAGGCTCGCCACGTGGGGATAGTCCAACCAGCGGCGCAAGCCGGGGAAACAGTTGGCGAAACCGCCGTTCTCCGTGCGGCTATACTTGAAACTCATCTGCTCGTCGGTGGTGACCATCCAGCAGATAGCCGTGCCTACCTTGATGCGGTCGCTCAAAGCAGAGAGCATCCACGCACGATAAGCACCCATCGAGCAACCTGTGCAACCGATGCGAGAGGCATCAACCTCAGGCAGCGAGGCAAGGAACTCCGTACCGGCGATATCATCGTAGGTCATATAGGCACTGAGGTCAATGCCGTACATCATCATATTGCCCGCAATCATGTCGTAGCGGTCGCGGCGCGCCCCCTCCTTCTGTCCGCGCTCACCCCACATCGGGGCGTCGGCGGAGAATACCACATAGCCGTGGCGGGCGAGGTAATCGCCCACAAACTGACCTTCATAGAGTTGTGCAGCCCACTCCTCGGCATCCTTGATGACGGTGGAATCCTCACAGGCAAGTGGGCGAATCATCTTCTCCTTACCTATAAAAAGGTGGGCACCGTGGTCGTGCAGCACATTGACGGCAGGGAAAGGCCCTTTGCCGTCGGGAATCAGCACATAGGCGGGAACGGTGTAATAACGCGAAAGGCGAATCTCTATCTTGTGCGCCGTATAGCCGTCACGATGCTCCTCACAGAGTATCTTCACATCGTAGCCGTCAGCGGCAGGGGGCGGCGGCGTGAGCATGCAGTCGAATACCTTTTGCCGTGCCACCTGCTTCCATTCGGCAAAGTCCGTGATGGGACTGTTGCCCCACGCCATCGGATAGGTGAGGTCGGCAATGAGCGAGTCCGCATAGACGGGCAGATTGCGCATAAACTCATATTTGTCGCGCTTCTGGGCGGACAAGGGGGCGCAGACTGCCATGCAAAGCATCAGCGCACACACCGTTTTCAAAGCGTCGTTCAAGATAGTCTTCATGCTGTTTACCAATATTAGAATCAGATGGATTTTCCGCGCTTACTTCACCAACCGCTGCTGAATCCACTGCATCTGCCGCTCGGCGGTCTCATCGGTTGTCCAATGCTCGTTGATGGGCGTGATGAGTGCCTCCTTCGGAGCGGTGATAAGGTTATAGACAATGTAGCTCGTCGTGGGCGGACAGGTATTGTCGTTGTACCCCCAAGTGAGATAGACGGGGCAGGTGATGCGGCGCGCAAAGTTCACCACATCGTAATACGCCATCGTCCGCACCTTCTCGGGCGTGAACATGTTGTGCAGACGGTTAAGGTGGGGATAGCCTCCCGCACGGTTGTCGAGATAGCCCGCCATGTCCGACAGGGCGGGATGATTGCCAACGCAAGCTGTCACGCGCGGGTCGAGACCGGCGGTGATGAGGGCAAGCGCACCGCCCTGACTGCCACCCTGCACCGCCACGTTCTTGCCGTCCCACTCGGGCAGCGAGGTCAGATAGTCGATGGCACGCACACAGGCGGCATAGACATGGCGCATATAATAGTTCTCGCGGTCATCGAGTCCATTCTCCAAATATGCGTTCTCTCCCGAGAACGCCGCAGAGATTTCGCGGAAAGTCTCAAGAGGCGTGTCGGGGTGCATCCCGTGGATTTCCATCTCCATGCGAATGAAACCGTTACGGGAATAGGCATCGGTATGGTTCTGAATCGTCTTGATGCCTGCGCCCGGCGGGGTAAGCACTACAGGGTATTTGCCCGCTGCCTTCGGTTTCGTCAGGTAGCCATAGATGGAATGGCGTTTGTCGATGCGCAGCTTCACGAGCGAGCATTCCACCTCATCATCGGTAAAGGCGGGCACAGGCTCAACGGTTGCCGTGACGGGTGTCTTGCGGGCTTCCTCCAGCGTCTGCTTCCAGAAGGCATCGAAGTCCGCAGGGTCTTTCGTATAAGGCTTCAGTTGTTCGGGTGAGAAACCCACCTTCACGTGATGGGGGTATTGCCGTCCTTCAACGGTGGCAGTCAGCCGAAGGTCGAGGAATCCGGGCTGCTTCAGCGTACCCATGTCTATCGTGGCTCGTCCGTTCTTCAGCCGCACCGTACCGTGCTGCGTGGAAGGCATTATGTCAGGCCCTATCTCATAGCTCACCTCCACATCCTGTGGGATGCCGTAGCGGCAGAAAGTCACCTCCACCTTGGCGCGTTCACCCGTCTTGTAGAGCCAGTCGGAATGGTCGGGAACGGTCAGCCAAAGGTAGTCACTGCGATAGGGATAGTTCTCTGCGGAGGCAGATGCCAGTCCGCAAAGCATACAAATGGTGTAGATTAGTCTTTTCATGTCTTCGTGTATCGGTGGATTTAATGTGTCATTCTCGCTCGAAACAACCGTAGGCGTTGATTGGTCTTGCCTGATAGCGGGCATCCTTGTATTTTGCCTCCAAGGTCGGGACAATAGCCACTAACTTGTCATCGGCAAACACGGCATAGCCGATAGGCTGCGATGAAGGTTGGAAGATTCGCACAGGATTCCAGTTGTCATTACCTGCCATGACTGCCTCCACCGTATAGCGCGCTGCCTCCTCTGCCGTCAATACATTCTTGGCGGTACACCAGATGGTGTCGCCCTTCTCGATACGATAGTAGCGGTTGATGCGCTTCGATAGGTCGAGTGGTTTGCCGTTGGCATCCACCGTATTATATTCTGCGAATACCGAGGGGAGACCGTTCATGCAGGGATCCCAACCTTCATCGGGAATGGTAATCTCCGAGCGGGTGTTGAGGAACACCGTCTGCGGCTGATAGTGCCACGGACGACCGAGCAGGATGCTCGTCTCTGCGGGATTGCCGTCAGCCGTCAGCGTACAATTATTGAATACGTAGCCCCATTCTGTGGTCGGGCGATGCTTCGGGGCAACAATCCATCCGCCCGACTTGCGGTTGATCTTGATGGTACACTGCTCTATCCACGCATTCCCACTACCATAGATAAAATCGACAGCACCCAGAATCAGACTGTTGCTGACATAGTTGCGCCCATTGAACGCCTCGGATGTACGATAGGTATCTTGGTAGCCGAGGATAGCGCAGCGATTGAGCGCGATGCGGTCGCCCTTGGCATAGAGTGCCAATGCCTGTGGGCCGTCCTCCGCCTCAACGCCATACGAATTGACGAAACTGATACCCTGGAAGGTTATGTCGTTTGCGTGTACCACGACGGTGGCACCCTTATCTACAATTATCGCGTCAGGGCCTCCGCTCTTCTTGTCGTCACTGATGAACACCTTGTCTGCCCCCTCACCTATCAGGCTCACCCGGCTCTTGCTCAGCGGGATATAGACATGTTCGCGATATGTACCCGCCTTGACGAAGATACGGTACTGGCAAAGGTTATCCTCCGGCACGGCATCAATCGCAGCCTGCACACTCGTATAATCACCACTGCCGTCGGCAGCCACAATGGATTGATAGACACGGTTGTCGGCAGATGCCAACAAGGAACAGTTTAGCAGCAAGGCTAAAAACATGGATTTCTTCATTGTTCGGTGTTTTGGTTTTTAATTATTGCAAGTAATCCAACTGCCGCTTCAAGGCTTGCAGTTCGGAGCGCACGCTGATCAGGCGCTCCAACACATCAGCCTTCGTGTCGGCACCCTTGCGGTTCTTCGTGAGGATGGTGCGAGCGGCAGCCAACTTAAAACCGCGCACCTTCACCAAGTTGTGAATCAGGCGCACTTGCTCGATGTCTTTCTCCTGATACTGGCGCACCTTGGCAGGGCCAGTTGTCTTAGGCTTCAGAAACGGGAACTCCTTTTCCCAGTAACGGAGCGTACTCTCGTTGAGGTCAAACATGCTTGCCACCTCCTTGATGGAGTAGTAGAGCTTCAAATCCTTGTTCGTATTCAGTGCCATGCGCTTGATGATTTTTGTCGGTTCTGCCTGCAAAAATACAAAAAAACGGCAGAAACGACAAACAATTAATGAAGTTTTGCGAAAATACGACGCGACAAGTTTGCAACCGGGTTGCAGAAGTCTTGCCGTAACTTTGCACCCGAAAACATCAGAACAATCATCAAAGCAATAAAAACATGGAACACGAACATCATCACGAACATGAGCACGAGGAGTTGAAAAGCCAAATAGCGCTCATCATCGGTACGGTCATCCTCCTGATTGTCGCCAAGATAGTGGAGAACAACTTCGGACTATCTACATGGCAACTGCTGCTCGTCTATCTCGTTCCCTACCTGCTTATCGGATGGGGCACGCTGAAAGAGACGGCAGAGGGCATCGCGCACGGAGACATCTTCAACGAGCATTTCCTCATGACGGTGGCCACCACCGGGGCGCTCCTCATCGGTTTTCTGCCCGGGGCAGAGACGGAGTTTCCCGAAGCGGTGTTCGTCATGCTGTTCTTCTGCGTCGGTGAACTCTTTGAGGAATACGCCGAAGGAAAGAGCCGCAAGAGCATCGCCCACCTGATGGACATCCGCCCCGACACGGCAAGCGTGGTGAGGGACGGCAAGACCCAACAAGTCAATCCTGAAGAGGTCGCCATTGGGGAGGTCATCATTGTAAAGCCTGGCGAAAAGATTCCGCTTGACGGCGTAATCATCGAAGGGACTTCTGCGCTCAACACTGTGGCGCTGACGGGTGAGAGCGTGCCGCGCGAGGTGGCAGAGAAGGACGAAGTGACCTCTGGCTGCGTCAATCTCTCGGGCGTCATCAAGGTGCGCACCACCAAGAGTTTCGGAGAGAGTACCGTGTCGAAAATCATCAACTTAGTGGAGCATGCCACCGAGAACAAGTCGAAAAGCGAGGCATTCATCACCCGTTTTGCCCGTATCTATACGCCTATCGTGGTGTTTGCCGCCGTTGCGGTGGCCGTGCTGCCCCCACTCTTCTCCGGTGACTTTGCCGGCACGTTCCCCACATGGCTCTACCGCGCACTGACATTCCTCATCGTCTCCTGTCCGTGTGCCCTCGTCATCAGTGTACCCCTCACCTTCTTCGGAGGTATCGGTGGGGCATCCCGCCACGGCATCCTCATCAAGGGAGCCAACTACATCGATGTATTGGCAAAGGTAGATACCGTGGTGTTCGACAAGACCGGCACGCTCACCCATGGGCAGTTTGCCGTCACCGCCGTACATCCTGATGTCTGCGATGCGCACCACTTGCTGCATCTTGCCGCCCATGTGGAGCATTTCTCCACCCACCCCATCGGTGCTGCCCTGCGCGACGCATTCCCCGACGAGGCTACCGACGGATGCGAGGTAAGCAACGTGGAGGAAATCGCAGGCAAGGGCATCCGCGCTCATGTTGGGGAAGATGTCGTATGTGTGGGTAACACGAAGATGATGGAGTTCGCGGGAGTCAAGTGGCATGAGTGTGAACTGACGGGCACGATTGTCCATGTTGCCATCAACGGGGCGTATGCCGGACATATCGTCATCACCGACCAGATGAAAGAAGACAGTGCCGAGGCCATCAGCCAACTGCATGCGCTCGGCATCAGCCGCACCGTCATGCTGACAGGCGACCGCAAGGAAGTGGGTAAGGAAGTGGCGGAAATGCTCCACCTGACCGAATACCATGCAGAACTGTTGCCCGCCGACAAGGTGAGCCATGTGGAGCGACTGCTGAAAGAAAAAGAGGCGGGAAACTATCTCGCATTCGTAGGCGACGGCATCAACGACGCGCCAGTATTGGCGCGCGCTGATTTGGGTATCGCAATGGGTGGATTAGGCAGTGATGCTGCTATTGAGGCCGCCGACGTGGTGCTGATGGATGACAAACCATCAAAGATAGCCCTTGCCATCCGCATCGCCCGCCGCACGGTAGGCATCGCCCGACAGAACGTGACATTTGCCATCGGCGTAAAGACGGCCGTACTCGTACTTGCCACCTTCGGCCTCAGCACGATGTGGATGGCAGTATTCGCAGACGTCGGTGTCACCGTCTTGGCGGTACTCAACGCCATGCGCGCCCTCAAAGCATAAATCAGAGATTTGCCAACTCTACCACTTTGTCGATGGCAGCGGAAAGACCGTCGAGGTTCTTTCCTCCTGCCGAGGCAAAGTGAGGCTGTCCGCCACCACCGCCCTGCATCAGCTTGGCCGCCTCGCGTACAAGTTGTCCGGCATTGAGTCCGTGCTCCTTCACCATGTCCTCACTCAGGATGACATTGAGCATCGGTTTCTCCTCAAAGACGGTTCCCACGACACAGAGCAGGTTCTCGGGATGCAGCTCACGCACACGGAACACCAAGTCCTTGGCAGCATTCGGCATCATCGCATACTTGGCAGTGATGACACTCACTCCATTCACCGTGCGGGCTTTCTCCACCAGCTCGTTGGCAAGCGTTTCCACGCGCTGAGCCTGGAACTGCTCGATTTCTTTCTTCATGGAAGCGTGCTCCTCGATGTACTTGCTGATGACACCCTGCAAGTCCTTGGCATTGTTGAACACCATGCGGATGCTTCGCAGCATATCCTGTGCCTGATAGAGCATTTCCTCACACTCCTTGCCCGCCTTTGCTTCGATACGGCGGATGCCGGCAGCCACGGAACTTTCGGACACAATCTTGAAGAAACCGATATTACCCGTCGCAGCAGCATGAATACCACCACAGAACTCACAGCTCGGACCGAAGCGCACCACGCGCACCTTGTCGCCGTACTTCTCGCCGAAGAGTGCAATCGCACCGAGTTTCTTCGCTTCGTCGAACGGCAGTTCACGATGCTCATCGAGCGGGAGGTTCTCACGAATCATCTCGTTCACCAAGCGCTCTACCTGACGGATTTCCTCGTCGGTGACTTTCTGGAAATGAGAGAAGTCGAAGCGCAGCGTGTCGGGGCTGACCAATGAGCCTTTCTGCTCCACATGGTCGCCCAATACCTGCTTCAGCGCATAGTCGAGCAGGTGGGTTGCCGTATGATTGGCTGCTGAAGCGGCACGTTTGTCCGTATCCACGCAAGCCATGAACTGTGCCGACGGGTCTTTGGGCAACTGCTTCACGATATGCACGCTCTGGTTGTTCTCGCGCTTGGTGTCGATAATCTCGACGGTCTCGTTCTCATTGACGAGCACGCCCTGGTCGCCTACCTGTCCACCCATCTCGCCATAGAACGGCGTGTGGTCGAGCACCAGTTCATAATATTCGCCTTTCTTCTGCGTCACCTTCCTGTAACGGAGGATGTTACACTCATATTCCGTATAGTCGTAGCCCACGAACTGCTGCTCGCCCGGCTGCAACTCCGTCCAGTCGGAGTTCTCCACCTGCGCCGCATTGCGGGCACGCTCCTTCTGCTTCTGCATTTCCTCGCCGAACTGCTTCTCATCAACGGTATAGCCGTTCTCGCGGCAAATCAACTCGGTCAGGTCGAGCGGGAAGCCATAGGTGTCAAAGAGGCGGAACGCCTGCACACCGTCAAGTTCGGTCTTGCCAGCCGCCTTCATCTGCTCCATCGCATTGTTGAGCATCGAGATACCTTTCTCCAAGGTGCGGAGGAAGGAATCCTCCTCCTCTTTCATCACTTTCGATATCAGTTGCTGCTGTGCCTTCAGTTCGGGGAAGGCATCACCCATCTCATGCACGAGCGTCGGCACGAGTTTGTAGAGGAAGCCCTCTTTCTGTCCGAGGAACGTATAGGCATAGCGCACGGCACGGCGCAGGATTCGGCGAATCACATAGCCCGCCTTGGCATTGGAGGGCAACTGACCGTCGGCAATCGAGAAGCTGACGGCACGCAAGTGGTCTGCGCAGACGCGCATGGCCACGTTGATATCGTTCTGCTCCTTGCTGATACCGCCGGGGATTGCCTCCTCTTCCTCGAAGGTTACATATTTCAGACCCGTAATCTGCTCCTCCGCCTTGATGATGGGCTGGAAGATATCCGTGTCATAGTTGGAGTGCTTGCCCTGCATCATGCGCACAAGGCGCTCAAAACCCATGCCCGTGTCTATCACGTTCATTGAGAGTTTCTCCAAACTGCCGTCTGCCTTGCGGTTGAACTGCATGAATACGAGATTCCAGATTTCAATTACCTGCGGGTCGTCCTTGTTCACAAGGTCGCGCCCCGATATGCCGCTCTGACGGCGCTGCTCCGGGGTACGGGAGTCCACATGAATCTCCGAGCAGGGGCCACAGGGACCCGTGTCGCCCATTTCCCAGAAATTATCGTGCTTGTTACCGTCAATGATATGGTCGGCAGGCACGTGCTTCAGCCAGTAGGAAGCTGCTTCGTCATCACGAGGAATGTTCTCTTCGGGCGAACCTTCAAACACGGTGACATACAGGTCTTCCGGGTTCAGTTTCAGAACATCCACCAGATATTCCCATGCCGCGTCGATGGCGCCTTCCTTGAAGTAGTCGCCAAACGACCAGTTGCCAAGCATCTCGAACATCGTATGGTGGTAAGTGTCATGTCCCACTTCCTCCAAGTCGTTGTGCTTACCGCTGACGCGCAGACACTTCTGCGTGTCGGCACGACGGCGCGGCTCTGGGTCGCGCGTACCGAGGATAATGTCCTTCCACTGGTTCATACCTGCATTCGTGAACATCAGCGTGGGGTCGTCCTTGACCACCATCGGGGCTGATGGCACGATAGCGTGCTGTTTCGACTCGAAGAATTTTTTGAACGAATCACGAATCTCGTTTGCTGTCATTGTATTATCTTGTTTTCTTTTGTTTCTGAAATTGCCGGCAAAATTATCAATAAATTTTGAATTGACCAAAAAAACGCAAGGCCATACTTTCCCTTTTTCGTTTTTTTTCGTAACTTTGCACGCAAACAGAAGCATCAACGACTATGAGTGACGAGACGAAACACCCGGAAGAAGGCACAGGCAGCGAGCCATCAGCCGAACAGCACCTTGCCAACCGCTTCGACGCAGCAGCGGTGCATCACCTGTCCGGCATGTATCAGACTTGGTTCTTGGATTACGCCAGTTATGTGATTCTTGAGCGCGCCGTGCCCAGTATCGAGGACGGACTGAAACCCGTGCAGCGCCGCATCCTCCACTCCATGAGACGAATGGAGGATGGACGGTATAGCAAGGTGGCTAACATCGTGGGACATACCATGCAGTTTCACCCGCACGGTGATGCCTCCATCGGTGATGCACTCGTGCAGATAGGACAGAAAGACCTGCTTATCGACACGCAGGGTAACTGGGGAAACATACTGACCGGCTCGTCGGCTGCCGCACCGCGATACATCGAGGCAAGGCTCTCGAAGTTTGCCCTTGACACGGTATTCAATCCGAAAACCACGGAGTGGAAGATGTCCTATGACGGCAGAAACAAGGAGCCTATCACGCTCCCCGTCAAGTTCCCCCTGTTGCTCGCACAGGGTGCGGAGGGCATTGCCGTCGGTCTCTCCTCGAAAATCCTCCCCCACAACTTCTGCGAAATCTGCGAAGCCGCCATCGCCTATCTCCACGATGAGCCGTTCCAACTGTACCCAGATTTTCCCACAAGCGGAAGCATCGACGTGAGCAAGTACAACGATGGTCAGCGCGGAGGCACGCTGAAGGTGCGCGCAAAGATTGAGAAGTTAGACCAGAAGACGCTCGTCATCCGTGAAATCCCGTTCTCAAAGACCGCCGAAACTTTGGAGGATTCCATCGTGCGGGCTGTGGAGAAAGGGAAAATCAAGGCAAGAAAGGTGGAGGATCTGACCGCCGCCAATGCCGAGATTCTCGTGCATCTGTCGCCCGGCGTATCATCGGACAAGACCATCGACGCACTCTATGCGTTCACCGACTGCGAGGTAACTATCTCCCCAAACTGCTGTGTCATTGAGGACAACAAACCGAAGTTCCTGACCATCAGCGATGTGCTTCGCCATTCCGTGGACCGCACGAAAGGATTGATCCGGCAGGAGTTGGAGATACGCAGGGGCGAGCTGTTGGAGCAACTGCATTTCTATTCGTTGGAGCGCATCTTCATCGAGGAGCGCATCTATAAGGACAAGAAATTTGAGCAAGCGCCCACGATTGACGCGGTCTGCGAACATATCGACGAAAGACTGACACCCTACTATCCACAGTTCATCCGCGAGGTGACGAAGGACGACATCCTCAAACTGTTGGAAATCAAGATGCAGCGCATCCTGAAGTTCAGCAAGGACAAGGCGGATGAGATTATGGCAAACCTCAAAAAGGAAATAGAGGAGATAGAGCGCGACCTGGCGAACCTGACGGAGGTGACCGCCAACTGGTTCCGATTCCTCAAAGACAAATATGGCAAGGAGCATCCGCGCCTCACCGAGATACGCAACTTCGACACCATCGAGGCTTCAAAGGTGGCGGAGGCTAACCAGAAGCTCTACATCAACCGACAGGACGGTTTCCTCGGTACGGGACTGAAAAAGGATGAGTTCGTGTGCAACTGCTCCGACCTCGACGATGTCATCATCTTCTATAAGGACGGAAAGTATAAAATCATCCGTGTGGCGGAGAAAATCTTCGTGGGCAAGAACATCATCCATGTCTCCGTGTTCAAGAAGAATGATTCGCGCACGATTTACAATGCGGTCTATCGCGACGGAAAGAAAGGATTCTACTACTGCAAGCGCTTCAACGTGACCACCATGTCGCGCGACAGGGAGTATGACCTGACGCAGGGCGCACCCGGTTCAAAGGTCATGTATTTCTCAGCCAACCCCAACGGAGAGGCGGAGATTATCAAGGTGACACTCGATGCCGACCCGAAGCTGCGCCACATTTTCTTCGACAAAGACTTCTCGGAAGTGGGCATCAAGGGGCGCACCTCGAAGGGCAACCTGCTCACCAAGCATCCCGTTCACCGCATCGGACTGAAGAGCCGAGGGCACTCCACGCTCGGCGGAAGGAAAGTATGGTATGATCCTGACGTGAACCGTCTGAACTACGACGACCACGGCAGACTGCTCGGCGAGTTCTTCGATGGCGACCAGATACTCGTCATCCTGAAGAACGGAGACTACTATCTGAGCAACTTCGACCTGAACAACCACTACGAGGACAACATCATGCGCCTCGAGAAATATGATGCCGACAAGATTTGGACGGCTGTGCTCTACGATGCCGACAACCAAGGCTATCCTTACATCAAGCGCTTCCTGATGGAGGCTTCAAAGCGGAAGCAGAACTATCTCGGCGAGAATCCCTCGTCGGCACTGCTCTTGCTCACCGATACGCCCTGTCCCCTGCTCCGCGTAACCTACGGAGGCAACGATGCCTTCCGCGGCTCGGAGGACATTGATGCAGAGCAGTTCATCGCCGTCAAGGGCGTGAAGGCGAAAGGCAAGCGACTGACGATGTGGCAGCTTGAAAGCATCGAGGAGCTGCCACCGCTCCGACAGCCTACACCCGAGGACACATCGGAAGATGCCGAAGGCGCTGCGGACGAGCCGGAAGACCTTGACCCTGATGCCGGCAAGAGTTCGCAGCAGGTGTATGACGAGATGGTCGGCCAACTCAGATTGTTTGACGATGAGGAATGATGGAATCAGCATGAGACAGGGCAGGCGGGCTTTGCTCCTCCTGCTTTTCTTCTTGTTTGCCCTGCCGGGCATGCGGATAGGATTGGGATTTCCTGCACTGTCGGCACAGCCTTCCACCTCTGCCAACCTTATCGGCGTAGGTCCGACCCGCCTTTTAGACACCTACCTCACGCCCGAGCATTTCTCCGGCACGGGCATCACCTATCTTAATATACGCGAGTGGCAGAGACCCGACCGCCATTGGGCGACCACCCTGCAACAGGAAGTGGATTTGTCTTTCTCCCACGACCGCAGCCGCACGACCGATGACCTCGAAGGGGCTTACAGTCTTTACTGGGGGCGATACCGCACATGGCAGTTGCTTGACGACCGTCTCCGCTTACAAGCGGGAGGGGTACTCAACGCCACGCTCGGTTTCATCTACGACACGATGAGCTCCAACAACCCCGCACAGGCGCGCGCTGCCGTCAATCTGATGCCCTCCGCCGTCGCCACTTACGGCTTCGAACTATTCCAACAGCAGTTCTCTGCCCGCTATGAAATCGACCTGCCTTTGCTCGGACTGATGTTCAGTCCCAACTACGGGCAGTCCTACTACGAGATTTTCACACAGGGCAACTATGACCATAACCTTGTGCCCACCACGCCTTTCAGCGCGCCAAACCTGCGCCACCTGCTGTTCCTTGACTGGCAGGCAAGCACGAAGTGGACGCTCCGTGCCGGTTATCTCGGCAACTACCAACAGGCACAAGTGAACAATCTGAAGCAACGCGTATTCACCCATCGCATCATGGTGGGTGTTGTCCGTCACCTCTAATATTCCCGCACGCATGAAGAAACTGCTCTTTCCCCTGATAGCCCTCCTCACCCTGACCCTCCCCGCCGCCTGTGTGTCGGAGGAGGAATACCCCAACACCCCACAGGGAAACCTTGAGGCGCTGTGGCGCATCATCGACGAGCACTACTGCTTCTTCGACTACAAGCAGCATGAATATGGGTTGGACTGGGACTCTATATATACTATATATAATGTACGCGCGACGGCAGGAATGGGTCGCGACCAGCTTTTCGAGGTACTTACCGACATGCTTGCCGAACTGCGCGACGGGCATGTCAATCTTTCCACCGCTTTCGACTACGGCCGCTACTGGAACTGGCACGAGGGTTATCCCGCCAATTTCAGCGACACTTTGCAGCGGCGCTACCTCGGCACGGATTACCGCATTGCCGCCGGTATGCGCTACCGCATCCTTGACGACAATATCGGCTATATCTATTACGGCAGTTTCTCCAACGGCATTGGAGAGGGAAATCTCGACGAGGTAATCCGTCACTTCGCTTTTTGCCGGGGACTGATTATTGACATACGAGGCAATGGCGGGGGAAATCTCACCTATGCCGAGAAGTTCGCCGCCCGCTTCTGCCACGAGAAGACGCTCGTGGGCTATATGCAGCACAAGAACGGGAAAGACCACAACGATTTCTCCACCATGCGGGAGCAGTATCTCGAGCCGTCCTCCAACCTGCGGTGGCAGAAGAATGCCGTGGTACTTACCAACCGCCAGGTGTTCAGTGCCGCCAACGAGTTTGTGAAATATATGAAATGTTTCCCGCAAGTGAAGATTGTGGGTGACCACACAGGCGGCGGCGCGGGGCTTCCTTTTACCGCCACGCTGCCCAACGGATGGGTGGTTCGCTTCTCCGCCTGTCCGATGTACGACCGTAACCGACAGCACACCGAATTCGGCATCGCGCCCGACTATCCCGTCGGGCTGACAGACGAAGACCTCCGCCGCGGCGAAGATACTTTGATAGAATTTGCCCGAAAACTTTTGGTGGAATGAAAAAAAAATCATACCTTTGCGCCCGCTATCGATGACCACCGTAGCAATCAAAGCGCCTGTGGCGGAATTGGTAGACGCGCCAGACTTAGGATCTGGTGTCTCGCGACGTGCAGGTTCGAGTCCTGTCAGGCGCACATAAAATAAAATACATATCAGACAATGATAGAAAGCATAGGAAAATCCCATGAAACCTACCATTACAGGGGAGGATTGGCAAAAAAAGAAAGGTTTTTGAAAAAAAATCTTCGTTTTTCTTGCACGATTGAGGATTTATGCTTACTTTTGTCACCGATTTATATAAATTAACGCGTAGAAATATATCAAATTTATTGTTTAATTATAATTTTTAAGTTCAAATGAAAAAGAAAATTATTAATGGTATTTTGATTGTGGCAGCACTGTTTGCTACATCAACTTCATTTGTTTCTTGCAAAGACAACCTCGCTGACGAAGTGAACAAAGGCTTTGATCAGGTGGCTCAGCAGATGGAAGGTCTGCAAGGCAAGATTAGTGACGTGGAAGGGAAGATTGCCACGCTGGAGTCTTCTGTTCTGAAGAACTCAGAGGAGATTGCTAACTTGAAGACTCAGTTGGCATCGTTGCAGAATGACCTCAAGGCATTAGAGGCTAAGGTGGACAAGAACACCGCAGACATCGAGGCTCTTGACAAGCGCCTGACCGCACTCGAGGACGAAGTAAACAGCCTGATGGGCTTGATCAACAACCTCGCAGTAGGTGTTACCGTACGTCAGACTATCGACCCGGTTATCGGTTCTATCAACCTGCCCGGCTACAACCCCTTGTTCCTCGCTGCCTATGTAGGTGAGAACCTCTCTGGCATCGCTCAGTTCCCCTTCGCAGGTGACAAGTACAATGGCGCTGACGAGTACAACGTAGATCCTTATGGAAACGAGTTGCTGCCGCGCGAAATCGCAGTTGATCCTGTATGGATTAACGACGGTGACGACGATTGGAATGGCTTGATTATGGGTTACAAGCACAATGCAGGTACACTCTACTTCACGCTGAACCCGATTGGTCTCGATGCTTCTCAGTTGAGCTTCGACCTCGTGAACAGCCTGGGTACCGTTTCTCCCGTGACTATTGACAACGTACAGCAGAGTTCTTACGTGAACACTCCGAGCATTGGTCATCACGGCAATGGTTCTGAGTCTGGTGATGAGGCAGAGAATCCTTATCTCTACTCTGCAGAGGCTACTATCCCCCTCGAGGCAAATGCTGACCTCGCATGGAACAAGGAGGTAAGTTCTCAGATGATGCTGGACAAACTGAATCACGACCTCTCTCTCTTGATTGCTCAGGTAAACGCTGGCTATTCTGCACCTTCTCTCGTAATCAGTTCACTTGATGTTCTGCAGAATTTCTATCAGAATTGGTATAAGAACCTGACCGCACGCCAATATCAGAACCTCCGCGTGACCTATAGCGATGGTAATGGTACAGAGCGTATCATCACCTCTCCTGAGAACATCGTTACTGCTACGGTTTCTCCGCTGTCTTACAAGACTTTCTGGGATCTCGGTGGTGTGATTACATCTGGCGCATTCAAGTTTGACGATGAACTGCTTGCAGGTATTGCAGGAAAGATTTTTGGTGCTATCACAAGCAAATTGCCTGACTTCCCCGACATTACAGTTGCTGACATGATGGAAGATTTTGAAATCCCAATGACCAGCATAGATGGAAATACAGGTATTGTCGTTACAACGGCTGAAGGAGAATATGTTTACTCAAAAGGCACTGGTACTGAGTACAAATGGTGGAAAGTTAACGGAACACAACTTGAAGAGATTGACGGAAATCTCCCGCTTGCAAGTGTCCAGATTAGCGACTTTGTGAAAGAGCTTGAAGATGCAATTAAGCAGGGTGCTTCCCAAATTGACATCCAATCAAAACTTGATGCTCTCAAGAAGCAATATACCGCAGTTAAGAATGGTAACCCTGCAGGCTTGGTTAAGCGTGCTGCAGACTATATTACGATGAAGGCTAACGACATCATCAAGGAGTTCAAGGGCAACCCCGCATTCAAGGCAGTTACTCCGATTGTCCTCATGGACACCAACGAGGGTATCACACGTATGTATCCTGAGATGACGTTCACAAGCGCAGAGAGCGAGATTCCTCTGATTCTGACCTCTGCAACCGAGGAGTACCTCGTTCCGGCTTACAAGAAGTATGTAGCAGTGCTGCAGGGTGGCAAGCCCGTATTCGCTCAGCTGCTTGACGGTTCTGAGAAGATTCTGAACGTAGAGTTCCCGACTGGTAAGAGCGAGCTGATTTACAGCACGATTGACTACAACGGTTACGTTGTTACCAAGAGATATCCTGTAACTCGCAACGAGAAATAAATCTCACCGAGCATTAATAAGTATTTAAAAAGTAAGTAACAGATATGAAAATGAAGAAAGTAATATTGTCTTGCCTGATGCTGGCTGGTTTCCTCTCAGCATCTGCCCAAGAGGAGCAGAAAGGCACGACTGAGTACGTCTTCGCTCCACATTGGTACGTACAGCTCCAGCCGGTAGGTGTGCAGCATACCATTGGCGAGGCAGACTTTGGTGACCTTCTCTCATACAACGTGCAGGCTGCTATCGGCCGCCAATTTACCCCGGTAATCGGCGCTCGCTTGGCACTGAATGCTTGGCAGAGCAAAGGTGGTGTGAAGGATCACAGCGAGTATAACTATAAGTTCAACTACTTCGCACCGAGCATTGACCTGACTTTCAACCTCTCTAACGCCATTGCAGGTTTCAACCCCAACCGCGTTGCGAACTTCGGTGTATTCGTTGGCGCAGGTGTGAACTTCCGTTCTGCAGGCAATGACGATGTAGTAAGTATGGCAAAGCCCACCAACCCGTACTATAATCAGTGGTACGATACTGACTCTAAGGCTCTGTTCTTCGGTCAGGCAGGTGTAACCGTTGATTTCAAGGTTAGCGATGCTGTGAATGTTGGTCTTGAGCTGAATGGTAACCTGCTCAGCGACAAGTACAACTTCAAGAATTCCAGCAACCCCGACTCTTACATCAACCTGCTCGCAGGTGTGAAGATCAACCTCGGCAAGACCTACTCTACTCGCTTCGTTCCGGCTCCAGAGCCCGAGATTCGTTACGTAGAGAAGGTGGTTGAGAAGGTGGTTGAAGTTCCCGCTGCTGCTCCCGTTGTAGAGCCGTTGCGTCGCGACATCTTCTTCGAGATCAACAAGACTGTCATCCGTGACTCTGAGGCTCAGAAGGTGAAGGACATCGTTGACTATCTGAATGCTCACCAGACTGCAAAGGTAATGATTACCGGTTATGCAGACGCAGGTACGGGTAACGACCGCATCAACGATCGTCTCGCTGCTGGTCGTGCTGCTGCAGTGGTAAAGGCACTGAAGGAGCAGGGAATCCCCGAGGGTCGTATCGGTTACGACAGCAAGGGTTCACGCGTACAGCCGTTCGCTGATAACGACAGCAACCGCGTATCAATCTGTATCGCTGAATAATTCGCAGGATAAGAGTTATAAGTTTGTAGGAGAAGCCCGGTCCCTGAAGGGGCTGGGCTTCTTCATTAAAAGAAGAACATAACATAAGCAATATGAAGAAGATCTTTACTTTATTTCTTTTTTCAGTGGCTGCGATGACGGTAAATGCCCAATCAAATGGCTACTATCGCGTACAAAACGTGAACTATGAAAAGTACCTTGTGATGATTGACAATCAGTCAGCAGGTCTTGAAGGAACCTCAGTGGATCTCGGTGCTTTCGCAATGAGAGAGTTCGAGGACGTAAACACAAATCCGGGTTCTGTTGTCTATATCAGCAGCAAAGGTAACAGCAAATATGACCTTGAAGCACAAGGTAGTGGACTTGGTAAGCTGACGGGGGGCCTCGTTTATCCTACATTGCTGAAGCAAAGCGATGGTTCTTACATCATCACGGGCAGCTATAGCGGTATCCAATTCTATCTGCAATCTAAGAGCAGTTCAATTGAGGTAGTGCTTGGCGGTAACTGGAGGGACACCGCCAAAGGAAGATGGAATCTGCTCCCCATTGATACTAAGAGCAATTACCTCGGTCTCAAGCCGGACGTAAAGACTGACGACGGCAGCTACTGGGGTACATTCTACGCAAGTTTCCCCTTCAAGCTCGCTTCAGACGGTATGGAGGCATACTATGTGGATGGTGTGAATGACTACAGCTTCACACTGAAGAAAGTATCAGGCACAATCGCTGCTACGATGCCAGTAATCATCAAATGTTCTTCAAGCGATCCTGCAAAGAACATGATTGAACCGGTGGAGAGTGGTGGCTCAGAGCCCAACGACAATAATATCTGGGGCGTATATTTTGACAGTAGCAAAAGTGGTCATGTCAATCGCAAAGAGTTTAATTCATCAACGATGCGCGTGATTGGCACCAGTGGCGGTAAGCTCGCTTTCGTTAAGGCTTCGTCAGACTATCTGACAGACGGTAAGTATTTGCCGCACAACAAGTGCTACCTGGAAGTTAAGTCTTCTGCACAGTCCACACTCTCTGTAAGTGAGACACTGGGCATCGATGCTGTAGAGGCAGAAGTTCCCGCTGGCAAAGAGGGCATTTACACCCTGACAGGCCAGAAGATTCCCGACGGCGTAACTCCTCGCCCCGGTATCTACATCCAGAACGGCAAAAAAATTGTAATTAAATAATAAGCAAAGCAAACGTAAGAGATCCCCGCCGCAGTTGCGGGGATTTTTTGTATTTCCAAACTTGACAACGATGACCAACGACGAACTCATGTCGAAAACCATCAGTTACCTGAGGTTCCCCCTCACGGTAACGGTAGTGATGGCACACTTCAACTTCGCCAATACCGGCTTTGGCATACACGGCGTAATGTATGGACTGGATAAACCAGACTGGTATCGGTGGATAATCAATTTCTTCGGAACCACATTGGTAGGATTAGGCGTACCGCTCTTCTTCATCATCGCAGGTTATTTCTTCTTCGGAAGGAAGCCGTGGAACATGGAAGCCTACAAAAGTAAGCTGCAGACACGACTGCACACCCTGCTGATTCCCTACCTGATTTGGAACACGCTGGCCATCCTGCTCATTGCCATCCGATTCCTGCCCATCTTCAAATCACTTGTGCCAGGCATGGAAAAGATTGAGCTGAACCTGACACTCAGCGGACTCATCAACACCTATTTTGACAATTTCCACCAAAACGGACTGTTTATCTACCCGGAAGCACTCAGCAGCAAGACCACCATCATGCCTATCGATGCTCCCCTTTGGTTTGTCCGCGACCTCATGGCCGTGGCCATTATCTCGCCCTTGCTCTATTGGCTAATCAAGAAATTGCGCGGATGGGCTGTCGTCGGATTAGGACTTATCAGTTATGTCATATTCCCGCTCGTGGGTGTCACCGGCTACTTGCCGATGCTGACGGATGCCGCCTTCTTCTTCTCATGGGGCGCTTACTATGGCATCAACAAGCTGAACTTGGTGACAGAGATGCGGAAACTAAAATATGTGCCTTACATCTATGTTCCCGTGGCCATTTTGGACACAATCACCACAGGGCCTATCGGCAGTGCTTTGCACTATGGCGGAATTCCCTTGGGAGCCATCACCGCCATCATCGCAGCCTCCTATCTGCTGGAGAGTGGAAAGGTAAAGGTAAACGAAACGCTGTCGAACGGCAGTTTCTTCATCTTCTCCATGCACATGCTGATTATGTGGGAGCTAGGCAAGGTTATATTCACCGTATTGCATTTGAATGACAACACTTTCGTGCTATTGGCATTCTACTTTGCCATTCCCGCCATCACAATCCTTATCTGCTTGGCAACCTATATACTACTTGGAAAGTATCTGCCAGGGGTAAGGAAACTCTTGACTGGAGGCAGATAAGCATGACTAAATAAGAAACCAAAGAAAAATCCCCGCATTGCGCGGGGATTTCTTTTTGCATATCACCAAAAAGCAAGTTTAAAAAATTCGCTTTGTGAAGCGCACATTCAAGACAGGATAAGCCTTGAAAGCCTTGAAAATATCAACATACGTGCCAACCTGCCCACCGATATTCTCCACATCCACCGTAAGATTCGTGCCGTCATGAACATATAAGTCAGGCGTTCCACCCCAGAGCATGGCACCGGCATCAAACGAAACCTTCCAGTCATCACGGCCTTTCAACAAGTTACCACCATAGCCAAAACCAACGTATGGCTTGAAAGGCTTGGATTTTGCCTTGACATGAACCATGCCATCCTCGCCCGCTTCAACTACATAACGGTCACCCGCCTTGTGAATGACATTGCCACTCTTGTCGAGTACATCCTCCTTATAATAGCCTACACCAAAGCCCAAGCGACCGAGACCTTTGATAACATCATAGACATCAGTCGGGACAATCATGCCCAGGATTCCCCATTTTGCCTTCTCAGCTTCCGTCAATCCCAGATTATCCAAGTCAAGGAGCGGGGAATTGTTCACTGCCTTGTCGTACATACGATTATACAAGGCAACTGACAATAATGATGCCATGGATGCCGTCGTGTTGTCAGCCACGGCAAATTGCGAGGGTCCCCAATAGAAACCTGCCGTGAAATGCCAATGCTTATTGTTCTTAAACGGGAACACATCGACAAGGAACTTAAAGTTATTCATTGTCGGTTTTCCGTTCATGTCAGCATGATCCTCTATGTCGTAGCCCGTGAATTGATAAAGCATCTCATTCATACGGTCAAACGTGGTTTGCACGCGGTTGCCGTCAGCACCATACTGACGGGCCGGCTTACCGCCAATCATCAAGGCGAACTCCATCTTTTTCGTGAAACGAGGCATGAACTCATAGCCGGCGCGAAGCTGCACATACTCGCCGACAGGCGACGCCACGTCAATGCCGATACCCGTCGTTCCGGCGGTCACTGACAAGTCCAAATGCTGGAAAATATTATGCTCCTGCCAGTATTGGAACACGGAAATGTATTCCGACTGGAATTCCGGAAGCTCCGAAGTTCCCGTGGTCTGCGCAGAGAGGGGCAAGCCCACGGCTGCCACCAGCGCCGAGAAAAATATTCGTTTCGTCTGTTTCATCTTCATTGGTTTTTTAGTTCCTATTTTGCTCTGTTTTGAATGGGGGTCTAATTCACTCCGAAAGGAGCCTCCAAACGCCTTGAATTCAGCCTCCAAACGCATCGAATTCAGCCTCCATTCTCCACGCATTCAACCCTACTTCTGTCGGATGAACACATTGATGGGCGAACCCGTCAGTGTCCAGTTCTCGCGAATCTTGTTTTCAAGGAAACGCTTATAGGGTTCTTTCACGTACTGCGGCAGGTTGGCATAGAACACGAAAGTGGGAATCTGCGTGTTCGGCACCTGCGACACATACTTGATTTTGATGTACTTACCCTTGATGGAGGGAGGCGGGAATGCTTCCACAAGCGGGAGCATCACCTCGTTGAGTTTCGACGTGCCGATCTTCACTTTGCGGTTGAGATAGACCTCCTTGGAGGTCTCCAAAACCTTGAAAATGCGCTGCTTCGTCACCGCAGAGGCAAAGATAATCGGGAAATCCACGAAGGGAGCCATGCGGTTGCGGATGGCATTGGTGAAGGTGTCGATGGCAGCCTGCGACTTGTCTTGCACCAAGTCCCACTTGTTCACCACGACCACCAACGACTTGTTGTTCTTCTGAATCAGTTGGAAGATGTTCATGTCCTGCGCCTCAATGCCGCGCGTGGCATCAATCATCAGGATGCAGACATCCGAATTCTCGATGGCACGGATGGAGCGCATCACTGAATAGAACTCCAGATCTTCCGTCACCTTGTTCTTACGGCGGATGCCGGCGGTATCAACCAAGTAAAAATCGAAGCCGAACTTATCGTAGCGAGTGTAGATGCTGTCACGCGTGGTACCGGCAATCTCGGTCACGATGTTGCGCTCCTCACCGATAAAGGCGTTAATGATGCTCGACTTGCCCGCATTCGGACGGCCAACCACCGCAAAGCGGGGGATGCCATCCTCTAACAGCTCGCCCGACTTTTCGGGAAGCATCTCCAATACCTTGTCGAGCAAATCGCCCGTGCCGCTGCCCGTAGCCGCGCTGATGGCAAAAGGATCGCCAAGTCCGAGCTTGTAGAACTCGTATTGGTCGTAGAGGTCCTTACCGTCGTCGGCCTTGTTGGCTACAAGCACCACGGGCAGTTTCGCACGGCGCAGAATCTGCGCTACATCCATGTCCCAACCCGTCACGCCATTGGTGATGTCGCAGAGGAAAAGCACTAGGTCAGCCTCTTCCGTGGCGATAATGACCTGCTTGCGGATTTCCTCCTCGAAGATGTCATCCGAATTGACCACCCATCCGCCGGTATCGACGATGGAGAACTCGCGCCCGTTCCACTCGCACTTGCCATACTGACGGTCGCGCGTGGTGCCTGCCTCACTGCTGACAATCGCCTGACGGGTCTTCGTCAGCCGGTTGAACAGGGTCGATTTCCCCACGTTGGGGCGCCCTACGATTGCTACTAAGTTTGCCATAATAAATCCGTTTATATCGGGTTATATCCAAAATGGTTCAGCTCTTTCTCCGACGAGCGCCAGTCTTTATCCACCTTTACGAAGGTTTCAAGATAGACGGTCTTGCCGAAGAACTTCTCCAAAGACTTGCGCGCCTCGGTGCTCACCCTCTTCAGTGCCACGCCCTGATGGCCGATGATGATGCCCTTCTGACTGTCGCGCTCCACGTAGATGACCGCATTGATGCGGATGAGTTTGTCGTCTTCCTTAAACTGCTCCACGCTGACCTCCACCGAATAGGGTATCTCCCTGTCGTAATAGAGGAGAATCTTCTCGCGGATGATTTCCGAGACGAAGAAGCGGGCGGGCTTGTCGGTCAGCTGATCCTTCTCGAAATAGGGCGGCGAGTCGGGCAGCAACTCCCGTATGCGCTTGAGCAGCAAGTCCGTACCGAACTTGTTCTTAGCGGAAATCGGCAGTATCTCTGCTTTGGGCAGGAGCGTGTGCCACTTCTCCACGATGTCGCCCAGCTGCTGCTGACTGCTCTGGTCTATCTTGTTGATGAGCAGCAGCACGGGGATGGTCATCTTCTGCACCTTCTCCAAAAAGTCCATGTTCTTCTCGGGGGCTTCCACCACGTCGGTGACGTACAGCAGCACGTCAGCGTCCTGAAGGGCAGACTCCGAGAAGGCGAGCATCGACTCTTGCAGCTTGTAGTTCGGTTTCAGCACGCCCGGCGTGTCGGAGAACACAATCTGCATCTCAGGCGTGTTCACGATACCCATGATGCGGTGGCGCGTGGTCTGCGCCTTGAACGTGGCAATGGAAATACGCTCACCAACCAATTGGTTCATGAGCGTACTTTTACCGACATTGGGATTGCCAACGATATTGACGAACCCTGCCTTGTGCTGCTTACCTTCCGTCGCCATCATAAGCCCACTTGTAATACATGGCTCCGTGGACGAATCCGGCTCCAAAAGCTGTAAGAATCATATTATCGCCTTTCTTCAGCTTGCTCTCGTAGTCCCAAAGGGCGAGGGGAATGGTGGCGGCACTCGTGTTGCCGTAGTGCTCAATGTTCACCATCACTTGCTCCATGGGGAGGTCAAGCCGCTTGGCCACCGCTTCGATGATGCGCATATTCGCCTGATGGGGCACTACCCAACGGATGTTATCCTTGTTCAGGCCATTGCGCTCGGCTATCAGCGCGCAATCGTCGCTCATGTTCGTCACGGCGTAACGGAACACGGTGCGCCCCTCCTGATAGAGGTAGTGCAAACGGTGATCCACCGTGAAATGCGAGGGAGGACAGACGGAACCGCCCGCCTTGATGTGCAGGAACGGAAGACCCTTACCGTCGTTGCGGAAATAGGAATCCATCACTCCGATGTTCTGCTCCTCGGTTGCCTCCACGAGCACGGCACCTGCGCCGTCGCCAAACAGCGGACAGGTCTGGCGGTCTTTGTAGTCCACCACCGACGACATCTTGTCTGCGCCGATGACTATGATCTTCTTGTAGCGTCCGCTCTGAATCATCGTCGCCGCCACATCGAGCGTATAGAGGAATCCACAACAGGCCGCCCAGAAGTCGAACGCAAAGGCGTTCTTCAATCCGAGCTTGCCCTGCACGATAGATGCGGTGGAGGGGAACTTATAATCAGCGGTGGAAGTGGTTACGATTAGCGCGTCGATGGTGTCCGGATCAACGCCGGTCTTCTGCATCAACTGGCGGGCAGCCTTACGCGCCATATAGCTCGTACCGAGCCCTTCCTCAGTGAGGATGCGGCGCTCCTTGATGCCCACGCGCGTCATAATCCACTCGTCGTTCGTATCTACGATGCGCGACAGTTCCTCGTTGGTGAGGACATAGTCGGGCACATAGCCGCCGACACCGGTGATTACCGCGTTGATTCTATCCATTATTCAGCCGCTTCGTCCTCAATCTTGATGGCTACCTTACCACGGTAGTAACCACAGGTGGGGCATACGGTGTGATAAACGTAATATGCGCCACAGTTGGGGCATACTGCCAATGTGGGAACTACTGCCTTGTCATGCGTACGACGCTTCAGTTTGCGAGTCTTTGATTGTCTTCTTTTAGGATGTGCCATAATTATAAAATGTTCAAATTCTTAATTCTTGATTTTAAGTTCTCTCAGTTTATCCCATCGGGGGTCTGTCGGTTGGTCGGACTCCTCATCGCTGCTTCGGTCAGCTGACAGCTCTTCCAGAGCTTTCGTCATGGCAGGATTACACTTACCAGGTGCATGCACATGCCTGATGGGTATAGCCAATACAACAAACTCATAGATGAACCATGCCATGTCGAGCACGCCTTCGTCCTCATCCACCACGATGATGTCATCTTCCTCTGAGTTCCCGCTTCCGAGCTTGACAATCAGGCGGTTGTCGGAGTCCACCGCCTGTTCCATGTCGTCGAGGCAACGGTCGCAAGGGATGGTGATTGTGCCTGCGGTGTGAAACAAGAATTCAAAAAAGCCGGTAGCCTTGCGTATAGACACCGACACGTGCAAAGAACCCTTACGCACCTCGGCAGCGTCAAGAGCCTCGAAAAAAGCGTCGTCAAGATTGAATTCCAAAGAGGTTTCTTCTTCCTTCAAACCTTTCAGGTCTATCTTCAGAAACTCTAAACTGCACATAATCACGCTTTTGGACTGCAAAGGTACAAACTTTTTTCAAATTAAGGTGATGTTATCAGTTTTTTTTGTGTTTTTCCCGTGAAATACAACGCATTGACAGGGGAATATTACACACTCCGCCCCGCAATGTGCAAGTTCATTTTCGCAGTTCCACCCGGAACGTCGTCCCCACCCCGATCTCGGAGGACTTCACGAAAATGCGCCCCTTATGATACTCCTCTACGATGCGGCGGGCAAGCGACAGACCAAGCCCCCACCCTCGCTGCTTGGTGGTGAAGCCCGGGGCAAACACGCTCTTGAGGTCTTTCTTGCGGATGCCCTTACCCGTGTCAGCCACTTCGATGACCACGCGCTGCTCCTCGTCAAAGAGCGAAAGCACGATGCGCCCGCTGCCTTCCATCGCATCCACCGCGTTCTTGCAAAGATTTTCGATAACCCACTCAAAGAGAGAGGCATTCATCCGCACGCGGACATCGTAGTCGGGAAACTCCCGGAGTATCTCCACCTTGGCAGAGGTGCGGCGGTCCATATAGTCAATCACGTGCTCAAGCACCTCGTTCATCGAACTTTCCTTTGGTTCCGGTAGCGATCCAATCTTGGAGAATCGCTCAGCCACGCGCTCCAACCGCTTCACATCCTTGTCCATCTCTGGAATCAGGTCGTCGTCGGGATAGTTCTCTTTTAATATCTCCACCCACGCCATCAGACTGGAGATAGGCGTTCCTAACTGGTGCGCCGTCTCTTTCGAAAGTCCCACCCACACCTTATTCTGCTCCGCTTTCTTCGAGGAAAGCAGGGCAAAGATGGCAACGATGACAAAAATCATCACAATGCCCAACTGCCAATAAGGATAGGAGGCTAAGCGCTTCAGCAGCGTGGATTCATCATAGCACACAAGCTGATAGTCATCACTCAGTGGCGAGTCGCCCAAATAAATCGTGATGTATTTACCGTTTTGCCAGAGTTTCTTCCCATACTCTGAGACGAAAGCCGCTGAGTCTGCGGCGGTTTTCTTATCGATCTGGATATTCCGATAGTCATTCACCTTGCCATCCGCATCCATCACAATGACGGGAATCGTGTTATTGCCTTGAATGACATCAAGTACCAACGCCAAATCCGTATGCTCATCGGCATTGTTCAATGCGCGGAGCGCCTGCGCCCACACCTCCATCTTATTGCGCTCTTCGGCGGAAAGGTCTTTTACCAAATAGTGGGACACGAGCAACGAAGTGACGGCAATGACCACCGCCACCAACACCAGTAAAATTTTTACTTGCCTTATTCTGTCAGTCCACTGCATATATTCCGCTTATTAACGAGAAGGTCGGGCTATCCGATATATCACATTGCAAAGATAACTCAATTCTCCCGAATAACCAAGAAAGAGGGACAATAAAAAATGACAAAAAAGAGAGCGGTAAGCCCTTCTACGGACTTCCCGCTCAACCTAAAGACGGCGGCCTCCTACTCTCCCGCATTGCATTGCAGTACCA
>JAFLSG010000036.1 GCA_022511065.1 Prevotella sp.
CCTTGTACTACTTCTGTCTGTGCAATCTGTCAAAGAACTCTTTCTTTTTGTACCTCCAACCCCGCTAAAGGGCGAAAGCGGGTGCAAAGGTAATGCTTTCCACAATTACCACCAAAACTTTTCAACAGAATTTTTCAATACGAACGCAAAATTTTCCACTTGTTTGACATAAATCAAAGAAATAACACAAGGAAGGAGGGGGGAAGGAGGGGATTTTTGGAAAAAACGGGCTTAATAAGACAGCGAGGACGGATGCCTGTCCGCTCCCATATATTATACCAAATGTATACTTCTCCGCCCTCATGTATGACCTTGCCCTGCATTTGCTCCGCCGCATTATATTAATAATATAATTATAAGGTACGCGCGCATAGGATTTTAGGCTCGACAATACGTCATTTTGTGCTCCGCCGTGCAACTCTGGAGCACAAATCATGCAACTGTCGAGCACAGAATGAGACAGCGCGGAGCACAAAATGGCGCACTGCGGAGCACAGAATGAGACATCATCGAGCCAAAGATGAAAAGTCATCTCACCTGGATTGAATTTCTGACACGGAGAACCGCCAAAAAGAAAGTATAAATAAGGGAATTATATATTAGCCGCTGGGCATTAAATTCCGAAAAGTCTTGCCTGTCACGAAAATTCTCACTATCTTTGCATCCACTTGCTTAAATACAAGACAAACCTGTTTAATAGACGAAAACAATGAGAGACCCGGAAAAGACCGTTGGCGGAATGGCCGACAAACTGAAAATCGCATTCCTCGGCTCGGTGGATGCGGAAGGTTTTCCTAACGTGAAGGCGATGCTGCAGCCCAGACGGCGGGAGGGCATCCGTGAGTTCTGGTTTAGCACGAACACATCATCAATGCGCGTCGGGCAGTTTATGGAGAATCCGAAGGCGTGCGTCTATTTCTGCGACCAGCGATTTTTCCGGGGCGTGATGCTGCGCGGTACTATCGAGGTGCTGACCGACGAGGCATCAAAACAGCTTATCTGGTGCGAGGGCGACGAGCAATATTACTCAAAGGGCGTGACCGACCCAGACTATTGCGTGCTCCGTTTCACCGCTCACTCCGGGCGCTACTACAGTAATTTCAAGTCGGAAACTTTTGACATCAAATGAACAATTATGGCAAGCAATACTGACATCGTGCAATATATCGCCGACCAATGCGCACAGGCGGGGGAAATCTCCGCCAAAAAGATGTTCGGTGACTACGGACTTTACTGCAATGGGAAAATCGTCGGTGTCATCTGCGACGACAATCTCTATCTGAAACCTACGGATGCCGTGCGCCCGCTGCTGCGCAGTCTTGACCTTCAACCGCCCTACGACGGGGCGAAGCCCAGCTTTCACATTGCTGACCTCGATGACAGGGATTATCTTTCGATGCTTGTCCGCGAGACATATAAGGCACTGCCCGAACCAAAACCGAAAAAGAAGAAATAGAGATAAAGAATTCGTGGGCACCGCGCATCAAAACTCAGCGCGAATGCCCACGAACTTCTTTGTTATCCTTTCTGCAATCTTTATGGTTCTAACGTGAACCCGAAAACTAAATAAGCCTTTTGTGCACACGGATTGGCGGTGATTCCCGCAAAGACGGGAAGGGCAAACTTATCCGTGATGGTAATCGCCTTCGTAGCCTGCAGGGAGAGGTTGGTGACGGCAAAGCCACTCGTGCCATAGCTGCTCGTGGCGAAAGGCACTGCGCCAAGTGTGGCAGTCCAGTCAGCTCCCCCAAGACGGAACGGGGCGGCAAGCTCCACATAGGTGCTATAAGCACGGTCGCCATCGGCATTCACACCATCGTTGCCGGCAAAGTTCGTATAGCACTGAATGCTTGCAGCGCCGAAATCATAACCGATATTTGCCTCAAACACATGGTTAGTGCCGTGGGCATCGTACTTGAAATAACGGCCCTGCGGGTCAAGGCCCGTACTAAACCAATAGTCGGTGACACCGATATTGAAGCCGCCGGCAGTATAGCCGATGGTGATGTCAAACTCTTTTGTGTCTGACGGTTCGGTAAGTCCCACACTCCCCCATGCGCTCAGGCTCAGCCCCTTATAGGCGATGCCGAGCGTGGGCTGTAAGGACACGTTACCCAAATCCTGGCCACGCCAGATATATTGATTCACGACATCAGCCGATACTGTGGTTTCCACTCTCTCCTGTGCAATGGCAGCAGTACTCATGACTGCTACCATTGCCATCAAAACAATCTTTTTCATACCTTTTACTAACTAATACTAACTTTCAAAATCTAACACTAATAACTTATATAACAACTATGAAGAAATTTCTATCCTCAGTTATAGCAACCCTCTCCGTGCTCGTAGATGTCAAGTCCTTCTTCTTCCACGCGCGCCTCTACACGCAGCCCACGCGCATACTTGATGCCATAGAAAAGGACGAAGCCACAAGCAGCAGCCCAAAGGTCGATGACAAGCACACCAAACATCTGTGCGCAGAAGAATCCCCATCCGCCACCATAGAGGGCACCGCCATCAATAGCAAGCAGTCCTGTCAGCACGGTGCCAAGTATGCCGCAGACACCATGCACCGAACTTGCACCGACAGGGTCATCAATGTGCAGACGATGGTCAATGAACTCAATGGAATAGACAAGCACGATACCGCAGATGAAACCGATGAGGAGTGCGCCAAGGGGAGATACGAGGTCGCATCCGGCAGTGATACCCACCAGACCGGCAAGCACACCGTTGAGCGTGAGCGAAAGCGAGGGCTTGCCGTATTTGTACCAAGTGAGGAACATCGTGGCCGTACCACCGGCAGCAGCCGCAAGGTTGGTGGTGAGGAACACATGGGAAATGGCGATGCGATTCACCTCGCCCGTGGCGGCAAGCTGAGAACCGGGGTTGAAGCCAAACCAACCAAGCCAGAGGATGAACACACCGAGTGATGCCATCAGCAGGTTGTGGCCAGGAATAGCGCGGCTCTTGCCGTCAGGGGCATACTTGCCGAGGCGCGGGCCAAGTGCCATCGCACCAATCAGCGCAAGCACACCACCCACACTATGGACAATGGCAGAGCCGGCAAAGTCGTGGAATACAGCACCGAACGTGCTCATCATGAAAGAGCCGTCAGCATCGTTGCACAGCCAGCCACCTCCCCATGTCCAATGGCCCTCAATAGGATAGATAAACAAGGAGATGACCGCACTATAAAGCAGATACATTGAGAATTTCGTGCGCTCTGCCATCGCACCCGAGACGATGGTGGCGGAAGTAGCGCAGAACACCGTCTCAAATATCAGGAATCCCTCTACAGGCAAATCGCCTTTGTAGAAAGAGAGGTCGCCCCAGTTAGGCGCACCGATAAATCCCGCGCCCTCGCTGCCGAACATAAAGCCGAAGCCGAGGAAGAAAAAGAGGAGCGAGCCAAACATGAAATCCACGAAATTCTTCATCAGAATGTTCGCCGTGTTCTTCGAGCGCGTAAAGCCGGCCTCACAGAGGGCGAATCCCGGCTGCATCCAGAAAACAAGCATGGCTGCAAGCAGCATCCATACGGTGTCAAGTGATAATCCAAATTCGTTCATAATCATTTGTGTTTGTGTGTTATCCTTATTACTTCTTGTCTCTCAATACAGTGTCGCCATTCTCACCCGTCCGGATGGAATAGGTGTCAATCACGTCGCTCACAAAGATGCGCCCGTCACCAATCTCACCCGTATGCGCCACCTTCAGAATCACCTTGACGGTGGGTTCAACGAACATATCGCGGCATACGATGGTCAGCGCGACACGCTCAATCACATCCGTGCTGTACTGCACACCACGATAAATCCTCTCCTGACGGCTCTGCCCGATGCCATGCACATCGTGGTATTCAAACCAGTCGATGTCCGAGCTAAGCAAGGCCGCCTTCACATCCTCAAACTTTGTCTTGCGAATAATTGCCTCAATCTTTTTCATACTTTTTACCTTTTTAGCATTACACTTTGAAACGTTTCGGGTGCAAAGTTATGACTTATTGACAGAAAATTAGTTAATATAATTACTATTTGTTTTATATTTTGAACGCCAGATAACAATTTGCGCTAAATATCAGGCATTATAATTTCAATTTGTCTGCAAATCAAAGCACATAGGTTTCAAATTGAAAGTACCCACCCCAAATAAGCGGAATCGAATCTAAATCAAAGAAAAAAACACTTCTTTTTGGTATTTTGCACGAATTGGACTATCTTTGTCCTCGTTATGGACATACATGGATATTTGCACGATGCGACAGAACTGCTGAAGGAACTGATAGCCATCCCTTCGGAAAGTAGAAACGAGACAAAGGCAGCCGACAAGTTGGCGGCATATTTGGACAAATGGGGACTTCCCTACGGACGGGAAGGTAATAACCTGTGGGTGGGTTGTCAGGATTGGGACAACAATCGTCCCACCATTCTGCTGAATGCTCATATCGACACGGTGAAGCCTGTTGCTTCATGGACCCGCGACCCTTATCAGCCTACACAGGAAGGGGGTGTTCTCTATGGGCTTGGCGCTAACGACTGTGGCGGTGGACTTGTCTCTTTGTTGCAGGCCTACCGAATCATGGTTTCCCGTCCCCGAAACTACAATCTTTTGTGGGTAGCCTCAGCAGAGGAAGAGGTATCGGGCAAGGATGGTTTCAGTCGTGTGCTTCCTTTGCTGCCTAAAATCGATGTAGCTATCGTGGGCGAGCCGACAGGACTTCAACCCGCCATTGCCGAAAAAGGACTGATGGTGATTGACGGTTATGCTCATGGGGTATCCGGCCACGCTGCGAGAGAGGAAGGCGTGAACGCCATCTATGAAGCGCTTGACGACCTCGTATGGCTTCGCGACTATCGTTTCCGCAAGTCCAGTCCACTGCTTGGTGACACGAAGATGACGGTCACCGTTGTGGAAAGCGGAACGCAACACAATGTCATTCCCGACACACTCCACTTTATTATAGATGTACGCGCGAACGAATATTATAAGAATGAGTATCTATTCGAGTTTCTGCGCAAGCACATGAAGAAATGCGAACTGAAAGCACGCTCTTTCCGACTACACTCTTCCTGCATCTCCGAAGAACATCCGCTCATCAAGCGATGCACGGCAATGGGAATGCAACCATTCGGCTCACCCACCTTGAGCGATCAGGCCTTGATGCCGTTCCCCTCCTTCAAATTAGGACCGGGAGAGTCATGCCGTTCACATTCAGCAGACGAATACATCAAAATCTCAGAGATAGAACAGGCAATCAATACTTACGTAAACCTGCTTGATGGGGTGATTCTCTAAAAGCAACTGATTCGCTCAACCCGAACACTCATCTGCTCAACCAGGATTCCGGGTTGAGCTTTGACGTGCCTTTGCGCAATTGGAACTGCAACACTCCTTCCGAACCAACAGTACCAATCTTCTGCCGGGTGCTTACTTTCTGCCCACGACGGACACTCACCGAAGCCAGTTCGCAATAGACAGACATATAACTGCCATGACTGATGATAACCACCGTTGTGCCAGAATAAGCAAACACCGCCCTGACCTCACCATCAAAGACGCAATAGACAGGAGCACCCGGCTGGCCCTTGATGTCGATACCCTTCTTGTCGAGCACCACATGACCTTTCACGTCTGTAACTGCCTGCGTACCGAAACGGCTCACAATCTTGCCGGAAAGCGGCATGGGCAATCGCCCGCGATTGCTTTCAAAGTTTCCGCTCAACCTGCGGTCTTCCGAAGATGCAGAACTTGTTGAGGGGGCAGCATTTCCTTTCGTCTCTGCCACCTCCTTCTTGCGGGATTGGGTGTCAGTGGTTTTCTTGCGGTCAGCCGTTTGCTTCCCTGTGCCCGTCTTGCTGGCAGAACGCTCCGCATTCGCTTTCTCACGGGCAGCTTTCTTGGCTGCTTCCTCAGCCTTACGCTTTTCTTCCGCCTCCGCACGCGCCTTGGCACGGGCTATTTCCTCGGCAATCAACTTGTCTATCTGTCCATTCAACTCCGCATCACGCTTGCGCTGCTTTTCCAGAATGCTATTGATGGTCTTCTGCTGCTTTTGCAGGGAAGCGACCATCGTCTTTTGCTCCGCTTGCTTCGCCTCTAAGGACTTTTTCTCCTCCTCGCCTTTTGCTAACAGCGTCTGCTTTTGCTTCATCACAGCCGTCAGTTCATCATAGGCAGCCTTTACCTGCGCCCGCATAGACTTAACTGCCTCGCCTTGCGTCTGCTGATAATGGGCATACTCACGAACAAAGCGGAAACGCCTATACATCTGTGAGAAATTATCGGCACTGAAGATGAACATCAACTGACTCTGGATGCTACGGTTACGATGCAGGTAGCGCAGGGATTTCTGATACCGCTGCTTACGCTCCTCAAGTTCCTTTTCCAATGTCTTCAACTGCTTTCTCAACACAAGAATGTCAGCGTCCAAGCTATCAATATCGTGACGGATGGCTTCTATCGCATTGCGCTTGTCAGTTATCTCATTGTTGATGACCATGAGGTTTTGCAACCGCTTCTTCACGTTCTGCTCATTGGCGCGCAACCGCTGTTCTTGTTCCTTAATCTGTTGCTGAACTTTCTTGCGCTCCGTCTGGAGGCTCTTCACGGTTGTGGCAGGCTTTGCAGGCTGTTTCTTCTGCGGGGCAGATGGCTTTTTCTGCGTGTTCTTGGAAGCCGAAGAGGACTTAGCAGCTTGCTTAGTTGTGGCGGGTTTCCGCTGCGCAGTCGCATTACGTTTCTGCTGTGCGGGGGTTGCCACAACTAAGCAAGCCAACACCAAAAGAACAAATATCCTCTTCGCGCTCAATACGATAGGATTACAATGCCATGAAGCGACGCAGAATCTCATCCACCGTCACCTCACGATATTTACTGGAAACTTCCGTGCGCGTCTCCCATTCATCCTCCTCGCCAAGATAGTTGAGCGTCATGCCCAGTTTCACCTCCTTATCGGGAGTAGTCAGGGTAATGGCGGACTTGGTGGGGAACATCTTCATCTTGTTGCCAAACGGCTCAAAGGCATCATAGTCCCAGTTCAACTGAGAATTGCCTTTATACTTATCCTTATAGAGGATGTTTGCCATCCTTATCAAAGCAGTATTCTTGCTTGCGAGCCAACTATAGTCCATCTTGCCCGCTTCCATCGTGATGACCATATCGTCGCCGCTATCTACCGTGGTATAGTTCATCGTAGTGTCGTTGGTGTGCTTCATCACGCTGTTGGGATTGGGCTTAAACAACTCATTCCAGAAAAGCGACTGGAGGGTTGTGAAGTCCAGACCACTGTTGCGCAAGAAATCCACCTGTGCGTATGGCACACGCAGGAATTGCTTGTTGATACGGTCCATGATGAGCACATAATCCTTAGTCAGCTCGATGCGGCCAGCCTCCACGAAGCCGAAGGCCATCAATTGCAGACGAATCACATCGTCGCGCTTCATCCTGAGATTACCCGTCAGCGTGAGCTTCTGAGGTCCTACCTCCACGGAAAACTTCACCTTTGAAGTGATGAACTTCGCCGTCTGCGCATTATCCTGCACCTGACCGATGAAATCCTTCTTTGCCTGCTCCTCTGGGGTGAGAACTACCGGCCCTTGAGCCACTTTCTTGTGTGAGCCGCACGATGCCATCATCAATGGCAATGCCAATGCAGCAACCTTTAGAATACTTGACAGTTTCATTCTTTTAAATATTTTTTTAGTTTGATTTTTCTGATAAGCACAGGACTTTCCGAACCTTGTTGCTGGGCACGATCCCAGAATTCAAGTGCCCGGTCAATATCCTTGTTCTGCGCATAAATATCCCCCGCATGCTCAATGATTACGGCATTGCCCACCGAATCATTCAGATTCTGCAATGCCTGATCAATGTATATCTTCGCCTCGGCATAACGTTCCTCCATGAAGAGAATCCAAGCGTAGGTATCTAAGTAAGTGGCATTCTTAGGCTCGGCTTTCACGGTCTTGTAACTCATCTGTTCCGCCTCACCGAGACGAGAAGCCATCTTATTGTCATAAAGTGCCATCTCGCTGAGATAATAAGCATAGTTATTCAAACAACCAATATTGTCTTCCTTCCATTGCAGACAAGAGTCATAGGCAGCGAATGCCTCCTCTGCCAATCCCTTCTGGTGGAGAATGTCGCCCATCACGGCATAGAAGTCGGAGACAATCGTGGGGTCGCTGTCCTCATTGATGACACCGATACCGTTCTGAAAGGCCGACAATGCGGCATCTAAACTGTCGCGCCTGTAATAAGCCATGCCCTGATAATAGTAGAACGCCATCTCATCAGGATTATAGAGGCGCGCCTCACGGCAGAGATCAATCACCTTGTCCATGTTGTCATCTTCCCACGCATAGCCTACCAACTGAAGGCGCGCGGAACCATTCTCGGGCGCAATCTCCAAGACCCTGTCAAGCACTTGGCGGATGCTGTCCTTTGGCATCTGCTTCGCACTCATATAACCCGCATAAAGCACCGCCATGTTCGCATCGGGATGGGGCACGGCGAGCATCTTGCGGAACAGGTTCAAAACCCGCGTACTGTCACCCGCCTGCTCACTGGCAGCTATCTCCTGCCGTAAAAGATATATCTTGTCGCCCTGCTCCACATTAGGACTCAGCAACAAGCGTTCCGTCAGCGAGTCGGCTATCTCCGCATGCTCCTGCGACTGATGGTAAGTGCGGAGCAGCATCAGCACACGGCTATTGTCGGGATCTTCCGCCAATACACGGTCATAGACGGCAAGGGCTTTCTTCACCTGCCCGTTCATCATCAGCGTCTCGCCGTACATCGCCAGATAGTTCTGGTCGTTGGGGTATTGCTTGGCAAGCGATTCCATCTCTGCCACCGCAGCCTTCTTGTTGCCCATCTGGGTGAACATCTCGCTCTTTGCCAAGGAAAGCCTCTCAGACTTGCCATCTATCTGCTCCAGCTTGTCAAGCACCGCCACGGCACTCGCATAGTCGCCAACTTGCTGATGCAACTGGAAAAGCGTCTCAAGCAGCCCTTCCTGTTCCTTGTTCTGCTCATAAAGTTCCTCGATGACGGGGATGGCACTCGCAAAATCCTGATTCCTGATGTATGCCTGTGCCAGCGTCTCCATATAGGTGCGGTTGCCGGGAGCAAGTTCTGCCGCGCGCTTCACGTAGGCAAGGAAGCGGTCGGCATCTTTCAGCGCCGCATAATACTGCGCAAGGTAATAGTAAGCCTCGGAAGCCTCGGGATTTAATTCGAGACAATGACGCAACAAATCAAACGCGGCATCGTTGTTACCTTTCTGCCGCTGCACCATTGCCTCAAGGAAATACTGCGAATAGGCCCGCTGGGTATCAGACGCGGATTCAGCAGTCTGCGCAAACCCGCCCAGACTCATCCACAACGCCAACAGTATGATACAAATCCTATTCATCCGCATTCAATGTGTCCCCGTATGCCCATAGCCACCCTCTCCGCGCTCCGTCTCGTCAAGAGTCTCAACGATTTCAAACTCACCCTGCTCATGACGGGCAATCACCATCTGCGCGATACGCTCGCCGTCGTTCACGACGAAATCTTCTTGCGACAGATTGATCAGCAACACACCGATTTCGCCCCGATAGTCGGCATCAATCGTCCCCGGTGAGTTCAGCACGGTGATGCCCTTCTTCAAGGCGAGTCCGCTACGCGGGCGAACCTGCGCCTCATAGCCGGCAGGCAGCGCGATGTGCAGCCCCGTGGGGATGAGCCGCCTCTCAAGCGGCTTCAGTACGACGGGCTCTGCAAGGTTCGCACGCAAATCCATGCCAGCGCTCTGCGACGTGGCGTATTGCGGTAGCGGCTGATGCCCTTTGTTGATGACTTGTATTTTCAGCATTACGGGAATTCTTTTAACTAAGGTGCAAAATTACTCATTTCTCCTCAAATACCCATATTTTTCATTTAAAAATGTAGTTTTTTATATTTATTTCGCTACTTTTGCAGTCTGATTATGATGAATTGGCAGAAACTGATTTCCAACAAACGTCTCGGGCAGGAACATCGGCACCCTAAGCGCAATGACGACCGCACGGAGTTTAAGCGCGACTATGACCGTCTTATTTTTTCCGCTCCCTTCCGCCGTTTGCAGAACAAGACACAGGTTTTTCCCTTGCCGGGAAGCGTCTTTGTGCATAACCGACTGACCCATTCGCTCGAAGTGGCAAGCGTGGGGATGTCGTTAGGTAACGATGTGGCGCAACAACTGACCCAGCGACACCCTGAACTACGCGACACGCTGTTTCAGGAGATTGGGCAGATTGTAGCCACGGCGTGCCTTGCGCACGATATGGGCAATCCACCTTTCGGCCATAGCGGTGAGAAGGCAATACAATCCTTTTTCATCGAAGGTGCGGGATGCGACTTGCAGCGCGAGGTCAGTCCTGGGTTCTGGAACGATGTCACTCACTTCGAGGGAAATGCCAATGCACTCCGCTTGCTGACCCATCAGTTCAAGGGGCGCAGACCTGGCGGATTTGTCATGACTTATTCCACCCTTGCAAGCATCGCAAAATATCCTTTTTCCTCTGCTGCCGCAAGCAAGAAGGGCAAGTTTGGATTTTTTAATACGGAAAAAGACACGTTTCGCCGCATTGCTGACGAATTAGGGCTTATTTGTCTGTCTGAGCCGGGTGACCCGCTTCGCTACGCGCGTCATCCGTTGGTCTATTTGGTTGAGGCCGCCGATGATATCTGCTATGAGATTATGGACATTGAAGATGCCCACAAACTTAAAATTATTTCATTCGATGAAACGGCTCGACTTCTGCTTGGATTCTTTGATGAGCAAGAGCAAGAATTAATTCTTCAGCGCATTGCTGATGAGGGACTGACCGACCAGAATGAAAAGGTGGTTTATCTCCGTGCCTGCGCCATTGGAAAGTTAGAGCATGAGTGCGCCCGCGTGTTTGTTGATAACGAGGATGATATTCTTAACGGCACGTTCCAGAAATCGCTCATTGACCATATCTCCCCCATTGCCTGCGAAGCCTACCGCCGATGCAGCGAGTTTTCCGTGGCGCACATCTATAAGAGTAAGCCCGTGCTTGATGTGGAACTCTCAGGCTATCAGATTATTCAGACGCTGATGGAGCGATTTGTCGGGGCGGTGGTTCATCCTGAGCGCTTCTATTCAAAGCAACTCATCAGTCGCGTGAGCAGTCAGTATGATATTGATTCCCCCGACCTTGAAACGCGCCTGATGGCCGTCATTGACTATATCAGCGGCATGACTGATGTCTATGCCCTCGATGAATATCGGAAAATCAAAGGAGACTCACTGCCTATTGTATAAGATTATTTGCACCCGAAATGAAGAAACTATATATTGAGACATACGGCTGCCAGATGAATGTGGCAGACTCGGAGGTAGTTGCATCGGTCATGAAAATGGCTGGCTACGACACCACGGAAGATATTGCGGAAGCAGATGCCGTGTTGCTGAACACTTGTTCGGTCAGAGACAATGCAGAGCAAAAGATTTACCACAGGTTGGAAGCACTTGACGCAGAGCGCCGTAAGGGGCACAACATGATACTGGGTGTGCTCGGTTGCATGGCGGAACGTGTAAAGGACGAGTTATTGGAAAAGCATCATGCTGACCTTGTGGCAGGCCCTGATTCCTATCTGTCCCTGCCTGACCTCTTTGCACAGGTGGAGACTGGGCATAAGGCCATCAACATCGAGCTCTCCACGACCGAGACTTACAAGGATGTCGTTCCCCAACGCATTGGTTTACAGCATAAGATTGGCGGTTTTGTGAGCATCATGCGTGGTTGCAACAATTTCTGCCACTATTGCATCGTTCCTTACACCAGAGGCAGGGAGAGAAGCCGCGATATTGAGAGTATATTAAAAGAGGTGCACGACCTTGAGGCTAAAGGATTCAAGGAGGTGACTCTGTTGGGCCAGAACGTGAACAGCTACCGCTATCAAGATGCTGCAAATTCCGACAATCCAGACAACGGAAAATCCGACTTCCCCAAGTTGCTCCGCACTGTGGCAGAGGAGGTTCCGTCAATGCGTGTCCGCTTCACCACCTCGCATCCCAAGGATATGAGCGATGAGACTTTGCGGGTGATAGCAGAAGTCCCCAACGTGTGCAAGCATATCCACTTGCCTGTGCAAAGTGGCTCTGACAAGATACTGGAACTGATGAACCGCAAATATACCCGTGAGTGGTATATGGACAGGGTAAATGCCATCCGCCGCATCATCCCCGATTGCGGACTCTCAACGGATATTTTCGTAGGTTACCATAATGAAACCGAAGAAGACCATCAGCTTTCTCTCAATCTGATGCGTGAAGTCGGCTATGATTCCGCCTTCATGTTCAAGTATTCTGAGCGCCCAGGCACGTATGCCTCCAAGCATCTGCCGGACAATGTGCCTGAAGAAACAAAGATTCGTCGGTTGAACGAACTGATACAATTGCAGACGGAAATTTCTGCCCAACAAAACAAGAAAGATGAGGGTAAAGAGTTCGATGTACTTGTGGAGGGCTTCTCGAAACGTAGTCATGAACAGTTGTGTGGACGGACGGAGCAGAATAAGATGGTCGTGTTCAACAAGGGCAAGCATCATATTGGCGAGACCGTCCGCGTAAAGATTACAGGCTCTACAAGTGCCACCTTATTGGGAGAGGAAATATGAGGGAGTTCATCAACGTGCTGCGGAGGTTCGTACCGCCTTACAAGAAGTATCTGATTGCATCGGTGCTTTTCAATATCCTGTCAGTGATATTGAACATCTTTTCATTCGCCGCCCTCATTCCCATCTTGCAAATCATCTTCAAGACAGACGACGGCAAGGCTGCCACGGAACTCTTGGCGTGGGACTGGACAAACGCACAGGATGTGCTGATGAACAACATGAACTATTACGTGAATGCGCTGATTGCCGACATTGGCCCAACCACCACGTTACTCATCATCGGTCTTTTCCTCGCCATAACAACCTTCCTTAAAACGGGTGCCTATTTCCTGTCAGCTGCCACCATCGTGCCCATCCGCACAGGCGTAGTGCGCGACATACGTAATCAACTCTATCAGAAGATTAACTCACTGCCCTTAGGCTTTTTCTCCGAAGAGCGGAAAGGCGATATTATTGCCCGCATGAGTGGTGATGTGCAAGAGATTGAGAACTCCATCATGTCAAGCCTTGAGATGCTGTTCAAGAACCCGATTCTGATTGTCGGGTATTTCGCGATGCTGCTTTTCATCTCTTGGCAACTGACGCTGTTCACGCTGATTATTGTCCCTATCATGGGTTGGTTCATGGGATGGGTAGGCAGAAAGCTGAAAGCGCAATCAGTTAAGGCGCAAGCATTATGGAGTGACACGATGAGTCAGGTGGAAGAGACATTGAGCGGACTGCGCATCATCAAGGCATTCAATGCCGAAAAGAAGATGAACGCCCGCTTTGATGCCGTCAATTCCGCCTATCGCAACGACATCATGCGAGTGAACATACGCCAGTCGATGGCTCACCCGATGTCTGAGTTCTTGGGTACGGTGATGATTGTCATCGTGCTATGGTTCGGCGGTATGCTCGTATTAAACAACCACACGCTTTCAGGCCCCATCTTCATCTATTATATGGTGATGCTCTACTCCATCATCAACCCGCTGAAGGATTTTTCAAAAGCCGGTTACAACATTCCGAAAGGTTTGGCTTCCATGGAGCGCGTTGATAAGATTCTGATGGCTGAGAATACCATCACGGAAGCAGTACATCCGCAGCGCATCAAGGCTTTCGAGCATCAGATTGAATTCCGTAACGTCAGCTTCAGATATGGTGAGCAATGGGTGCTGAAAGATATCAACCTCACGATACCGCGAGGAAAGACCATCGCCCTTGTAGGCCAAAGCGGAAGCGGTAAATCCACGCTTGTGGATTTGATTCCCCGCTATTACGATGTTCAAGAGGGTGAGGTACTGATTGATGGCATCAATGTCAAGGATTTAGGGATTCACGACCTGCGTCAGTTGATTGGCAACGTGAACCAAGAAGCCATACTCTTCAACGACTCTTTCCGCAACAACATCTCTTTCGGCGTAGATAATGCCACACAAGAGCAGATTGAGGAAGCCGCAAGAATCGCCAACGCCTACGATTTCATCATCCAAAGTGAACAGGGATTTGATACGAACATCGGCGATCGTGGCAGCCGACTTTCGGGTGGACAACGGCAGCGCATTTCCATTGCCCGTGCCATCTTGAAGAATCCACCCATCCTGATACTCGACGAGGCAACATCAGCACTCGACACGGAAAGTGAGCGATTGGTGCAGGATGCCTTGGAACGACTGATGAAGACGCGCACCACCGTCGCAATTGCCCACCGCCTCAGCACCATCCGAAATGCTGATGAGATCTGCGTGCTGCACGAGGGGAAAATCGTGGAGCGGGGCACGCACGATGAGCTGCTTGCTGCGGGAGGCTACTACCACAAACTGCACGAAATGCAAAGCTGATGAGGGAAAGGATTCTATATCTTCTCAAAACATGGCTTCTTACGGTAATAACATTCCTTGTTGCCAAAATAACATTCCTGCTTATCAATCACGACGGGCATGCTTTCACCGTGACGGATGTCGTGGAGGTTTTGGCGCATGGTCTTACCCTTGACCTCTCCACCAGTCTTTATTTCCTGATTTTGCCTTTCCTCGTGTCCTTGCTGACCATCTGGTGGGAATGCAAATGGCTCGGCACATTGCTCAATGTCTATTATGCCATCATATCCATAGCCCTGATGACGGCCTTCGTAGCCGATACGAGCCTCTATCCGTTCTGGGGATTCAAGCTCGATGCCGCCTGTCTGCAATATCTTGAGACACCAGCAGAGGCAAGGGCGAGTGTATCGGGCGGCTATATGGTGGCACGACTCATCATCATCATCGTGGGCAGCATCTTGCTCTGCCGACTTTACATTTCCATTCCCCGATGGACACGCAAGCCTACTTATCGGAAAGGCGCTACACTCGGCGACTTATTGGTCATACCACTACTTATTATCGGCATACGCGGCGGACTTGATGAATCAACCACGAATATCGGTCAGGTGTATTATTCACAAGACCAATTCTTAAATCATGCTGCCGTCAATCCTGTGTTCAGTTTCTTTGCCTCCCTTGAGAAAACCGCTAACCAGAATGCCAATTACACTTTCTTCAGCGATGAGGAATGCACGGCATTGACGAAAGGGCTTTTTACGACTGAAAGCATCGGAATAGATTCACTGCTCAATACTTCCCGTCCCAACGTGGTGGTTATCCTGATGGAAAGTTGCAGCAACCTATTCATGAAAGCCATGCCTAACCTAAACAAATTACGACAAGAGGGCGTATGGTTCAGTAATTGCTACGGAAACTCCTTCCGCACAGATAGAGGGACGGTCTGCACATTGAGTGGCTATCCATCTTTCCCTACCATGTCGGTGATGAAGATGCCCAAAAAGACGGCTTCACTCCCCTCCATTGCTCGCACTCTGCAAGGCGAGGGTTATCACACACATTATTTATATGGTGGCGACATCAATTTCACCAATATGCGAAGCTACCTTGTTGGCACGGGTTGGGAAAAACTGACTTGGAAAGCTGATTACACGACGGACGAGCAGAACTCAGCAAAATGGGGGGTGCGTGATGACATCACATTCGGCACACTTTGTGACATGATTACTCAACTACCAGCGGATTCCATCGGAGAACGCACCTTAATCGGCTACTCAACGCTGAGCAGTCATGAACCGTGGGATGTTCCCATAAAGAAATACAATGACGAGAAGATGAACGCCTTCTATTATTTAGACAAGTGTTTAGGCGAGTTCATCACCAAAGTGAAGAATACCCCGCAATGGGAAAATCTGCTCATTGTACTGATTCCCGACCACGGCATCAACTATAAAGAGATTGACGAGACCCACCGAGAGCGCAACCATATACCGATGGTATGGACGGGTGGGGTCGTCAAGCAACCACGACATATCGATGCTTTCTGCAACCAGACCGATTTAGCCGCCACGCTATTGGGGCAGATGGGTATCAAGCATGAAGATTTCCAATTTAGCCGCGATGTGCTGAGCCAAAGCTATGCTAATCCCTTCGCCATGCATTGTTACAACAATGGTTTCTCCATCGTTGATTCCACGGGCTTTATGGTCTATGACCTCACGCCCGACCATATCGCGGTCAATCAAAGTAGCCGAGCAGAGGAATGGGCAAAGCGAGGCAAGGCTATCCTACAACTCACCGCAAAAGACTTAAATCAAAGATGACGAGAACCATGAAACGATTCAAACTACTCGCTCCCCTGATGGCGGTACTTGGTAATCTCGCCATTGCCTATGCGGTTTATTTCGTGGCGCGCCTCATTTTCCTCGCAGAAAATTACAGTTATTTCTCCGATACACTCACTTTCGGGCATCTGATGGATTTGTTGCGTGGAGGCTTCGTATTCGATACGCCTGCCATCCTCTACACCAATGCCTTGTGGATTGTGCTGATGCTGCTACCCATAAGCAGAAAGGAGAATCCTGTCTATCACAAAATCTGCCGATGGTTGTTTGTCATCGTCAATGCTTCGGCACTTGTGCTAAACCTTTGCGACACCGTCTATTTCCAATACACGTTACGCCGCACAACGACCACCGTATTCAACGAGTTCAGCAACGAGAACAATCTCTCCAGCATCTTCATGCAAGAGGCAATTAGCCACTGGTATCTTTTCATTGCTGCCGCTATCCTAATCGCTGTTCTATGGAAACTCTACATCACACCACGGCTCGACTATCGGCAACTGAATTGGAAGACTTACGCAATAGCCACCCTGCTTGAATTATTAGTGCTCGTTCCTTTCTGTATAGCGGGCATTCGTGGCGGATGGACACGCGCCGTGCGCCCCATTACCATCAGCAATGCGAATGACTACTGCGACCGTCCCACGGAAGCCGGACTTGTACTCAACACCCCCTTTACGCTCATCCGCACCATCGGTAAAAATCTCTTTGAAGTGCCTACCTATTTCAAGAGTGAGCAAGAAATGGAAGCGGTATTCAGTCCTGTTCACGAGCCTCAACCGACTCATGAATTCAGAAAGAAGAATGTGGCAGTCATCATCATTGAGAGTTTTGGGCGCGAGTATATCGGTGCTTACAACCACCATTTAGAGAACGGAAAGTATAAAGGCTACACGCCTTTTACGGACTCGCTGATACAGCATTCGCTCACCTACAAATATTCCTATTGCAACGGACGAAAGAGCATTGATGGCATGCCAAGCATCCTGTCGGGCATCCCTATGTTCGTCGAACCATTCTTCCTATCCCCCTACTCTATCAACCATGTTTCCGGCATAGCCGATTGCCTAAACAAGAAAGGCTATGAAACTGCCTTCTTTCACGGTGCGAAGCGTGGATCTATGGGATTTCTTGCATTTGCTCACGCTACGAAATTCAAGGACTATTACGGGCGCGAGGACTATATAAACGACGGTCAGGCAAATGGCGATGCAGATTTCGATGGATGGTGGGGCATCAGCGATGAGCCGTTTATGCAATATTACTGCAAGAAGATGTCAGAGATGACACAACCTTTTATGACTGCTTTGTTCACCCTTTCCTCTCACCATCCCTTCATCGTGCCAGAGCCTTACAAGGATAGGTTCAAGGAAGAAGAACTACCCATCCATAAGGTTATCCGCTATACAGACAATGCCCTGCGTCGTTTCTTTGAAAGTGCCCGCAAACAACCGTGGTTTGAGAATACAATATTCGTCATCACTTCCGACCACACCAATATGAGCAACCACGAAGAATACAAGACTGACCTCGGCGGTTTCTGCTCACCCGTCATTTTCTATGACCCGTCAGGGGAAATGGAAATAGGCATGAAGGATGCCATTGCACAACAGACGGATATCATGCCCACCATTCTCGGATTCCTCGGTTATGACCAGCCTTATGTAAGTTTCGGCATTGACTTGCTCAACACCCCTGCGGAAGAGACTTGGGCGGTAAATTACCTTAACGGCATCTACCAATATGTGAAATATGGCCACGTGCTTCAGTTCGATGGCTTAAAGACCAAAGCGATTTATCGCCTTGACGACCGACTGATGCAGCATAATCTTATCGGAAAGGTAAAGGAACAAGAGCAGATGGAGCGAGAGCTGAAAGCCATCATTCAGCAGTACATGGAGCGGATGACGCAGGATCGGCTGTTGCCTTAATCAATCCATTCCGACGGTTTACGGGATGATCTTTGGGAATCACTTTCCCGTTTACCACTTCAAAGCGCTCGTTAAATTCCTCACGGGTGCGCTTCCATCGGTTATGACTCCATAGCCAGAACTCCGGCGCATGGCGAATACTCTCTTCAAGCATTCGGAAATAGATATCCGTGATTTCATAGTCAGCCATTTTCTTCGGCTCACGGGTTATCAACTTGAACTCTGCCTCATAATATCCTCTGCGCACCCTACGGACATCCAAGAAGAACACGGCGTGGTTCACCTTCTTGGCGATACGTTCCGTACCCGTCAGCACAGGTGTGTCATGGTTCAAGAAGTTGCACCAATGATGGATGTTAAACCAAAAAGGTACTTGGTCGCTGATATAACCAATAACAACAGGCTGCTCCGCTTTGCGGAAGTTAATAATCTCCCGCAATGTATCAGCCATCGGAATACACACCGCTCCCATACGCTGACGAAGACGCAGGAACAAACGATCAAATTCCTTATTCTCCAATGGATGATATATCTGCCCGCACTGCGCCTTGGGTGTCACCCATAATGGCAGGGAGGTTATCCACTCCCAATTGCAGAGATGACCAAGATAGACGGCACACGATTGTCCGTCTGCCACCGCCGCATCTATCAGTTCCGTACCCTTGAATGTCATTCGTCTGCGCAGATTCTCACGACTGATGGTCATCAGTTTCACGGACTCCACAATATAGTCGCAGAAAAAATGGTAGAATCCCCTTTCCGTCCTTCTCAGTTCTTCTTCTGTCTTTTCGGGAAATGATGCTTTCAGGTTACGCCATACGACTTTCCGCCGATAGCCAAGCAAACCATACAACAACCAGAAAAGCAAGTCGGAAATGAGGTAATGCACCCGCATCGGGAGGAGAGAGAACGCATACCACGCGCCATATACGATATAATAAACTATTCTCATAGTGGTGTCGTGCTAACTTTCATCATCCACAATTCTCGCCTTGCCCTCATAGGTCAGCAGTTCATCGTGCTTATAGCCATATTCCTCATAGGCAAGTGAGGCAGACGCATCAAAATGATTGGACTGGCAGTCAAACACGCCACAAAGCAACTCATACGCCAAGTCATTCGTCCAATGCTTCTGCGTATTCTGCTTCAATGCCTGCCACCGCTCGGAATGCAATGCCTGCCAGGTATCACTCATCCACACCATCAGCGGAATGCGCGTAGCGCCAAAACCACTAAAATTGGGGGAGCGGTGACGGTCGGGCACGGTGGCGTGGTCACTGAAATACACCATCGCCTGTAAGTTCAGTTTAGATACGCCGTACTGATAGAACTGCTCAAGAATCGTGTCCGTATAGTGCAGCGAGTTCTCATAGTTCAGCGTATTGTCTTGCACGCTTGGCTCTCCCCATACCGTAGCCTCTTGCGGATAACGGCTGAGGAAGTTGAAATGACTGCCTTTCAAGTGGAGTACCAAGAAATTGTTCTGCGTAGGGTCTAACTCATCCAAGAAATCCACCAATGACTGGTCATATTGCACGCGCCCCAAATCCTGTTTTGTCCACTTTGCCACCTCCGATGTATTCGCCACCAACGTGATTGGCGTGTCATTCGCACCAAGATGCCCCTGATTGCTATACCAATGCACACGATAACCCAACTTATGGGCAATATCGACAATTGAGCAAGACTCGTAGAACTGCAGACCCGTGTATTGATTATACTCTGTCAGTGCCTTCTCCAACACCTGCACGGTATGCATCGCACAGGAATAGGCATTAGGATAGATAACAGTATGTTGCTTGTCCTCTGCCATCTGCCGCATCCACGGGGTCGTGTCGTGCTCCATTTCCGTGAAGGCACTCATATAGTCGCGCGACGCCGACTCCCCGATGACCAACATCACCGTATGGGGTTGCTCCATCGTTCCACCCAACTGCTTCACTTGCAAGTCGGCAATCCTGCGCTCCATTTCACTCACATAGCGTTTATTATTGGCGGAATACTCTTTAATCACCAACCACAGCGTAACGATGCCCGAGCGCACGAACATCCCCCGATGCGTCTTAAAGATATACCATCCGAAACCCAACACATAGGCACCAAGGAATATCGTAAGCGGAGCGGAATGCCCTCCAAGACCAAGACTATCCGAAAGATTCGCCCAGACAGCACCAACCAACAAAAGCACTACCGCCAAGACCGTCCCCATCGTTTTCCACCAGGGATAGGACTTTGCGAACTCTATAACTTCGTTGGGATGGGAATCCTGCACGATTTTCATCCCGTTGGCATCTATGCAAGTGCCATACAGCAGATAGTAAACCACCTGCGCAAGGCTCACCAACAGCAGCAACCACTCCAACACGGCGGCAACGACGCCCCCGCCCAACAGCCAAATGGCAGACAACCATCCAAAGAAATAAATGCCACAAGCTATTTCGCCATAGTTCTCATAGTCGGGCGACGACTTGCGATTGGTAAGATGATAGAGTAGCGGATAGGTAAGCATCCACACCACGCCCGTCAGCCACGCCGTCACGATACCAAAGGAAAGCGATGTCCCTGAGACCATCACGGGAAGCCACGCCAACACAGAAGCGATGATAAACCGCCGTGTCTGCTGTCCTCGGGCATTGCGCGCCATTCCCTGATTACAGGCGTAATAGATGGAAACGCTGACGAGGATTGTCAGGAGAATGCCCAGAATATGGAGAACTATCATAATCACGGGCAAAATTAGGCATTTCCGATGATTTACCCAAACCTTTCCATCAGAAAAAGCCTACTTAATAGTTAAAAAGGGTTACTATAGTGTTTGCATCCCCTAAGTATAGTCTTTAGGAGGTCTAAACACTATACTTAGATACAACAAAGACCGTAACTTTTCTAAAACATTGCGACCAACAAGTACCAAGCCACGGGAACGAGGAGCGCAGGCAGCAAGTTCAGCGTCTTGCAGTCCTTCAGATTCAGCAGTCCAAGACCACTACCCGTAATCATCAGACCACCCACAATCAGCAGTTCCGCCATCAATCCGTCACTGATGGCAGATGCAGAAACCGAGGCAATCAGATAGAACATCCCCTGCCAACAGAAAAGCACAGGGGCTGCCAGTACCATACCGATGCCATAAGTCGAGGCAAAGACCATTGACGATACGAAATCTAAGGTGGCATTCGTAAACAAGAAAGTATGGTCGCCCTTCAATGCGGAGATAACAGGCCCAAGCATAGACAGCGGTCCGATACAGTAGAGTAAGATGGCGGCAGCCAAGCCGTCGGCAAGGCGGGCTTCGTCAGTCGCACTTCCCCGCTTCTTTATCTTATCCACCAACCGCTTGAAATGCCCGTCAATATCCAATGCCGTACCGACCACGCCACCTAATGCCAAGGCAACGATAAACAGCACGGGATACTGACTCTTGCCGAAATACGTTATCGTGGCATTGAGCCCTATCGCAAGCGAGGCGAGTCCCAGACCAGTATATAGCACCTCCTTATAGGATTCCTTCACCCCACGGTGCAGTATCGTACCGAGGATGGAACCCACAACGATGGTGCAGGTATTGACAATCGTTCCTATCATAATCATTGCAAAATTATGTATTTCCAATGATTTTCCCAAACCTTTCCCTTGAAAAGTACGAAAACTTGCCATATTTGGCAATTATTTGTACCTTTGCCGACGGAATGACAACAAAGAGTGAAGGTATGGTTATCGGCTACGACGCGAAACGGATTGTGCGCAACGGCACGGGACTGGGCAGTTACGGGCGCACGCTCATCAACGATATTGCCCGTGATGGAGAGTTGGACATCCGCCTCTATGCACCCGATGCGGGGCGGGATGACCTGCGCCGGCAAATCGTGGAAAGCCCTAACGTGCAATTCTGCTATCCCGAGCGGACTGCCATACCCTTCGGCAAGTCGTTTTGGCGCTCCCGTGGCATCGTGAAAGACTTATTGCGCGACAAGGTGCAAATCTTCCACGGGCTTTCGGGGGAATTGCCTCACGGCATTCGCAAGTCGGGCATCAAGAGCGTCGTGACCGTCCACGACCTGATATTTCTGCGCCACCCCGAGTTCTATCATTGGATTGACACGAAGATCTACACCCGTAAGTTCCACCAGACCTTGCAGGAGGCTGACCGCATCATCGCCATCAGCGAATGCACCAAGCGCGACATTATGGAGTATGGGAACATCGACGACAGCCGTATCTCACTGATCTATCAGAGTTGCGCCCCACGTTTTTCCGTCACGACAATTGGGGCAGAAAAAGAGCATATCAGACAACAATACGGACTCCCCGAACGCTTCATCCTTAACGTCGGATCGATAGAAGCCCGCAAGAATATCCTTTTGGCGGTCAAAGCCTTACCTTATCTACCCGAGAACCTGTCCCTCGTCATCGTCGGGCGACACACGAAATACACCAACGAGGTACGAACCTACATCGAGAAGCACCGACTCACCCATCGGGTACACATCCTGCACGGCGTGCCCGACAGTCACCTGCCCGCACTTTACGCCTTGGCAGAGACATTCGTCTATCCCTCCCGCTATGAAGGTTTCGGCATCCCCATCATTGAGGCCATCCGCTGCGGACTGCCCGTCGTTGCCTGCACTGGCTCTTGCTTAGAGGAGGCGGGAGGCCCTGACTGCCTCTATGTGCATCCCGATGGTGAACAGGCAATGGCAGTTGCCATCAGTCAGACGCTCAAGGGAGCAAAAAGCAGGGAGCAACGCATCGCTCGCACACAGGAGTACATACGGCGCTTTGACGGCAACGATGTGGCGGGGCAAGTCATCGAACTATACCATCGTTTATTATCTTAATATCCAACCTGCATCATCAGAATTTCCACCGCAGCTGCAAGTCAAGGTCAGTCTGCGAGGAGGCATCTATCTGCTGATAACTGCTGCCAATGACCGAGCGGTCGAAGTAATCCGTCGTACCTATCTTGGCAGTCAGCAACAGCCTCTTGCCGATGTTTGCCCGCACCATCAGCCAATAGCGGATTCCCTCACCATAGAACTGCGACACGGAGTAGGTATAGAGTGGTGCGCGCTCATACAGATAGATTCTGCTGTCATACCCGTCAGTATGAAAACAGCCTGCCCCCGCATTCAGCCTCAACCACCTCTTGGTGTAGGAAAGGCTGCCACTCAGCATCACGCCCCGCGCTCTCTGCACAAAGTCCCCATCTAATTGCGCCCGACCGCCAAAGCCTTCTTCCGTAGCATACTCCGCGCTCAGCCTTCCCCGATGCTCCCAATAGGTGTCGAGTGCCTGTCCGTCACCGTCTTTCTGCCGCATCCGCAAGCGGTATCTGCCCCCAAACGTCCATCCCTGTCGGGTATAAGTGGCTTGCACGAGATTGTCCCATGCATAGGAAGACTGCGACACCTGATACTTCGCCCACCCGAAGTAAGCATAGTCCGTATAGGCGGAGAGGTGGAGCGCCGGCAAAGGCTGCCACGTCACCCCGACATACACCCCACTCTCATTCTGCACCCTACCACCATCGCTGTAACTCTGCGCAAAGAGCGAGGCATACCGAAAGGAATAGAACCGCTGCAAGGCCATCACGCTCAGCACATCCGTCAGCCGCAGACTCACGCTGTTGATGGTGGCCACGTGCCCATCCTTATCTATAGCCGTCTCCCCGTTGAGGGCGATACGGGGATGCACATAGCGGTAATCCATACTGACATTCGTAAATTCGCTTCCCTGCGGATAATGCTGCCGATAGAGCACGGCGGTATTCGGGCGCAACGCCCGGCTGAGTTGCGTATGCACGGCATTCATGCCTACTTGCAGTCCACCGTTCCTGTAGTGCAGGCTGCCGCCCACCGTCAGCACGTTCAGATTGTTCTTCTTCTCCATTTCCGCCTCCGTGCGGTGGTAGCCTGTTGTGAGGATGGTGGCAGCGGTACTGTCCTTGTTAAGCGTCGCATTCATCGGGCGATAGGAGAACAGGGCGGTTGCCGTCACGTGTTGCCCGAGATTGACGGTGGCAGCCGCCCCGCATAGATAATCGGCAGCGCGCGAGGAGTGTGCCCTGATGCCATTCGTTGAGCGACCTAAGTTCTGCAGCATCGACACCTTCCCGAGACTAAAACCATTGTTAAGCACAAGCCCCATCCCCATCGACACTCGATAGTTGCCCACGACCAATGTCTCTATTCGCCCCAACTGCCGGAGTTGCAGATAGGGGGAATAATAGTCATAGCCAGTCTTGTTGCGATAGGCAAAGAACGGCTCGCCTGCATCCTGCGCACCCACCAATCCAAACTTCACATAGTCGCCATACGTGAACTGGCAGCGCAACCAATGGCGGTATGGGTAACCCAAGTAGCCATTCTTGTCGCCCTTGCGCTCATAGAACGGCACGCGCGCCGTCGTCGTCAGCTCACCCTTACCATACTTTGTGATGGTAGAGAGTTTCGGGAAACCTCGCTCCGGCTCCTCGCCCACATCAATAAAATAGGAGAGCAACTGCCGCTGTCCGTAGTCCAAGGCGCGCACCATCGCCAACTCGCCGACCGACTTCAACGGCCCATAGCGGTCGATGTACTCCATGATGCCCTCCACCTGTTGCGCCGAGAGGAACGGCAACTGCTCTAACTGCTCCCTCGTCACGCGGTTGATGTCTAAGGGATGCTGCTCCAAGTCGCACAGCAACTCATACATCTCCTCCCACGCGGCAGACTCGGCATCCTCCGCCGTCATCACCTCATTCAGATAGCGCTCCCACGGTCTGCCCTCCTGTGCATAGCCCATCAACGGGAGCCAACATAACATGAACCCGATAAGTGTTTTCATCCGTATAAAGATTTAAGCAGATGCAAAGGTAAGCAAAAAAGTGTGAATAATAGGTGGGGACGGGATTTTTTTACTACCTTTGCCGCAAAATTAGTGAATCACATGTTCCGTCCGCTACTGATTGCAATGCTGCTGGGCTGTTGCCTTTGCGCCGCCGCCCAAGACAATGATCCCACTTTCGTGCCAACCGTGAAAGTGGGTAAGGTGCTGCATGATGGCGACAGCATCCAGTACATGGAGATGAACAATGTGTATGTCTATCCCGAACTGACATTCAAGAACAAGAAACAGGCGGAGTCATACATGCGGTTGGTCAGAAACGTGAAGAAAGTGCTGCCCATCGCCAAAGAGGCACGCATGATGCTCATCGAGACCACCGAATACTTGGAGACCTTGCCCGATAAGAAAGCCAAAGAGGAACACATCAAGCGCGTAGAGGATGACATCTTCCGCACCTACAAGCCCAAGATGAAGAAACTGACTTACTCGCAGGGCAAACTGCTCATCAAACTGATTGACCGCGAATGCAACTCCTCCTCCTACGATATGATCAAGGCCTTCATGGGTCCTGTCCGTGCCGGCTTCTGGCAGGTCTTCGCCTGGGGCTTCGGTGCCTCCCTCAAAAAGGAATACGATGCAGAAGGTGTCGATCGCCTCACCGAGCGCGTTGTGCTCATGGTCGAGGCAGGGCAGATTTAGCTTTCCCTTTCTTCCTTTGCCCAAAAACGACAATCAGAACACGGCAGCAATTTTAGGAATATCTTTAAGCCGCTTCAAGAACGACTTGTTGCGCTTGGCAGAGAGCAGATTGTATTTCATTTGCATGGAAAGCAACGGGGCAGCATCAAGGTCAAGTGCCTGCCCGATGAGCAAGGCAAGTTCTGCATTCAGCGCACGCTTGGCGTTCAACACCTCGTTCAACTGACTGACATGCACACCTATCTCCGTCGCTAATCTCCGCTGACTGATGCCACGCGCCTCCAATTCGTCCTTGATGACTTCGCCCGGGTGGGTGAGGTAATGCGGTTCAATATTGTTGGCTATCATCATGTCATCTACTCCTTCAATGTGTATCATACTGCTCTACTTGTAATGATTTGACAATTCTGCCATGCCATTGTCATCTTTGGATGCAAAGATACGAAATCTGCGGATTATTCACGAATTTGTGAACAACATTTTGCGTTTTCTCCTAAAAGAATTGCATCCCAATGCACCCACCGCCCCAGAACAGGGCAGCGGGTGCAGAAACCCGATTACTGAAACACGGACAGCAGC
>JAFLSG010000037.1 GCA_022511065.1 Prevotella sp.
GTATGTCCTATGGCAAACCGTCGGAGGATTTCCACCTCTGGACGCTGGGCGAGGACGATACTCGTCAGATGGTGAAGTATGCGCTTGACTTGGGCGTGAATTTCTTTGACACCGCCAATGTCTATTCGCACGGCACAAGCGAGGAGTTCCTCGGCTCGGCACTAAAGACACTTGGCGTGAAGCGTGAGGATGTGGTGTTGGCATCGAAAGTATATTTCAATGAGGGCAAGTTGTCGCGTGGGGCAATCTTGCGCGAGATAGACGGAACGTTGAAACGATTGAGAACGGACTACCTTGACCTCTACCAGATTCATCGTTTCGACTACACCACGCCAATCGAGGAGACGATGCAGACACTCGACGAACTGGTGCGCAGCGGAAAGGTGCGTGCCATAGGAGCATCGGCTATGTATGGCTACCAGTTCCATAATATGCAGATATGTGCGGAGCAAAACGGATGGACTCGTTTCTCCACACTTCAAAACCACTACAATCTGCTTTATCGCGAGGACGAGCGGGAACTGCTTCCCGTGGCTCGTCAATACGGTGTGTCGCTCATTCCCTATTCGCCCCTTGCCGGCGGTCATCTGACGCATACAGGTTGGGAGAGTGGCACGAAGCGCAGCGATACTGACAAGACCATCCGCGAGAAGTATGACCATGCCAAGGAGAACGACTTGGAGATTATCGGGCGAGTTGATGAGGTGGCTCGCCGGCATGGTGTCTCGATGACGGAGATTGCCTTGGCATGGCTGCTGAAGCGAGGCGTGGCTGCTCCGATTGTGGGGGCAACGAAAGTGCCCCATTTCGATGCTGCCGTCCGTGCCGTCGATTTCGAGTTGAGCGATGAGGATGCAGCCTATCTTGAAGAGCTGTATCGCCCGCATCAGGTGGTGGGCGCATTGTAGAAGCAAAGAACATATATAATCAGAGAAGCATGAGACATTTTGAGACCATACGGGAGTTTAACGACATGCTCGGCGTAGAGACGCTTCACCCGTTGGTGAGTGTGGTGAATCTTGGCGAGGCGAAACCGATGCAGCACATGCGGCATACGAACGGTTTCTATTCCGTGATGCTGAAAGACGAGAAGTTTTGCGACATCGTCTATGGTCGCTCCCGCTATGACTACGACCGCGGTTCGGTGGTATGCACGGCACCGTGGCAGGTGGTGGGCATAGAGAACACGACAAACGAGATGTTTCAACCCGTAGGATGGGGCTTGTTCTTTGCCCCCGAGATACTGACCGGCACAACGCTCGGGCGGACGATGAAGGAATACACCTTCTTTGAATACCGCGCGAACGAGGCGCTGCACCTCTCGGAGCGTGAACGCGAGGTGTTTCTGCACTGCTTGAACGAGATAAGCAAGGAACTTGACCACACCATCGACCGCCTGACACGGCGACTCATTGCCTCAAACATAGAGATACTGCTCGACCACTGTCTGCGCTTCTACGAGCGTCAGTTCATTACCCGTGAGACGGTCAATGCCGACCTTCTCTCCCGTTTTGAGCAACTTCTGAACAAGTATTTCGAGGGAAAGAACGCCCAGTTCAGCGGTTTGCCGACTGTGAAATACTGCGCCTCCGAACTCTGCCTCTCCACCAACTATTTTGGTGACCTTATCAAGAAAGAGACAGGCAAGACGGCGCAAGAGCACATCAAGCTCCGCACGCTGAATGCCGTCAAGGAGCGACTGGCAGACATGGAGAAGAGCATCACGCAAATCAGCTATGAGTTGGGCTTCCAATATCCTCAGCACCTCAGCCGCTTCTTCAAGAAAGAGACGGGCATGACACCTGTGGAGTACAGAATGAGAATCGCATAAAGAATACATAATATGAAAAAGAGTTTATTAACAATCGCTTTGGCAGGGATGTGCGCCATACTGGGCATTTCCTCGTGTCAGGCAAAACAACCGAAAGTGAACATGAATACGAAAGGAAAGAAATTGGTAGTTTATTTCTCGCATACGGGCGAGAACTACAATGTGGGCGTGATTGAGAAGGGCAATACGCATATTATTGCCGACATGATTGCCGACGCGACGGGAGCAGACCGCTTTGAGATTAAGCCTGTGAAAAGCTATCCGAAGAACTACAACGAGTGCATCGATGTTGCCAAGAAGGAACTGAATGCCCATGCGCGTCCCGCCGTGCAGGGAGACATTGCCATTGAGGATTATGATGTTATCTTCATCGGCTATCCCAACTGGTGGGGTGAAGTGCCCATGTGCGTCTATACATTCATCGAGAAGCACGACTGGGCGGGTAAGACCGTCATTCCGTTCATCACTCATGAGGGTAGCGGCATGGGCGGCACGGACCGCAACATCGCAAAAGCCTGTGAAGGTGCTGCCGTGGCAGTTGGCAAAGGGCTTGCCGTGCAGGGAAAGGTTGCGCAGAACAGCCAGGCCTCTGCATTGCAGAGTGTGAAGCGCTGGCTTAATGGGCTTGGCTTCTAATGAAGTGAGAGGATGTCAAATTAGACGATGAAACAAATTATAGACAGATGAAGCAATCTGACAAGAAACTCGCAGAGTTAGGGCGCTATCTTGACGGGGTGCGCTCCCGTCTGCGCATCAGCCAAGACCTGCTTTGTGCTGAGATTCAGTGCAGCAAGAGTACGTATCGCATCGTCTAAAGCGGACAGACCACCAACGTTATTCTCTATAATCGCATCGCCTGCTATCTCCATGAGCAGGCTTCCGAACCGCTGCGCAGCGAAATGGAGCGGCAAATTGTCCAGTTCTTCACCACGCCGACCACGTCGGTGTGGTGAAGAATTGGTGCGTAATGGGATTTATCCGAAATAATTTGGTCATTTCGGCAAATATACTTATCTTTGCCACATCAAATCACCATAAAGTATGAACACAACGGCACTTAACAACCTTTGGAGTTATCTGCAAGGACTTTCGCTTACGGCAAGCAATCAGCGATGGTTAGCCAGTCATTTGATAGCGGCTGCAGACAGCATGGAGGGAGAACGGGGTGAAGGTATTGTATTTCCAAAGATTCCCAAAGACTATAAGCCTTCTGACAAAGTGATGGCAATGACTTTGGGCGCACTTCCAAAAGATGTTGATTTGGAGAAAGAACTTGAAGAACGCTGGCAGGAATGGGCAAAATAAAGGCATTGATAGACACCAATGTTCTGCTTGACCACTTGGCTATGCGTGAGGGATTCTTTCAAGATGCCGCCACAATCTTTTCGATGGTGAATGATGGTTATTTGACTGGCATTGTTTCCTCGGTCAGTATTTTGAATTGTGCTTATATTCTTCCTAAACATTATGCAGAGAATGCAGTTTTGGAGCGGATAAAAGAAATGTTGCGCATATTTACGGTAAGCAATATTGGTGCAAAGACTTTGGAAGAGGCTGCAGAACTCACGCCATACGATTATGAAGATGCTGTGCAGTATCTCTCTGCACTGCCTTATCATCCTGACTTGATTATAACTCGTGACAAAAAAGGATTTCAAGGTTTTGACATTCTTGTGATGACCCCTGCTGAGTTTGTCAGAAAAGCAAAAGAATGATTTTACTCTTGATTTAAAGAATTCAATTTCGATAATTCCCCCCTGATTATCTGCACCATAAAAGCGGGGGATGATTACGCATTTTCGTAATCACCGTATGAAAATTAATTCGTACCTTTGCAGCGGAATTGACAACAACGAATAAAAATGATTTATCTGCTACTGATATTCCTCCTGGGAGTAATGACGCCCATCCAGACTGCTGCCAATTCGCGTTTGCGGCAGTCGGTCGTGTCGCCACTTGTGGCATCGCTGGTGTCGTTTTCCGTCGGCACAATCTATTTAGCGATGGCAACCGCCATACAATGCGGGTCGTTTTTCATTGGCGCAGAGACATTCGGAAATCTGCCGTGGTGGGCATGGCTGGGCGGCGTATGCGGGTTGTATGGGCTGACCGTCAATATCGTCATCTTCCCGAAACTGGGCAGCGTACAGACGGCATTGATGCCGATGCTCGGGCAAATCGGTATGGGAATGTTGATAGACCATTTCGGATGGTTTCGCTCGGCAGTTCATTCGTTTACGGGGCTTCGGGTGGTGGCATTGGCGATGATTCTTGCAGGGGTCTGCATGGTTGTGATGAGAAAGGGTGAGAAGGGCGGAAACGGCAATTTGCTGCATTGGCAGTTGATAGGCATCAGTGGCGGGGCCGTATTCGCCATGCAGCCGCCGATGAACAGTCTGCTGGCGGCGGAACTTTCATCTGCGGTTTTCGCGGCACTGATATCTTTCCTGTCGGCAACGGTGGTGCTGTATGCCATCGTGCTGATGCGCAAAAGCGACCGCATCCATCTGCCACAGGTGTTTGCGACAGACCGCCCGTGGTGGTCTTGGCTCGGCGGCATCATCGGTGGCACTTTCGTCATGGGTTTTGCCTTCTTTGCATCCAAGGTCGGCATTGGGCTGTTGTTGGTGACAAGCATCTGCGGACTGCTTACGTGCAGTCTTGTCATCGACAAATACGGGTTGTTGGGAACTTCCAGGAAGCCCATCGGAGCGATGCAATATATCGGTTTGCTATGCGTAATGGCAGGTATCGCCGTTTTGAGGTTGAACTAATTGCTTGGCACGGGCGAAGCCAGTTCGGGGTTGCGAGGAACTTCAGTAAAACTGCAAAATAAATCAGTAAAAGGTATAACGGTTATTGGGCGGAAATGTTATACCTTTGCACCCACAATCATAAAAATGGTGATGATGCAGAAAATAGAGACGATAGAGCAGTACAATCGTTTGTTTGGCGAAGAGACGAAACATCCATTGGTGACCGTGGTGGAGGTGAAGGACTATCAGCCCCAGCCCGATGAACTGACACAGACAACCAAGTATGGACTTTATGCCATATTCCTGAAGCAAGGAGTGGGCTGCCGTCTGCGCTACGGGCGTGAGACTTACGACTATCAGGCTGGCAGTATCGTCACGATGGCTCCCGGCCAGGTGGTGACTACCGAGTTTATTGAGGGCGAGCATAGCAGTTGGAAGGCATTGCTGTTTCACCCCGACTTGCTCTTTGGAACGCCATTGACAGAGCGCATTCGTGAATATGGCTTCTTCGGCTATGACCAACGGGAGGCCCTGCACCTCTCTGACGATGAGCGTCGCACCATCGAAGACACCTTCGCACACATCGCCCATGAACTGGAGCACGCCATCGACCAACACTCCAACCAGTTGCTGACGGTCTATGTGCAGTTGGTGCTTGACTATTGCCTGCGCTTCTACGATCGTCAGTTTATTACGCGCCACAAGGCGAACAGCACGCTCATCAGTCGTTTCGAGAAGCTGGTGGATGACTATCTTGCCAATGGTCAGTTGGTGTCGAAGGGACATCCCACCGTGGCATGGTGCGCCAGTGAACTGTGTCTCTCAGCCAATTACTTTGGTGACCTGGTGAGAAAGGAGCTGGGTGGCACTGCCAAGGACTTCATCACGCAGAAAATCCTTGCCTTGGCAAAACAGGAACTGCGCACCACCGACACGCCAATCAGCCTTGTCAGCGAGCGGCTCGGCTTCAGCAGCGTGAGCCATTTCACCCGACTTTTCAAGGCACACACCGGGCAGACACCCTCGCAATACAGATTGTTAAGCGCATAAGATAATAGGAAATATGAAAAAGCTGTTTACTTCACAACTGTTGGTAACCATTACCGCACTATTGACCATCTCCTGTAACAAGGAGGAAGCCCATGCACAAACAACCTCACAGAATATGACAGAAATCAACATCACGATTGACGGGAAAACCATGCCCGTACAACTGACAGACAACGCAGCGACCAAAGAATTGTTGTCGCTGCTTCAAGCGTCTCCCATTACTTACGAGGCCGACGACTATGGAGGCTTTGAGAAGGTGGGCGCACTGGGACACTCGCTGCCCACAAGCAATTCGCAATTGACAACGGAGGCCGGCGATGTCATCCTCTACAACGGCAACCAGATTGTGCTGTTCTATGGCAGCAACTCGTGGAGCTACACCCGATTAGGGCGTATCAGCTATTCTTCGCTCGACGAACTGAAGACATTCCTGAAAGCCGGCAAGGGTCGCATCAGCGTTACTCTGTCAGTGAAAGAGACTACCGGCATCAAGCCGACGACAGCCTCTGCACGGCAAACAGACAAACTATACTCCCTCAATGGCACGGAACTCCGTCAAGAGCCATCGAAAGGAATCTTTATTAAAAACGGGAAGAAAATCGTTAAATAAATGAATACACTGACATTGACACAAGAGTGGGACAAGGTATTCCCACTCAGTGAGAATGTGAACCACCGCAAGGTGACGTTTGAGACACAATACGGTCTGACATTGGCAGCCGACCTGTATGAACCAAAGGTTGCAACAGGTAAGTTGCCCGCCATTGCCGTCAGCGGACCTTTTGGTGCTACCAAGGAACAGTCGAGCGGACTCTATGCGATGAAGATGGCGGAGCGTGGATTCGTGGCGCTGGCTTTCGACCCTTCCTATACGGGTGAGAGCAGTGGTGAACCTCGTCGCACGGCATCTCCTGACATCAACACGGAGGATTTCATGGCTGCCGTGGATTATTTGTCAAAGCAGGGAAATGTAGATGCTGAGCGCATTGGTATCATCGGTATCTGCGGTTGGGGAGGCATCGCCCTCAATGCTGCCGCAGCCGACCCGCGTATCAAGGTAACGGTGGCTTCGACCATGTACGATATGACTCGCGTGAGTGGCAATGGATATTATGATGCCGATGACAATGAGGAGAGCCGCCACGCCGCGCGTGAGGCACTCTGTCGTCAGCGCCTAGCAGACCCGAAGGCTATGGCGGGCGGAGTGGTGGACCCGCTGCCCGAAGATGCTCCGCAGTTCGTGAAGGACTATCACGACTACTACAAGACTCCGCGAGGCTATCATACACGTAGCGGCAACTCAAACGATGGATGGCGCGCGATAGGCACTCAGGCATTCGCCAATGCCCGTTTTCTCTATTACACCAACGAGATACGTTCTGCCGTCCTCGTGATGCACGGCGAGAAGGCGCACTCACGCTATTTTGGCGAAGATGCCTATAAGTATATGGTGGAAGGCAAGCCAGAGGCAGGCATCAAGCCCAATCCCAATCCAGAAAACAAGGAATTGCTCATTATCCCCGATGCCTCCCACTGCGATCTTTACGACGGTGGCTATACGGAGGCTGCGGGAAAGGGACAGTCAAAGAATATAATCCCGTGGGATAAATTAGAAGCGTTTTTCACAAAGAATCTGAAATAAGGATGAAACATTTTTTTCTATTAATCACATTATTTGTAATGACTATGACGACATCAGCCCAGAATACACTCTCCGAGCGCCAGTTGCTGCTGTGTGCCTGTGCCTCGTTGGAGGCGCAGGGTGACATGCAACGCCTTGACCCAGCCATTCGCCGTGCATTAGACGGCGGCGTGACGGTAAACGAACTGAAGGAAGCCTTCTCACAACTCTATGCCTATACGGGATTTCCCCGTTCACTCAATGCCTTGGGTGTGCTGTCAAAAGTGCTTGATGACCGTAAGGCGCAGGGCATCGCAGACAATGAAGGCAAGCCTTTTGTCCGTCCTGCATTGTGGGACAATGCCGAGCAGGCGCTGAAGCAAGGAACGGAGGTGCAGACCAAACTCACAGGCGGAAAGCCTTTCAACTATGACTTCTGTCCGCAAGACGACTATTATCTGAAGTCGCATCTCTTTGGCGACATCTTTGCCGGCGACCAACTCTCTGCTGCCGACCGCGAACTGGTTACCGTTGCCGCCCTCAGTAGTCTGAAGGGCGTGGAGCCGCAACTGGCATCGCACAAGGCAGGGGCCGTCAATATGGGCAACACCAAAGAGCAGGTGGACGAACTCTGCCAATGGCTCAGCAAGAATGGCTACAGCCAAACAGACTGCTCGGCAGATGCTGAGGCCGGTGCTTGGGCGAAGGGCGTTGTCAATCCATACGGTCAGTTCTTCACAGGGCAGAGTTATCTGGCAAACATCCGTCCGGCCAATGTGGCTGAAGGCGCGCAGACACTTGCTAACTATCAGAATGTAACTTTCGAGCCAGGGTGTCGCAATCATTGGCACATCCACCACGGCGCACATCAGGTTCTCATCTGCGTCTCAGGCCGTGGCTGGTATCAGGAATGGGGCAAAGAACCAGTGGAGTTGCTGCCCGGTATGATTATCGATATCCCTGATGAGGTGAAGCATTGGCATGGCGCCCAGCGAGACTCGTGGTTTCAACACCTTTCCTGTATCGTTCTCACGGGCACAGGGAAAGAAAGCCACGAATGGCTCGAACCCGTCAGCGACTCAATATTCGAATGAGGAGCCACCGAGGAACTTCCGCAGGTGGTAGACTTCGGCATTCTCATAGTCGTTTGAAGGCTTCAAACGCTCCGTTTGGAGGCTGAATTCGACCCGTTTGGAGGCTCCTTTCACATCGTTTGCAGCCTCCTTTCGATTTGCTTGCAAACTTGTAGGGGGGAGACCAGTTTATGAGTGGAGCTTAAAATCTCCATTTTTATAATCCCTATATTATATAATTACGCGCGCGTAGAGCATTTTGTGCTCCATCGTGCGCGATTTTGTGCTTAATTGTACAACTGTGGAGCACGAAACGTGCGACAAACGAGCACAAAATGACGCAGAATTCAGCGTAAAATCGCGCAGCGTTGAACACAAAATGAGGTGTCGTTCAGCTGTAAATGGAAAGTCGCTTTGTAGGGGAGTGGGTAAATTGTTCTTTATCTGCTGATTTTGGAGTATAGTATAGTAAACTTGAATGTTTGAAATAAACGTATAGAAATAGGGAATACAAGATAGAATGTTCATTCATTAACAATGGTCATAATCTGATTAACGAAACTATTGAGATCTCTTATGACAGTAAAAATAATATCCTTATTTAATTTTAGCTTTTTTCCATCTCTCATTTTTCCATTCCTATGTACGAGCAAATGGCGATTGAAGAAATGTTCTTTTATCCTATTATCCAAATCATTGTTGTGAGGTAATTTTAATCCTATTGTTTTGAACACTTCTTTGATTCTGTCAAAATTACTGAATGATGTTTTAAGTATTTCTTTTATAACTTCTTGTTCCCATTTCCCTTTATCTTCATTTATTAAATGATACTGTAATTTAACTTGAATATTGTTAGGTATGAATTTTTTGTAATATTCTATGAAGTATAGTTCATTATGAACTATGTGCGAAAGCACTATAGAGCAAATGAATGAATCAAGAAGTGTTACTGCGTTTACATATGCCATTTTGAATAACGCATTATCAATAGAGGAATTTTTGTCACAAGTGTGCGTAAGCAATAGTTTTAGACAATCTACATTATCTTTGTATTCTACCAAGCAATCAGAATATGTCATAGTGAGGAGTCCTGCACCTTCATATAATGAAGAAAAGAAAGTCCGGGCATAGTATTCATTAAAAATGGACTGCGGGTGCTCATCGTCTATGATTAAACATTTGCTTCCTTCAAAAAAGTCTTTGGGCTCTAACAATTCTACTCCTTCTGGTTTTTCCTCATATAAAGCCCCTCCATTTGTGCATGTAAAATACCGTGTATTGATGAGAATTCCCCCATCTACATATATTTTCTTACCCATACCTATTTCAAAAAACCATATTCATACACTTTGGGCATTATCTTGCAGGATAGTTTCTTGTGTGCTATGCGTAGGGCTTGATGAAGACGATTGTAGGTCTCGTCCTCGCTCGCAGGCTTCATGTTGCCTTTTTCATTGCGACCTTGAAAATACTCCCGTATGTCATAATATGAAGCATTCAAATCTGCATCAGGTCGCTGGAAATAATAACGCCATAGCCCCAAAGCTGCTTTGAATACATCTTGTGCCTCTGGCGAAAAGACTAAAGGTTTGGTATCTTGTTGGAAAGTTTCTTTGTTCTCGGTCCATGATGCCTGAACTGCTTTGGGCTTGATAGGCTTAATTTGCTGTCTTATATAGTCAGTCATAAAATGGCAAGAAAGTTCCTTCTTTAATCCTAACTGTTCTTCCGTGAATGGCTGCCAAAAGTTAGTTCCCATCGCTGAACGTATATTGTTATACGGGCTAAATAATGTAAATGCCAAGCAATCGTTATGGAACTCTGAATCAGCTTCCCAATTATCATTTGGGAATAAGAATTGATCTCTGTCGTTGAGCCATGTTCTCTCTATGGAATGGCGGACGGCAAAGTATATCGCAACTTCCTTAATGTTCTTGTCTGTTACCCAAGTCCCTCGTGGATGTGGAAGTTGATTTTTGTCATTGACAATATAGTTGTGATTGTTATGTTGGAAATCTGCTCCAAAACACGCCATATACCCGATGTTATTTTCCCCTTCCCGATTTCTTGTTGTTTTAATCCAGTCATTGATGGACTTTCCATTCTGCTCTGGTGCTAATCTCTTTTGAGAAAGTAATTCTCCATTTTGGTCATATACGTCAGCGATAATCTCCGTGATGGGAAGGTGCTCGTCTGTATGCCAAACAAAGAAACCAATGGGAAATTGGCTTGGCACATTGTCGAATGTCTTTGCGGGCACAATGAAGCATCGTCCTGCCCGTGCAAAGAATCTATTTCTGAAATCGTTGAAATTAGGGGCAATTGGTATTTTGAGCGTAGAGAACTGACCAATCTTGCAACCGGGAATTTGTTCATATATCCTTATCATAAATTGTGCAAACAACTCCCGGCAAGCAATACCCCACATGGAAGAATAGTCTTTGTAAATCCGTGAATTGACAGCAACCCCTGTCGCATTTTCTCCTGTCCCCGTCACGGTTGTGGCGGTTGCGGCTTCCTTGAAAGGAGGATTGATAAAGATAACGAGGCGTTTCCTTTTTTCTTCATCACGTATGATTTCTTGCAACTGTTGCGGAATCTTGGATTGGATAAACGTACCATCCATATTTGTGTGGTCAAGTAGATGGTCGTTCAAAAAGTCGAATTGGAACACATGGTTCTCAAACATATTGAAACCATTGCTGATTCGCTCTTTCATAATATCCACATCCCCGAGTTCCAAAGTAGATGCCCATATGTTATGACGGTTAGTAAGTCCTGCCAGCAGATTGCCTGTTCCTGCAGCACAATCCCATATATAGTAGTTGTCCTGCCAGTCTTCCCCAAGTTCCATTGCTAAATACTCTTGTGCTTTTTCCACCCACTGTAATGGAGTATAGTATGCCCCATGATACATTCTGACATTTTGTGGACGTAAGCGGTCTGTCCGTTCAAGGATATATTCACGATATTCTTCACGTGGTGGTCTCCGATAGCGTTCCCAGAACAGGCGATGAGCCATTTGCCCATCGTTAAAGTCTATGTTCGCAAACAAAGGTGTACTGCCTTGCTGTTGCCCTGTATTTACTTTGTAATGATCATTTTGCAGTAATACAGTAAGATTTTCAAATAACGTTGTATTTTTGTCAGACATAAGGTCGGCAAGAAAGAAATGACAATCATATATTCCTGATTTCTCAAAATCATCCCAACAAACAGCCAATGTGTCTTTTACTTCTATGCGCCATTTGCGATACACATGCGGAAAGTTGTTTTTATTAACAGATGTATGCGCAGCCTTGCGCCCTGTAAGTGAGAATCTGTCACGTATAAAGAAACGCAGGCTGTCTCCTTGTTGTGCAAAATTGAAGATGAAGACATGCTCTTTTAATTGGCTATATACAAGCTTATATAGTAGTTTGAATTCTCGTGTATGATGATTTGATGGAGGGACTTGCCAATTAAAATCATCTTTTTCAAATACCTCACAGATTTCGTCATAATGAACAAATCCTATTTTCTCTGCGTCCATTGCGCCTAAATAATCTGGCGGATCTAATTTGTCATATATCCTATCTTTCCCTATTGTAAGAATAAGTTGTACAAACATCTCATAGATGTCTCGCTTAACCCCTCTTTTTGCTTCTGCCCATAAAAAGGGGGTGGTCTCACTACCTACGTAAAAATCTACTTTGCCCGGAATACCTGTATTGTCATAACCTTTAAACCAGTCCTGTCGAATTCTGTTTTTAAGTTCTTCTTCCTGTATTGTTTTGGAATAAAATGCCATATCTTTTGTTTTTTGTTAGTTGGTTACAAAGATACGAATGTTTTGTAACTTTCTGATGCAAAACAATGCAAAATTTCCACTTTTCCAAAGAATTTTTGGACTTTTTGCCACTTCTCCAAGGTAAAAGAGATGTAAAACTGCCGCTTTTTCAGAAAAGCGGCAGTTGGGGAGGGGAAATGAGAGGTGGATGATGCCTCAATATTCGAATGAAGAGCCACCGAGGAACTCGCGGAGGAGCGAGGTAGGTGGAATCTGCGTCTCGGGAATCGGACGGATGTAGTGGAGGAACTTCCGCAGGCGATAGGCCTCGGCATATTCGGGACAGTTCTCTGGCACTTGTTCCAAGAGCGGCTCTGCCTGACTTTTGATGACCGCCAACTCGAAAAGCATCGCGGTGTTGAACATCGCATCGGCATTCTCTTGGAAGGGGAATATCCACCTGTTCTCACCTGCACGGACAGACGGCCAGCGACGAATGGTCTCCCGTGCAGACACGCCACGGTACTTGTGGTCGCGGATGATGCGGCGGAGCAGACGGTTGTCGGTAGTCGGGATGTAGTTGTGGTTGTCGAGCAAGATGGTGGTCAGCGCAGAAGCATAGACACGGAATATCTGCTCGTTGGGAATCTGCGAGGTCAGTTCGGGGTTCAGCGCATGGATGCCTTCCACCACAAGCACCTCATCGTCATGCAGTCGGAGGCTCTTTCCGCTCTTCACGCTCTTGCCCGTCTGGAAATCATAGCGAGGCAGCTCCACCTCGTCACCACGGAAAAGGGCAGTAAGCTGCTCGTTGAGCAGGGGCAGGTTGAGCGCGTGCAGATGCTCGAAGTCATAGTCTCCCTTCTCGTCGAGTGGGGTTTTCTCACGGTCGATAAAATAATCATCGAGTGAGATACCGATGGGCTTGATGCCATTGGTGAGCAACTGGATGCTAAGCCGCTTGCAGGTAGTGGTCTTGCCTGAAGACGATGGACCGGCAATCAGCACGAGACGGATGCCCTTACGTTGTGCAATCTCATCGGCAATCTTGGCGATTTTCTTCTCTTGCAATGCTTCGCTGACCTGTATCAGCGTTGAACTATAGCCGCGGTCGATGGCTCCGTTGAGGTCGCCCACGGTGCGCAATCCGAGGATGGACTGCCATTGGTGGTGCTCCTTGAAGATGCCGAACATCTTATCTTGTCGAATCAACTCACCCAGTTCGTCGGGACGTTCGCGCGAGGGGAGGCGGAGCAGCAAGCCATCATAATATTTCTCCAATTCGAAAAGATAAATCTGCGATGTGTTGGTCAGCAGCGAACCGTAGTAGTAATCCTTGTAGCCGTCGATATCATAGTAGGTGGTGTAAAGTCGCCCGGTGCTTTTGAGCAGTTTTACTTTCGACTGCTCGCCAAGCTCGGTGAACATTTGGATAGCTTCTTCCGTGGTGGTCTCGCGATGGTGGACGGGTAGGGCGGCTGTCACAATCTCCTGCATCCTGCCGCGGATGCGGCTCACATCGTCGGTGGTAATGGGGCGACCGAGACTTATATCTACATAGTAGCCGTTGCTGACGGGAATGTCTATCGCCACGGTTGCCGATGGGTAAAGCTCATGCACGGCCTTGCACAGTATGAAGAAAAGGGTGCGTGTATAGGTGCGATGGCCGCTTGACGAGCTGACGTCAAGGAACTCTATCTCTTTTTGCCTGTAAACCCGCATGTGCATTCCCTCTACCTTGTTGTTTACGTGAGCGGACACGGGACCGTATTTCAGCTCCAATCCCGTAAGATTGTAGATCTCCTCAAGGGTGCTGCCGACGGGGACTTGTAGGGTCTTACCGTTGTTCTTGCAAAAGATTTGTTTCGTCAGGTCTGCCATGTTGTTTGTTCTAAATCAATATTATTAGTGGCAAAGGTACAAAAAAGAATTGAGCAGCGTCCGAAATTAAGTTTTTTTATTACCTTTGCACCCCGAAAGCAAAAATTAACATTCATCTTTTATGCTTGTTTTATTCAAACTTCTCGGCTCGCTCGCGCTTCTGATGTTTGGTATGAAGTCGATGAGCGATGCTCTTCAGAAGATGGCAGGCCCGCAATTGCGCCATGTGCTCGGGGCGATGACCATCAATCGCTTCACCGGTATGCTTACTGGTGTCTTTGTGACTGCTGCTGTTCAGTCATCTACCGCCACGACGCTGATGACCGTCTCGTTTGTCAATGCAGGACTGCTGACGCTTGCGCAGGCCATCTCGGTCATTATGGGTGCGCACATCGGAACCACCGTTATGGCGTGGATTATGTCGCTCGGCTTCTCGTTCAACATCGATGACTATGTATATTCCGCTTTCTTTCTCGGCATCATCCTGATTTACATGAAGAAGCACCGCATCGTGGGAGATTTCCTTTTCGGTGCTGCCTTCCTGTTCCTCGGACTTGGTACGTTGAAGACCACGGGTGCGGAAGCCGTCACGGGAGAATATGCCGATATGATCAATGCGTTCTTCGCCCATTTCCGCGAGCCGAGCCTGTGGAACTCAATGCTGTTCCTTTTTATGGGAACGGTGCTGACGCTCTGCGTGCAGTCGTCGGCAGCCATCATGGCCATCACGATGACGCTTTGCTCCACGGGTGTGCTGCACATTGACCAATGTATCATGCTTGTGCTTGGTGAGAACATCGGAACGACCATCACATCGAACATCGTGGCGATGGCTGCCAACGTGCAGGCACGCCGTGCCGCCTTTGCCCACCTCAGTATCAACGTGGTCGGTGTCATCTGGGTGATGATTCTGCTCAACCCGTTCTTCACGGCTGTCTGCTCCTTTGTCGGCTTCGACCCCGATATGTCGCCCTCAGCGCCGGGCTTCGCGCCAAAGGCCTCGATGGTGCTTGCTGCCTTCCACTCCGCTTTCAACGTGGCAAACACCTTGCTGCTCATCTGGTTTGTGCCTTATGTGGAACGCTTTGTTTGCTACGTCATCAAGTCGAAGAAACAAGATGAGGAAGAAGATTTCAGCCTCCACTTCATCAGTTCGGGTATCATGAAGACGCCGGAACTCTCGGTATTCGAGGCGCACAAGGAAATCGAATCGTTCGCCGACCGCATGCAGCACATGTTTGAGATGGTGCGCGAATTGCTGACCCTTTCGTCGAGCACGAACAATGCGAAAGGCTCGAAAGAGAGCGAGTTCAACAAACTCTACACCCGCATCGAGAAATACGAGAGCATTTCCGACAACATGGAGTTTGAGATTGCGAAATATCTCGACCAGGTGAGCGATGCCCACCTCTCTGACGAGACGAAGGCGAAGATACGTGCCATGCTCCGCGAGATTTCAGAATTGGAGTCCATCGGCGACGCCTGCTACAACATCGCGCGCACCATCTTCCATAAATACAATGGTAAGAAAGACCATTTCAGCGAGAAACAATATGAGCATATCCATCAGATGATGGAGCTGATAGACCAGTCGCTCACCGAGATGAACCGCCTGATGGGAGGTCGCAAGGAGGCGTTTGATGTGCGCCGCTCCTTCAATATCGAGAACGAAATAAACAACTACCGCAATCAGCTCAAGGCGCAGAACATCAACGCCATCAACAACCACGAGTACACGTATGCCGTGGGTATGATTTATATGGATATCATCAACGAGTGCGAGAAACTCGGCGACTATGTGGTCAATGTCGTGGAGGCACGTATGGGCAGGCGGCAAAAAGGAGTATTATGAAGAGAATAACATTGCTGATTATTCTGCTATGGTGCCTTGTTATCGGAATAAACGCCCAGGGTGTTGTACGAGGCAAGGTCATCGACAAGCAGACGAATGAAGCCCTGCAGTTCGTGAACGTCCGTATCTCGCAGGGAGACAAGCTCGTGAAGGGCGCAATCACCGACGAGGACGGAGGTTTCAACATCGCGGGTCTGGCGAATGGCAACTATCAGTTGCTCGTGACCTATATGGGTTACAAGGATGTGACCCGTAATTTCTCCATCACCGATGCCAACAAGCGTGTGAGTTACAATGCGCTTTACATATCCGAAGACTCGAAGACACTGAGGGAAGTGACCGTGACGGGGCAACGCTCGCAGATGAAGTTAGAGGTGGATCGCAAGACATTCTCCGTGGATCAGATGATAGCCGGCTCTGGCGGTTCCGCTTCTGATTTGCTTGAACAGATACCGAGCATCGAGGTGACGACGGACGGTGAGGTCTCGCTTCGTGGTAACTCGAGCGTGGAAGTGTGGATCAACGGCAAGGCGAGTGGTCTGACGGCAGACAACCGTGGCGAGATTCTCCAGCAGATTCCCGCCGAGAGTATCGAGCGCATCGAGGTGATTGACAATCCAAGTGCGAAGTTCTCGCCTGAAGGTTCGGCAGGTATCATCAACATCGTGCTGAAGCGCGATCGCAAGGCAGGTTATTATGGTTCGATGCGCGCCGGTGCAAACACTGTGGGCGGATGGAACACGGGCGGCAATATCAACTATTCGAGCGGCGTGCTCGATGCATTTGCTAACATCGGTTACCGCAAACGGAAAGGTGGCGGTGGAAGCCTGAGCGAACAGGAATATCTGATGACCAACGAATATCAGAACTATGTGAGTGAAAGCGACAACGGGGGCGGTGGCCTCTTTGGTCGTCTTGGACTGACGTGGCACCTCACCCGCAAGGATGATATCTCTATCACGGGTATGACCCTTCAGGGCAACAACGACAACGAGAGTCGCACGCCCTACGAATACGGAACGATAGGACAAGCGCCCTACAAGATGATGTACCGCAAGACGACGGGCGAGGGCGATATGGAAATGTATCACGGCGAGTTAGGCTATGAGCATAGTTTCTCGGACTTCCACAAACTAAAAGCGAACTTCTCGCTGAACAGATGGATGAGCGACAATGATAATATCTATCGCGATTCGACCTATTACTACGATGGTTCGCAGCCCACAGAGTACCATCATCAGTATCTCCCTATGCACCTCCGCAACCGTTCGATGGAGGCAAAGATAGACTACGAGAACCAAATCTCGGAGAAGTTCAAGTTGGAGACGGGCTATAACGGGCGCTTCTCGCACGAGAATACGCCGTTGGAGTCTTGGGAGAGCAATCGCTGGGAAGGCGGTGATTTGACACTCGACGAGACATATTACAACCGTTTCATCTACGATGCCGACATCCACGCCCTCTATGCCACGGCTACCACCTCAGTCGGCAAGCTTGGTGTGATGGCGGGATTGCGCGGTGAGTATTGGAAAGTGCATACCGAGAGCTACGATTATGAGCAAGACAATGACCCGTCAAAACGTGACGAACCTTTCAATAGGGATTACTTTCAACTCTTCCCGAGCCTGTTCCTCAACTATCAGTTGGCAGAGTCATCACAGTTGCAGTTGAACTATACGCGCCGCTTGCGCCGTCCGTGGGGCGGTCAGCTCAACACCTTCAAGAACACGAGCGATGCCTCGATGGTCTCTTTCGGTAATCCCGAGCTGACCCCGGAATACACAAATTCGTTCTCGCTCAACTTCCTCAAAACGTGGGAAGACCATACGCTGAGCGTGAGCAGTTACTATAGGCCCACGACCGACGTGATTCAGCGCATCCGCTATCAGGGTGATGACGGTATTATGTACGTGACCAATGAGAACGTGGCGAAGAATCAGCGCGCGGGTTTGGAACTGATTATGAAGGACAAGTTGTTCCGCATTCTCGACCTGACCACCACGCTCAACGGCTATTATTATAAGGTGGATGGCTTTGCGTATGAGATTATGGGGCAGACGGTGACGGGCGATGCCAATGAGAGCTTTTCGTGGGATGCCCGTATGCTCGCCTCGTTTATCCTGCCTTATGAGTTCTCTTTTCAGGCGACGGGCAACTACCGCTCGCGCGGTGCCATCACGCAGGGCTATCGCAAGTCTAACGGATCGCTCGACATCGGTCTGCGCAAGAGCTTCCTGAACAAGAAGTTTGCGCTCAGTGTCAATTGGCGCGATGTGTTCAATTCCCGCCATTGGGAGAACTTTACCTCCAGCGATACCTTCACCCGTCACCAGAAAAACTGGCGCGACCCGCGGGTGAATGTCACCCTTTCGTGGAACTTCGGCAATATGAGCCGAGACAAGGAGAAGGAGAATGAAGAAGAAGGAAGAGCGGATGAGATATGATTTCATCCGCTTTTTTTGTTGTACTTTGCGTGCTTTTTTGTATTTACCCCCTGCTTGTTCTTTGTCTTCTCAATATTTTTATGTACCTTTGCACCCGATTTATCAAGGGGTGCTCACGGGTGTGGGCTGAGATTATACCCTCTAACCTGACTCGGTTAGTACCGACGTAGGGATGGATAGCGTATTTTTCAACAAAATTTTCCCCCTTTACATTATTTAATTAATTAAAGGTACAAAAAAGTATGAGGAAAAATTTTCTTCTGGTTGCCGCATTAGGATGTGCGGCGACCGCGTTTGCTGAGACGGAATCTGCGGACACACTGACCACGGTGGAGCTGCAGGGAGTTCAGGTAGTTTCAACCCGTGCGACGAAAAAGACGCCGGTGGCTTATTCGGACATGACGCAGGAGCAGTTGAAGGCGGTGAACTTCGGACAGGATGTGCCCTACCTGTTGTCGCTGACTCCGAGCGTGACGACCACATCGGACGCAGGTAACGGCATCGGTTACACCTCTATCCGCGTCCGCGGAACAGACCCATCGCGCATCAACGTGACTGCCAACGGCATTCCGATGAACGATGCAGAGAGTGCGCAACTCTTCTGGGTGAATATGGGCGACTTCGCCTCCAGCGTGCAGTCGATGCAGGTTCAGCGTGGTGTAGGAACATCGACCAACGGTGCGGGTGCTTTCGGTGCCACCATCAATATGCAGACGGAGAACATCGGCGCACAGCCGTTCATCGGGCTTGACCTGTCGGGCGGTTCCTATTACAGCCACAAGGAGACGCTCCGTTTCGGTACGGGACTGCTTGGTGGCCACTGGGGTATTCAAGGCCGTCTGTCGAATATCGGCTCAAAAGGCTACATTGACCGCGCCTCGACCAAACTGAACAGTTATTTCCTGCAAGGCGGTTACTTCGGGGAGAACACGGTGGTGAAGTTCATCACGTTCAACGGACAGGAGCAGACTTATCACGCTTGGAACTACACATCAAAGTACGAGCAGGAGCAATATGGCCGCACTTATAACTCCTGCGGCGAGTATTGGGATGCCAACGGAAACGTGCATTACTATGACGGGCAGACGGACAACTATCATCAGCAGAACTATCAGTTGCTCTGGAACCAGGTGTTCAGCCGTGAGTTGAGCCTGAGCGCCGCCCTCCACTATACCAATGGCGATGGTTACTATCAGCAGTATCGCGACGGAAAGAAATGGAGCAAGTACGGTATTACGGAAGATGCTAATGTGAAGGCCGACCTTATCGACCAAAAACGAATGGCGAATGACTTCTATGGTGCGATTGCCTCGCTGAACTTCAACAACCACGAGGGCATTGAAGCCACCTTCGGCGGCGGCTGGAACAAATATGTCGGCGACCACTTTGGAAAGGTAATCTGGACGGAACCGGGCGTAGAGGCAACCATCCTTCCCCACGCCCTTGAGCCGGATTTCGAGTATTACCGCAACCGTGCGAAGAAGACAGACTTCAACATCTATGGCAAAGTGAACTATCAGTTGTGGCAGGGATTGAGCGCCTTCGTTGATTTGCAGTACCGCCACGTGGGACTGACAATGCAGGATCCTACGGATGCGTGGGGCAGCAACGTGGATGGCAAGTATATCATCGACGACAGTTTCAACTTCTTCAACCCGAAGTTTGGTCTGAACTATGACATCACGCCAAACAACAAGGTCTATGTTTCGTATGCCATCGCCCACAAGGAACCGACCCGCAACGATTATGAGGATAACTTCGGTACGGAGTTGAAGGCAGAGCGCCTGAACGACCTCGAACTTGGCTACAAGTACCAGAGCCGCCGCTTCTCGGCAGGTGCCAATCTCTATTGGATGGACTACAAGGATCAGTTCGTGCTGACGGGTGAGTTGAACTCCATCGGTGAGGCCATCGCCCGCAATGCCGGCAAGAGCTATCGCCTCGGTGTTGAGTTAGAGGCAGCGTGGAAGCCCGTCGATTGGTTCCGTTGGGATGCCAATGCCACGTTCAGCACAAGCAAGGCGAAAGACTGGACCGTCACGCTTGCCGACGGCGAGGTGGCAAATCTCGGTACGACCCATCTGAGCTTCTCGCCCGATGTCATCTTCAACAATATCTTCACGTTTGACTACAAAGGACTGACGGCAAGCATCCAGAGCCAGTACATCGGGGAGCAGTATCTGACGAACACCGGCTTCAAGACGATGGTGGGCTACGATGACAATGACCGTGAGACGGAGGAGACTTTGATGCTCGGCAGTCACTTCACGACCAACATCGACCTCGGCTATAAGTTCCGTCTGAGCCATTGCGGTCTGAAGGAAGGTCGCGTAGGCATCACGCTCTACAACATCTTCAGTGCGAAGTTCGACAACAATGGTTGGGCGGCTCCCACCTACGAGCGCACGGCCAACGGCATCCGTGCCGTCAATTACGAAGGTCCTCGCGATTGCTGGGGAGTCGGTTTTGCGCCCTCTGCCCCGTTCAACGTGATGGCTCACCTCTCGTTAGACTTCTAAGCCATGACGCTTGACTGGCTTGACCTCTTTACCACGATACTCGGCCTGATTTATATCTGGCTCGAGTATCGTGCGCATATAGCCCTTTGGATTGTCGGGATTGTGATGCCCGCGCTCGACATCTACCTCTATTATCGTCACGGACTTTACGGTGATGCGGGTATGGCGGCGTATTACACGGTGGCGGGCATCTACGGCTATATGGTGTGGAAGTTCGGAAGCGGGAAGACTCGCGAGTCGTCGCTCCGCATCAGTCACGCCCCGGTTCGTATCTACCTGCCCGTTGCACTGTGCTTTCTCGCTGCGTGGGGCATCACCTATTATATATTGATTACTTGGACCAACTCCACCGTGCCCGTCCTCGATTCGTTCACGAATGCGCTGAGTTTCGTCGGCTTGTGGGCGCTCTCCCGCAAGTATGTCGAGCAGTGGCTGTTCTGGATTGTGGTCGATATGGTCTGCACCGTGCTTTACGTGCAGAAGGGTATTCCCTTCAAGGCGGGGCTTTACGGACTTTATGTCGTGATAGCCGTGATGGGATGGTTCAAGTGGAAACGGATGATGAAGGCCGGTGCAGACGTTCCCGCTCATTCTTGATGTTGCCGGTTGCGAGGCGGTTGTCCTCGCCAACGGCACGTTTCCCTCGGCGGAGATTCCCCTGCGCCTTCTCTCGCAGGCTCCGTATGTCTGCGCTTGCGACGGTGCGGTGCTTCGCTATCCCGCCGCCGATGCCGTGGTGGGCGATGGTGATTCCGTCCCCGCCGAGTTCCGTTCGCGGCTGATTTGCATCTCCGAGCAGGAAGACAACGACCTGACAAAAGCCACCCGCCACTGTATGGCGAAAGGTCTGCGCCGCATCGTTTATCTTGGTGCTACGGGTGGACGGGAAGACCATACGATGGGGAATGTGTTTCTGATTGCCCGCTATTTGGAGGAGTTCGGCATAGAGCCTTTGCTTGCCACGGATAGCGGGTGGTTTGTTCCCGTGCGAGGTGCAGCCACTTTCGCCTCGTTTCCTGGTCAGCAAGTGAGCATCTTCAACCTCACCTGCACGCATCTTTCCGCCCGCGGACTGAAGTGGGAGGTCTATCCCTACCGCCAGTTGTGGCAGGGAACGCTCAACGAGGCAACCGGCGATTTTTTCGACATCGAGGCGGACGGACTGTATTTAATTTATCGCACTTACTTGGGTAAGTCGTGATTTCTTTGTATCTTTGTCCCCAAGGAACAAAGACAAACTGAAATGAGAAAACTGATTCTGCTCTCCCTGCTGCTGTTTGGAGCGGGAAATGTCATTGCAAATGTCGTGTGGTTCGACGGGAAGTCGCCCGTCACTTACTCTCTTTCGGGTAAGACCGACCCTGTGGTACAGGTGGCTTTGGAGATGTTCAAGAGTGACCTGCAGCAGGTGACGGGTATGATGCCCGTTCCCTCCAAGCAGGCCGCCGTGAGGATTGTGCAGCGGAAAGGCACGGGCGACGGCTTCCGCATCCATATAGAGCAGGGCTGCATCGTCGTGGAGGGCGACGGTGGTCGGGGCACGGCATACGGCATTCTCGAACTCTCGCGCTTGGCGGGCGTGTCGCCTTGGATTTGGTGGGGCGACCTTGTGCCGGAGCGAAAGACGTTGTTGGAGCTGCCCGACGACTTTGCTACTGAGCAGCATCCGAGCGTGGAGTACCGTGGCATTTTCCTCAATGATGAGGACTGGTCCACCCGTCCGTGGAGTTACAAGAACTATGAACCGGGCCCAGAGGGGCAGATAGGACGTGAGACCTACCGCCGTATCTTTGAGTTGCTGCTCCGTCTGCGGGCGAACACGATATGGCCGGCGATGCACGAGGGCACGGTGGCATTCTTCAAAGTGCCCGGAACCAAGGCGCTCGCCGACTCGATGGGCATCGTCATTGGTACATCACACTGCGAGCCATTGCTCCGCAACAACGTGGGCGAGTGGGATATGGAGCAGCGCGGCCGCTTCAACTACAAGGACAATCGGCAGGCGGTGCAAGACTATTGGATAGAGCGTCTGCGGGAGGTGAAAGGGTCAAGCAACAACATCTTCACCATCGGTATGCGTGGCATCCACGACAGTTCAATGGAGGGCTACCGAACAGAACAGGAGAAGTTCGATGGACTGCAGCAGGTTATCGACGACCAGCAGGGTCTGCTCCGCAAGTATGTCGGCGCACCCGAGCGTCTGCCGCAGATGTTCGTGCCTTACAAAGAGGTGCTCGAGCTGTATGAGATGGGACTGCGCGTGCCAGACTATGTGACGCTGATGTGGTGTGATGACAACTACGGTTACATGACCCGCTACTCCAATGCCCGTGAGCAGCAGCGCGCGGGTGGTGCAGGCGTGTATTACCACCTCAGCTACTGGGGGCGGCCGCACGACTATCTCTGGCTCACCACCACTCAGCCGGGACTCATCTGTCACGAGATGCAGGAGGCTTATCGCCACGGAGTGCGTAAGATTTGGATTGCCAACGTACACGATGTGAAGGTGGCGGGCTACGACCTTGAGCTGTTTCTTGATATGGCTTGGGACATCAATAGCGTGACCGAAGCCTCCGTCAGCGACCATTATCGTGCGTGGCTCTGCCGTCAGTTCGGTGCAGAGGTCGGTGAGTTGCTGTTTCCTGCCATGCACGATTTCTACCGCCTTTGCGGTGAGCGTCGCCCCGAATTCACGGGCTTTACGCAGGTGGAACTCGATAAACGCATATACCCTCGCGGCCTTTCTCCCGTGACGCTGGTGGGCTGGGATGCTCGTGAGGCAGGGCTTCGCCGTGCCGACTTCGCGCGAATACAGGCGGCGGTGCTTGAGGCACGCCCCTTGGTGCGCCCTGAATTGAGCGACGCTTTCTTTGCCGCCGTGGTCTATCCCGTCTTTGCAGCCTCTGCGATGAACCGCAAAATTCTGGGTGATTCCGTCGAGAGCCGCCTCGGTTACGAGGAGATTCTGGCGCTCACGGAGCAGTATAACGCCCTCGCCGGTGGCAAATGGCGTGGTCTGATGGATGCGGCTCCCCGCCTTCTGCCCGTCTATGAGAATGTGCGTGCCTCCTTTTCTCCCCAAAAACCGCTGCCCCTCTTCATGTGCGATGCGTGCAACTACGATGCTGCGACAGACGGCGCACAACCCGTGCAGATGCTCGGTCACAGTATGAATGCTGTGGCACTCCCGAAAAACGGCACACTCACCTATCATTTCAAGGTGTCGGAAGCGGGCGACTACACCCTCCGCACCGCCCTGATTCCCACGCAGTCCGTGGATGGCGGCGACATCCGTTACAGCGTCAGCATAGATGGGGCAGAGACCGTCCACTCGCTCAAAGAGCCTTTCCGCTCCGAGGAATGGAAGCAGAACGTGCTCCGCGGTCAGGCCATCCGCAATCAGCGCGTTACCCTTTCGGCGGGCGAACACATCCTAATCCTCCGCGCCCTCGACGAACATATCGTGATAGACCGCTGGGCGTTGTATCGGTAAAAAACATCCGTAAAGTACGAAATATCATACTTTATTTTGGTTTATAAGGAGAATTATGCTATCTTTGCACCGAAAGTACGATAAATCATACTTCTATGGATATTGGAAGCATCATTAAGGAAAGGCGTGCGCTGTTAGGAATCTCGCAGCAAGACCTTGCAGACTTCTCTGGTGTCGGTATCTCTACGGTGAAAGACTTGGAGCGGGGGATGGGCAATCCATCTTTGCAGACCCTGCAAAAGATTCTTGATGTGGTGGGTATGGAAATCGTCATCCAAAGGAAACAGACCGTTTAGCAATGTGAAAGATGAGAAGAGTCGCGGTTTATTATGGTGACCAGTTTGCGGGAATGCTTACGGAATTGGCAAGCAACAGTTATGAGTTTGTGTATGATGACGGATTCCTGGCTGACAAGACCACGCCTGCCGTCTCGGTGAATCTGCCTAAGACACAGAAAGTGTATCATGCCGACCATATATTTCCCGTGTTCACCAATATGTTGCCAGAAGGAGCCAATCGGCAAGCTCTGTGCCGTGTCAATAAGGTTGATGAACACGACTTCTTTGGTATGCTGGAGATGATTTGCGAGATGGACTGTATCGGGAAATTCGTACTTAAACGTGTGACGGAATGAAGAACATCGAAGTTTGCCCATCGACATTACGACCGGGCTTTGACGGATATTCACCTGCTGCCATCAAAGAACTGTTTGATGGCGCAGCCGTGTCACCCTTTATTGACATTGACTTTGAAGATGAAGGCGACCTGCAACAGGCAATGGAGAATATGGGCAATATGTCGATATCCGGCGCGCAGGAGAAATTCTCTGCTATCATTGATAACGGGAAAATCCGCCTGACCAAGGAAGGAGAGCAGGCAACGCACATCCTCAAACCTGCCCCAACCAATCTCGGTCTTTCCACCAGAAAGCAGATACCAGCCAATGAACATCTGACTATGCAGATAGCATCGCAAGTGTATGGCATTCATACGGCGCGGAATGGTCTATGCTTCAGCAAGGGCGGGCAGCCAGTGTATATCACCAAGCGCTTTGACGTAAGTCGCGGTGTGAAGGACTGCGCCCAAGAAGACTTTGCCTCAATACTTGGAATGGGTGAGCAGGGCGGCGACAGTAACTTCAAGTATAACGGCAATTATGCGCAGATAGCCGATGCCATCAGAAGGTTCGTCCCTGCGTGGCTCCCGCAGATGGAGCAGTTTTTCAAGATGGTGCTTTTCAACTATCTCTACGCCAACGAGGATGCTCACATGAAGAATTTCTCGCTGATAGTCAAAGACGGGGAGTATTTTCTGGCGCCGGCATACGACTTGATAAACACCTGCATCCACATTCAGAGTGGCAGTGACCTTGCGTTGAAAGACGGCCTCGCCCCCGAATTAGAAAAGAGTGACGCCTACGACAGGACCGGACATCCCTGCCGTGTGGACTTTGAGCGCTTCGCTGAGCGAATTGGATTGCCCCCAAAGCGGGCTGCCCAGTCTCTGAATCTTTTTATGGAAGTCCCCCAATCGGCATACGAACTTATCGACCGCTCATTTCTGAATGATAAGATGAAGCGCAGTTATATTCGTATTATTGAGGAGCGGACAAGGCGGTTTGTCCGTGAATCTGATCAATGTTAAATTTGAGCAATAATCATTACAAACCACTCTCCAAAACTCGCGTATTCTCAAGCAAACTGACTGGTGACCGAAAATATGCGAGTTTTGAGCGATTACGATAATCGTCTGATTATCAATCGCTTGCAAAATCAGCACATATTCTCATCCGAAATCAGCCTGCAAACACACCGTTTGAAGGCTTCAAACGAGGCGTTTGGAGGCTCCAAACTATCCGAATTTAGGCTTCATCGTGCACGATTTTGTGCTCCATCGTACAACTGTGGAGCACAAAGTGGGACAACATCGAGCCTAAAATGGCGCACTGCGGAGCACAAAATGACGCACGATGGAGCACA
>JAFLSG010000038.1 GCA_022511065.1 Prevotella sp.
GGCTTACTCACGCTACGCTGCGGTAAGGAGAAATCCGTTATCCGTGGCAAAATCGAGAGGGAAGAGGATTACTATATTAGGAAAGCGTTTATCATACGCTTTGTTCTTGACAAATAGAAATCTCGCACATTTCTTGATGTAGTCAGAACATGGCAACGGTAGATGCTCATGGGATAGTTTTATATATCCTAAATTACTGCACTCGCACATCGTATATGTTGTCGTGTGCAATAGAAGGATTATTATACTATCGGCGTGGGTTCTGCGTTGCTCGTTCAACTACATCGGGCAATGCGAGAGCCTCTATTTGTGGAACGGGTGACATGGTCAGACTTCCACGTCTTTTTTATATAGTTATGTAAGCCTAACATTTAAATAATGCCAAAGTTGGGAGGTCGCAGAGGCAAGAATTATATAACCAATGAAAAAAGGGTTTATTAAATCGCTGTTTGTAATTGCATGTTTATCGTTCTGCACCAATGCTTCTGCCGACGGTTTTGAGATTGATGGGGTTTACTATGTGACAACATCTTCCCAAACAGTAACTGTTTTTTACTTAACCAATAGTGAGTTTAGTGGCGAGTTGAATATTCCAGAGGAAGTAGAATATAACAATGCCACTTACACCGTTACCGCTATTAAGGATAGGGCTTTTTGGTATTGCAGTAATCTAACAAAAGTGACAATTCCTAATACTATAACGGCCATAGGAGATGAAGCTTTCTATTTCTGCCAAAGTTTGGAAAAAGTAGAACTTCCTATTGACATAACAAAGATTGGAAACCATACTTTTAATAATTGCAGTAGCTTAACGAATATAACTATTGGTGATAACGTAAAGACTATTGGCGACCATGCTTTCTATTATTGTGTAAATTTGACAGGACTTGTTCTACCTAATAGTGTAGAAGAAATTGGTACATCCGCTTTTGAGGGATGTAGAGGTCTAACAAACCTTGTTATTGGTAATAGTGTAAAAACCATTGGCGAATCAGCCTTCTATTTTTGTGATAATTTAACCGAACTCGCTCTTCCTAATAGTGTAGAGTCTATTGGTGATCATGCTTTCGGAGGCTGGAGCAGTCTTATTGACCTAACTTTTGGAAACAATATAAAGTCTATTGGAGATGGAGCTTTTAGTGGTTGTGGTCATCTAACAGAGGTTATACTTCCCAGTAGTATCACAATGATAAGCAATAAACTATTTTCTGGCTGTTCCCGGCTGGGGTCGGTGAATATTCCAGATGGGATCACATCCATAGGTGATGAGGCTTTCTCTGGTTGCAAACTTACCTCGGTGACGATTCCAGATAATGTCACTTCGATTGGGGATAAAGCCTTCAGTCGTAGTGGTCTATCCTCAATAGTTTTGGGAAATAGTATAAAGACAATCGGAAACTCCGCTTTTAATTACTGCAAGATGACCTCGATAATACTCCCTGGAAGTGTGGCATCAATAGGTAATTTTGCTTTCGAAAATTGCAGTTATCTCGCTTCTGTAACTTCACTAAACATTACCCCTCCCGATATTAAAAAGACCACTTTCGATGATACAACGTTTCATGACGCGACGCTGTATATTCCTCAGGATGCATTAGTTACATATCAAAATGCCGAAGTGTGGAAAAACTTTGGAAATCTACAAGGTGACCCCACAGGAATAGAAAATATCAACATACTTGATACAAAGGAAGTAAAGCGTTATGATGCGGTAGGGCGTGAAGCGAACAGCAACCACAAAGGGCTGACCATTATCAAGATGAGTGACGGAACGACAAAGAAAGTGATGGTGAAATAAGTTCTTCCCCTGCAAGGAATAATATTAGCCCGAAAAGGTGGTATCTTAATATATAGATGCCACCTTTATTATAATTTCCTGTACGTTTCTTTCAAAGTTCTCAAACAGCCACTTATTCCTTCTGATTCATCCAACAAAGGGAGAATTACCCCGAAACTCGGGGGAGCAACATTTCACTCTTGGCTCCGCGATACCCCATTTTGTGCGCCATCGTGCGCCATTTTGTGCTCGACGACGGCTCATTTTGTGCTCCGCAGTTCCTCATTTTGTGCTTCGGAGTTGCATCGTCGAGCCTAAAGTTTGATGCCATCGAGCCTAAAATCTTACACGCGCGCGTACATTATTATATAGTGCGTGGCAGAAATTGGGATTATAGGGGAGAAAAGGGTGGGTGCGGACTAATCTGCTTTTTGGTGTAAGCCGAGCAGGGAGATTGTTGGGAGGAGTAGAGGAATCTGTAAGAATTATTGGCGCTTCGCAGCCTTCTGTGCTTTCTTTGCTTCCTTTTGCGCTTTCTTCTCGGTTTTCTGCTTCTTTTTCTCCTCCTTCTTCACCTTTTGCTCCTCAATCCGTTTGCTGAGTTTCTCAAGCGCCTTTATCTTCACGCCCGGCTTGACCTTCATCTTAGACACCGCGTCGGTATTATCGAAAGAGAAGGAGCAGAGCAGATCCACGTGCTTGTTGCGCTGCGTGATGTTACCTTGTGCAATAGCGCCGTTACTCTCCACATTGGCAGAGATGTCTTTCACCGTAATACCCTTGTAGTGCGCTTCGGAGACATTGGCCTTTACCGAACCGATGGGCAGCGTGCCGCCTCGCTGACGGCGTACCTTTGCCGTACGGGGCACGGAGATATCGAACTTGAAGGTGGCATCGCAGGCTACCTTGCCGAGGTCTGGCACATCCAATGCCTTGCCCAGTTCAACGTTAGAGGTGCGCAGGGAGCCAGACACATACTTGTCTCTCCCATCGAGGGCGAAGTTGAAGTTTATCGGGCCTACCGCCGTGCGGAGCAGACCGCTGAACTCCTCCCGCTTCCGAAGGATGGCGATGTCGCCCGTATAGCCGATGGTGCCGAGGGCATTCAACTGCTTCATCATGAACTTCTTCACAACAAACTGATTGATGATTTCCCGCTTGATATTACCCTTGGCGGTCATGTTGTCCACGTGGAAACGGATGTCAAGCTTTTCCTTGTCCGTCAGGTGCGTGATGCCACCACGGGCAGCGATGCTCAGCCGTTGGTCGTCGGTGGTCACCTTGATGTCCTTGAAGGTCATCGTGCTGTCCGTTCCGCTGAGTTTCACGCTTAAATTCAGCGGCATGACAAACTTGCCCAATACAGGGGCGAAGGGTTGCGAGATGTCGCGCAAGATGGTTCTGCCCTTGATTTCCGATGTGCTGTAAGCGAGTGCCCTGCCCTCTTTCTTGCTTGGCAACTGCAACTCTGCCTCGGCAAACTGGAGGATGGTACTGTCCTGTTGTATCACCACATCCGCCAAATGGGCGGTCTGCCGGGTGGCACCTACCTTGAAGCGCAGGTCTTTCAGATGGAAGCCCATCACTGAATCCACGGCGTTGCATTGCGTCAGTTCGGCGTGAAGCGTATCTTTGCCGATGTGGTCTATTGCCAACTGAAGATTGGCGAGCACATCCAAGTGGCCTGTGTCAAAGCTGCCGCGGTTGGGCTTGCCCTCATTCTTGCGCGGCAGATGGTTGTCGTTCCGATAGTGCAGGCTGTCGATGCCGACGAGCCATTGCTTCCGCCGTTCATCCACGGTCAGCGAGCCGATGCTCACCCAGTTGGTCATCTTCCCTTTCTTTGTCAGCAGGTCAAAGCGCCCCCGCAGGCGGTGTATCTGCCCGGATTGCTTGCCGTTCCATCCTTTATGATAGGAAAGTTCACCCAAAGCGACGGTATCTTCGTTGTAATGCACATCTACATCCGCAAGCAGAAAGTCGTGGATGTCCAATTGCAGTCTGCTTTTCTTCGTGGTATCACGGGCTGCCTTGTCTGCTGCCGCCTGCTCCTTTTCGGGCGACTTATCTTGCTTGAAAGCATCTATCAGAAACTGATAGTTAGCAGGTTCGCCCTCGTTCTTGTAGAGCCTTGCCCGCACGCCTCTCACCTCTGCCTTTGAGATGATGACCTTACGGCGCAAGAGTTCCCATAGCCCGAAGTCAGCCGAGAGCATGTCAAGGCTGAGCATCTTCCGCTGCTGTTGGTCTTCCACCTCCAACCCGGTCAGCACAGCCCTCTGCGTCAGGAAATTCACGTGCACGCTGTCTATCCTCACCTGCGTGTCAAGTTTCTCTTGCAGCAAGCCCGTAGCGTAGTCTATCATCTTGTTCTGCACCGAACTGCTATTGAGCATCACGGCGGCAACGCCCACAAGCACGGCCACCACAACGACCACGCCTCCCAAAATCTTCGCAACAAGCCCGAACCTTCTCATGCTGCAAAAATAATCATTTTATTGGTGATTTTCCTATTTTTTCGTAACTTTGTTGCCGAATTCATCAATAACCCGTAAGAATATGGACGAAGCAACCTGCGTAAAGCTGCTTGAGGAGCACGGCGTGAAGCCCACCGCCAACCGCATCGTGGTGCTGAAAACCCTCGGCACCTCCATGATGCCGCTGTCGATGGCAGAGATGGAGCACAGGATTGCAACCATCGACAAGTCCAACATATTCCGCGCCCTGACCCTCTTCCGCGAGCATCACCTTGTGCATACCATCGAGGGAGGAAGCGACGGCATCCGCTATGAGCTTTGCCACAGCCACGACCACCAGCACGACGACGACCGGCATCCCCACTTTCACTGCGAGCGGTGTCAGCAGACCTACTGCCTTGAACACGTGGAGATGCCCCATATCGCCCTGCCGCCCGGATTTGACCTGCACACCATCGACTTCATCATCAAGGGAACATGCCCGCACTGCAACAAATCAGAGTAATCGCCTTCGATGCCGACGACACCCTCTGGGACTGCCAGTCGCATTTCGAAGAGGTGGAAAACCGCCTCTATCGGTTCATTGCGCCCTATTGTGAAGCCCCCGCGCGCGAATTGTTTGAGACGGAAAGCGGCAACATGGCTGACCTCGGCTACGGCACCAAGGCCTTTACGATTTCCATCATAGAGACTGCCCTGCGCGTGGCGGGAAACCGCGTCACGAAAGAAGAGATGACCGAGCGACTGAGCGACCTGCTGCAACATTGCAAGTCGCTGCTCCGCATGGCCGCCACTCCGCTGCCCGGCGTGGAGGATACCCTTGCAGCCATCAGCGCAGCCGCCCCCGCCCGCAATCTCCACCTCGTGCTATTCACCAAGGGCGAGTTGCAGGAACAGGAGAATAAACTCACGCGGAGCGGACTCGCCCGCTTCTTCAGCCACGTGGAAATTACATCCGACAAGACCGAGACGGAGTTCAGGCAACTCTGCGAGCGCCTCGGCATACAGCCCTCAGAACTGCTGATGGTGGGCAACTCGCTTAAGAGTGACATCGCTCCCGCCCTTGCCATCGGCGCCTCCGCCGTGCATATCCCCTTCCACGTAACGTGGCAACTGGAGCACAGCGAGGACATTGAGCACGAAAGACTGATAAAAATCACCCATTTCGGCGAACTTCGCCGGATTCTGAACCTTTGATACGAATATGGATTACATCTTTGAAACGACAATGGAGGTGCGCGACTATGAGTGCGACATCGAAGGCATCGTAAACAATGCCAACTATCTGCACTACGCCGAGCATACCCGTCACCTCTTCCTCCGCAGCCTCGGCATCAGCTTCGCTGCGCTTCACGAGAAGGGCGTGGATGCCGTGGTGGCGCGTATGAATCTCCAGTTCAAGACTCCGCTGCGATGCGATGACCACTTTATCTCGCGCCTCGCGCTCACCAAGGAGGGCATCAAGTATGTCTTTCACCAAGCCATCTTCCGTGCCTCCGATGAAAAGCTCTGTTTTCGCGGCGACATTGAGATTGTGTGTCTTGTGAACGGTCGCCTCGCCCCCAGTCCTGACTATGACGAGGCGTTCAAGCCGTACATCTAATTAAAGTGGCTTCCCAATGGCATAAGATGCCTTCTTAGCGACACAAGATGCCACCTTATCTGCATAAGATGCCATCTTGTTACGATAAAATTTGCAGACATATTGCGCTAATTTCATGATAAATTTCGTACCTTTGCAGACATGGAAAGAATAGGAGTATTCGTAGGGAGCTTTGACCCGTTTACCATAGGGCACGACTCAATCGTGCGCCGGGCATTGCCATTGTTCGACAGGCTCGTGATTGGTGTGGTGGGCGACAATGTGCATAAGCCCGATATGCGCCCCGCCGAGGAGCGGATGCAGGCCATCAAGGCACTCTATGAGAGCGACAGCCACATTGCGGTGAAGACTTACCACGGGTTGGCGATGGACTTTGCGAAAGCGGAAAATGCCCGTTTCATCGTAAAGGGTGTGCGCTCCGTGAGTGATTTTGAGTATGAGCAATGGCAGGCAGACTTCAACCGCAAGTTGGGCGGCATCGAGACCATCCTGCTTTATACCGAACCGGAATTGGCAAGCGTATCGTCAAGCGCATTGCGGGAGCTCTCGCATTTTGGCGTGGATGTGAGCGAATATTTACCGAAAAAAGAAAGACCATGATTACATACAGTGCAGAGGGGGTAAAGTTCCCCAATATCAAGAAACGCGAGACGACGGCATGGATCCGTCAGGTGGCTGCCACCTATGGCAAGCGTATCGGTGAAATCGGGTATTGTTTCGTGAACGATGACAAAATCTTAGAGGTGAACAACGAATTTCTGGGGCATGATTACTATACGGACATCATCACCTTTGACTATACGGAGGGAAAGACGCTGAACGGCGACCTCTATATCTCGCTTGACACGGTATTTACAAACGCAGACAAGTTTGGCCGTCCCTACGATGAAGAATTGCATCGGGTAATCATCCACGGCATCCTCCACCTCTGCGGCATCAATGACAAAGGGCCTGGGGAACGGGAACTGATGGAGGAGGCAGAAAACAAGGCGCTTGCGATGAGAGCGTGAGCGAAGAAGCAATGCGCGCGACTGAAAGCATCTGATCTATAACTTAAAAACCAAACTGATATGAAGAAGACTATCCTAACAACCGCATTCTGCGCCTTTTGCGCAGTTGCATCCGTGGCTCAAGAGGCTCTGTGGAGCGGTAGCCAAGTGACATCACCCGTAGTGAATGCTGACGGCACAGTGACTTTCAACGTAGTTGCCCCGAAAGCTGTGAAGGTGGAGGTGACGGGCGACTTTCTGAAGCCTGTGCAGATTGACACGCCGCAAGGTAAGGTGGAGCAACCCGGCTCTGCGGAACTTGTGGAGAAGAACGGCGTATGGACTTACACCTCCGAGAAACTTGCACCTGAACTCTATTCCTATACCATCCGCGTGAACGGGATGAACATCCTCGACCCTTCCAACGCATACGTGAATCGCGACATTGCCTCGCTGACGAGCATCTTCATCGTGACTGCTGACAAGGGAGACAAGGGTGACCTCTATCAGGTGAATGAAGTGCCTCATGGCGATGTGGCAAAAGTGTGGTACGACAGTCCCACACTGAAGATGAAGCGTCGTATGACCGTCTATACACCGGCAGGCTATGACAAAGGGAAAAACTATCCCGTGATGTATCTGCTGCATGGAGCGGGCGGCGATGAGGATGCATGGACGACACTCGGACGTGCGGCACAGATTATGGACAATCTCATTGCAACGGGCAAGGCAAAGCCGATGATTATCGTGATGCCTAATGGAAACACCGATTGCCAGGCAGCACCTGGTGCATGGTCGGCTGGTATGTATATGCCTTCCTTCGCGCGCAGCCTCAATCAAAAGGCGGTAGCCACGATGGACGAGAGTTTCCCCGACATCATCAAGTATGTGGAGAGCCATTACAAGGTAGCGAAAGGCAAGCAAAACCGTGCCATCTGCGGTCTCTCAATGGGTGGCGGACACTCTTTCCTCACCTCCAAGCGCTACCCTGATACGTTTGGCTACGTTGGTCTGTTCTCGGCAGCCATCCACATGGGCGGTGACGCACAGAAGTCCACCTATCAGCGTCTGCAAGAGGATAAAGAAGTGCAGGCTCAGCTTGCAAAACTCTTTGCAGCCAAGCCCGCACTTTATTGGATTGCTATCGGAAAGACCGATTTCCTCTATCAGCAGAACGCAGACTTACGCAAGTATCTCGATGAAAAGGGGTATCCCTATGAGTATCGCGAGACGGAAGGTGGTCACATCTGGCGTAACTGGCGTATCTATCTGACGGAGTTCTCTCAGAAGATTTTCAAGTAAGATTCTTACTACCTTTATTACCACTTATCGCGGGTGTGAATGTCATCACCCCAGCGATGATCCTTGGGGAAGGGCTGCCCTCCCCAAGCTTTTACTTGCGTCCAAGGCTGCGGAGCATCCGTCCAGAAAGGATGATCTGCGGGCAAGCCGAGGGGCATGAAGCTGAGTGAGGTCATATAGAGCGAACCATTGTTGGTGTACCAGTCGGCAGTCTCGGGCTGTGAGCCACAGAAGCCGATGGTCAGATAACCGCCCTCGTTGTAGTTCTGCTGATAGTCGAACATACGATGGAATACTTGTGTCAAGGCAGCACGCACCTGACCGTTGGAGAGGTCTGCCGGCAACTTCTGATACCACGCCATCAGGGCAAGGGGCTGCATAGCCGCCATACGGTAAGGTGTGGAGCGACCGATAACGGGGAATGTACCCTCCGGGGAAATGAAACGCTCGAGGATAATAGAGAACTTCTGAGCACGCTTCAAGGCACGGTCGTGATATTTCTGATAGTCAATGCGTGTGTTCGCCTTCGCATCCACCATCGCCTGAAGCGTCTCAAGGTACATGGCATGGAATACATAGCTTGAATAATAGTCGAAAGCAAAGACAGGGCCATCGGCATACCAACCATCGCCCACATACCACTCCTCAACCTTGCGGCAAGTGGTATTCACACGAAACTCATCATACTCAGCACCAGCCTTTGCCAACAGACTCTCGATGGTAGAGGAGAACAGGAACCAGTTCGTGTAAGGCGGGTCAATCTTGCGCATGCGCTGGAACTCCTTGACATAACGCTGCTTTGTCACCTCGTCGAGCGGCACCCAAAGCACATCCCATGCACGAAGGAAGGACTCGGCAATATAGGCGGCATCCACAAGATTCTGCCCGGCAACGCCCCAACAGAGATAGTCGGGTGAGTCAGGATCCACGGAATTCTTATAACTCTGGAGCGCCCACTCACGCAATTGCTTGCGCTGCTGGCCTTCCGCGGTATCGTCATCGGGAAGCGTCAGCCACGGGGCGATACCCGCCATCAGACGACCGAAGGTCTCCATATAGACCACACGACGGTCACGGCTGTCGAACGAAGGCGAGAACTCTGTCTGCATGTTCTTCTGCAACTCGCCCTTTGCCATGTTCTCAAGTACAGGCTGTGCCATCTGATAAGCCAACTGACACCAATACTCGCGGTCAGTTTGCTGATTTTTCACTTTCTTTGCTGCCTGTAAGGGCAGAAGCAGCGCAAGGGCTGCCATCAGGATGAATGTACGTTTCATAGAATGGTGTATTTGATTTGTTCTTTCGTTTTTTCTGATTTTATTGTGAGGACAATGCGATACATCTGTTCGCCCCAGATACCACGAAGCAGCGGGTCAAGCAAGTCACTGATATCCTCGACGGAAGGCTCTACCTGTCGAGCATCGTACTTGAGTTTACGATTGCCGGAAGGTGTCTCAAAATTAAGCATACCCCGCTGCGCGTCAATCACAGGCTTCACGGTACTGATAAACATCAATTTTGAGGGCTGCTTATATGCCTCCAGTTCGTAATCCTCCGTGACGGTGATAGCGGTATTACCCGCTGAAACGGTACGCTTCCATGATTTCACGGCAGCATCTTCGGGATAGGCAGCAGCAATATCAAGGCACAACTGCCCATTCTTATGGCTCACCACCGTGGAATGATACTCCTTGCCGTCTTTCTCATCCACGCTGTTAATCTGCGGCAGATTGTGATAGCCTGATTGCATGGACCATATTTCATAGCGCCCAGATGAGAAAGTCTTGGAGGTGTATTCTCCCACACCCACATCTATCAGCAGCGGCATATTGTCTGCATAGACGATGAACGAGCCAACATCATTGTGGTTATGGCTCTCGCCATTCGTGCCTCCCTTCATTGCCACAAACAAGTTGCCACGGCGGGCAGTCATAATCTGAAGATTGCCGAGCCACACATCTTTCAACAGCGGCTCGCGAGGCTGTTCGCACATGAAGTCATTGATGTGGCGCAGGAAAAAGAGTTCACGACCTAACGTGGGGAAATTACCACTCTTATCATAAAGCGGAGCGGGATTCGCCAAGATGTTCTTCTGCTTACCGAGATAGGCTGCAAACTCGCGCATCGTCTTGTCACCCAACCAAAGGCCGAAGGGATAGACGATATTCACCTGCTGAAGGGTACGATTATCGTGCGTATCGGCGAAATTTACGCAATAGTCGTTGCCGATATAGGTTTTATAGACATAGCTCGCCATCGCACGAATCTTGGGGAGCTTTTCCATCAGCGAAGCCAGGTCGTCAGCCACAGCCTTGCTTGTCTCGGCAGCCTCTAACAGATAAAGCACTTCAAAGAGCGAGGCGGCAGCCCTATCCCAATAGCCCGGGCCCTCATCGCATCCTCCATCTTCTGGATAAGAATCAATGAAAGCATTCGAGGCAGCGATGATTTGGCGGATAGCAGCCTCTTTCTGCTGCGGGTTGTCCTCGCAAATTAAGACACAGGCAAGCCAGTTGGAACAAATCCAAGGATTCCAGTTCATGCCCGCCTTTTTCCACCAATAGTCAGTAGCAAGAGCCGGCTCCAAGATACGGCGCTTCATCTCACGCTCAATGCGCTGATAGAGTTGCGGAGCAAACTTGTCAAGTTGAGGGCGCAGCATATAGGCCGCCCACACCACCAGACTTGCAGTCTCGGCATTGAAGAGATCCACGGTCTGGTCTTCGGGCAAAGGAATCTTTGTGCCATAGTGCGCAGGGATGCCCCACCACGTTTCCTCGCAGAAGCTACCGAATCCGTTGATGATATCGCCCATAAAGTGACCCTCCCCCTCCATGATTTCCGCCATGACAAGGGCAGCAAACTGCCTGCGCTTCTCGAAGTTCAGCCGCTCATAGTTCACACGGTTGCCATTGGTCTTGAACTCAGAGAACACTGTAATGGGCAACACCTCCCAAGGTTTGCCGAGATATTGCGCTCCATACTGCACATAACTTTGGCGCATTTCTGCGGGAATGCTATCACGCCAAAAAGGACTGTCAGCACGAGGAAGTGCCTTATCAAGGGCAGCAAGCGGCAACGTATCGGCAAGACACGCGCTCAAGCACGCACCCCACAGCGAGAGCAGCAGAAGAATCTTTCTCATTGCTTCTCCAAGTATCTCACATATTCACACGCGGCAAGCAGAAATGCACCGACACCGAAATTCGCCTGATTGTTCGCATCCAATGTCTGCCCGGGGATGGCACGATCACCGATGGGCTGCACATAACCGACCTTACCATCCTTTTGCAGGGCAGTCTCCGTCAAGTATTTCCATGCTTTTTCAATCGTCGGCGCAAACTCTTTCTTGGAGAGATAACCATTGTTCACGCCCCACAGCAAACCGTAGCAGAAGAATGCCGTGCCAGAAGTCTCATAGCCTAATGCCTGCTTGGCATCCATCATTGAGCGTGTCCAGTGGCCTTGCGGCTGCTGTGTCTTTGCCACCGCACGTGCCAACTTGGTGTATTTCTCCAAGAAGAACGGCTGACGAACATAGTTCTCTGGCATGTCTTGCAACACCTTTGCCAAGCCTGCAAGCACCCAACCGTCGCCACGTGCCCAAAAATCTTTCTTGCCCGCTGCCGTCTTGTGCTGCGGATAGACATACCTGCCATCACGGAAATAAAGTCCTGTCTCATAGTCGAGCATGATGCTGTCGCTATAGAGGATGTTATCATAGAGCTTACGCAGATACTTGGCATCCCCCGTCAGCTTATACATCTTCGTCAGCACGGGCATCACCATATAGAGCGCATCTGCCCACCACCAGTAGTCGTTTACCTTCGAGTCTGCCTCATACCCCATCACTTCCAATGCTCGCGCAATCTTGTAATCGTCGTTGGTAGCAGAGGCGTGGTCGATGTTATACAGGTCGATATAGGTCTGGAAGCAGATCTGCCAGTCGCCAAACAGCACATAATCCTGTCCCTCGCCGTAGTTCTTGTACTTCCAGTTAGCTGGGTCTGGCTCTGTAGCACCTTTCCATTGGTTATGCTCCGCCCACTTGATGCTGTAGTCAAGCATCTGCCTGTCCTGCAAAAGCTTATACACCTCCATGTTTCCCGTGTGATAAGCAGCATTGTCCCAGAACGAGCGAACCTCAGCAGGGTTGTTTGTCTGCCAATAAGTGTTCACCTTCTTGATGACATCCTTCACTTCGTCAGCCGTCCATTTCTTCGCCTGCACAGCGGAGGCAGCCAACAACATTGTCATTGCAAATAGAATCTTTTTCATTTCAAGTCAATAGTTAAAGTTAAGAGATTACAAAGATACGATTTATCCTTCACAAATCAGGCCTTTTTTTGTTAATTCTTACAAAAAAGGAGCAGTCTATCTCACATAGACTGCCCCCTTCACCATTTATTCAAAATCTACTAACCTAAAATAATTGTATAACGAAACTATTAATTAATAGCCTGGATTCTGTTCCAATGCCGCATCCTTGTTCAGCTGAATCTCTGACAGAGGAATAGGAAGCAACGTGTGGGTAGAAGCATTGAAGCCTGTAATCTTCTTGCTGTCTGTTCCTTCTGCCCACTTGTCCATTATCATCTGAACGCGCTCAGCCAACTTACCTGTACGGCAGAGAGTATAGCGACGGTTCTCCTCGCCAACCAACTCGCGGATACGCTCGTCAAGCAAGAAGTCGATGTTCATGTCTGCTGCACTGACAGCACCGGCAGTCGCATCGCCCGTCTCTGCGCGATAGGTCTTGAAAGCACGGTCGCGGAGCACATTGATGTCTTCGGCTGCACCTGCTGCATTGTTCTGCTTGATGCGAGCCTCTGCACGAAGCAGGTAGGCATCAGCAAGACGCATGATTGGCCAGTCCTTCACGATGGCATATCCGAAGTCATCGGTCTCGTCATAGCCACCCCACTTTGTGGTGTGCGGGTACATCGTGTTCAGCGTGTCGGCAACAGTCCAGTAGGCACGGTCGCCAGTCTGCACGTGAATCTTGGTTGCCCCCGGAGTGCTTTCGTCCACTCTGTAACCATCCTTCACCCAGATATCTGCGCTATAAGTTGGGTTATTATAATAGACCACCCGACGGATGTTGTGGTTGGAGTTACGGATGTCACCCTTCTGATAGATACCATACTTCACATAATTGCTCAGACGGAGACGACCGTTACCACGCCCTCCAATAGAGTCGGCATTCACCATTCCCTCAATCTTGTGGAAAGAGGCCACCCAGTTACGGCGCTGCTGCGGGCTGTCAATCGTACCACCAACTACATCACGCTCATATTCCATCTGGAACACCCATACACCCTCGGTATTGCCTTGTGAGCGGCGCTGATTGCCCCAACGATACATATCGCTGTAATAGTCGCCTGCATCAGCAAGGAACTTACCATAACGCTCCTGAACCAACTTATAGTTACCACTGGTGATAGTCGGCGTCACAGCAGCCTCTGCCTCTGCATTCTTACCCATACGGAGGAAAGCCTCTGCTGCCAGAATGCGGGCACAATCCTTGTTGATACGGTTCTGGGTGACGGTCTTATCCACTTCCGGAAGATTGGCAATAGCATCATTCAAGTCGGCAGTGATGACTGCATCCACCTCAGCAACACTGTTACGAGTGTAGTCCGTACGGGGAACGGGGGTGCTCTCCGTAATGAGGGGCACATTTCCCCACAGCGTCACGAGCAGATTGTAGGAATAAGCACGGAAGAACTCGGCTTCTGCTTTTGCTGCAGCATCCACGTTCTCGGTGTTGATAATGATGTTCGCACTGTTGATAATACCATAAAGTGAATTCCAAAGGTAGCTGACACCCACATTCTCAGAGTTCAGGCTACCATACTGATAGAACGGAACTTCCACACCTTCCGTGTCACCAGGGGCACCGACATCCGTACCGTCCTGCCAACATCCGGTAAAACCTTGGTTGCTGGACATACCCCATAGGGTCGCATATTGACGATGGAGACCTATAATCTTGGCATTGACGTCCTCTACATCACTGCCATACGATGAAAACATCTTCTCATCCAAAAAGCTGTCACTGCATGAAACCAAGCCCACAGCCATGATGGTGGCAGCTAATGCTGAATATATAATCTTATTAATTTTCATAATTGTATCGCTTTTTAATTAGAATGTTACATTAAGACCGAACACCATGCTCTTCGTCATCGGGTAGTTGTTCTCGTAACCGCCCCATCCACGGCCCTGAAGATCGGACTCCGGGTCCCAACCAATCCAGTCGGTGAAGGTGAAGAGGTTACGGCCACTTGCATAAACCGTCAGACCACCGAGGTGCAGCTTATTGACGATTTCCTGTGGGAATACATAGCTCAGGGTAATGTCTTTCACACGGGTGAAACTTGCATCACGCGGGAATCCATAGCCCCAACGGTTAGAAGTCTTGCTCAGTGAGCGGAACTCATTGTTATGGTTTTCGGCAGTCCAATAGCCAACATCCAACGGCGAGTTACGGCGACCCATCTCGTCACTTGCAGTGCTAAGGAGCGTATTGTTACGCTTCAAGCCCTGAACGGTCTGGATGAAAATGCTCAGCGAGAGGTTCTTGTAAGTGAAGGTATTCGTGATACCGCCAATCCACTTCGGAGTGGTCTGGCCTTGAATCACCTTGTCACCTTCTGGAGTAATCTGGCCGTCACCATCAATGTCGCGCAGCTTAATGTCACCTGCTTGTGCCTGAGGATCCTGCTTCAGGTGGTCACCACGGTCAATCTCCTCCTGCTGCCAGATGCCATCCATCACATAGTCGTAGATGACACTGATGGGGTGGCCGATGAACCAGCGGTTACCAATGTCGTCAGTCTTATCGCCGTAAAGGTCCTTGATTTCGTTCTTGTTCCAAGACCATACGAGAGAAGTGCCCCAAGTGAAGTCTTTGGTTACAATGTTCTTCGAGTTGATGGTAATCTCAAGACCCTTGTTTGCGGTCTCACCCATATTCATATACACATTGCTGTAACCCGAAATCTTCGGCAGGTTGCGCTGCAAAAGCAGGTCGGTTGTGCGCGAAGTATAGAAATCGATGTTACCATTGATACGGTTGTTCAGCACACCGAAGTCAATACCAATGTTGAAGGTCTTCGTGGTCTCCCAAGACAAGCCAGAGTTACCCATTCGGCTGTTCGGCCACAAAGCCGTGGAAGACGAGCTGTCCATCGTAAGCGCACCCTGCGACATCTTACCGATGGTCTCATACACGCCGATGGCCTCATTACCTGCCTTACCGTAAGAAAGACGGAGCTTCAGGTTGTTCAGCCAGTTGCTGGTCTTCTCCATGAACTGCTCATTGGCAATGTTCCAACCAAGGGCAACTGAGGGGAACGTACCATACTTGTTGTCAGCACCGAATACCGATGAACCGTCACGACGAACCGTAAAGGTGAACAGATAACGGCTGTCATAAGAGTAGTTCAGACGACCCATCTGTGATACGGTCGTATAAAGGTCGGTATAAGAGCCTGCGGTCTGTGTCTCACCACCGCCAAGGTTGTGCCACAGCAATTCGTCATTGATGAACTTGCTGGCAGCTGCCGTTGCGCTGTGATATTTCTTGCGAGAAGAAGCATAGAGTGCCGTCAGGTCGAAGTGGTGCTTACCCAGATCCTTGGCATAGCTCAGAATGTTCTCGGCTGTGTAGCTCTGCGTCTCAGCGTTGAAGATGTAACCGTAACCCGTCAGGTTGTTCTGCTCTGCACCATTATAATAGTTCTCGCGTGCGGGAACGAAAGAGTAACCGAAGTTAAACTTGTAGTGCAAACCAGACAGCGGCTTCCAGATATTACCGAAATCAACATCGGCATAGCCGTTAAGGTTGATGTTCCACTGACGACGCTCATGATCCTGATTCACATCGCGCATCGGGTTAAAGAACAAGTTTTCTGAAGCCATCGGATAGATGCAATAGCTGCCGTCATCATTGTAAACCTGTCCGTAGGGAGACATTGCCTCTGCCATCAGGAAGTTCACACGACCGCCGTCGCGGTTGTGCGATACGATGTAGGAGTTCGTACCGATTTTCAGATAGTCTGTCACATCGGCATCAATATTCATACGCAAGGAATAGCGCTTGTAGTTGAAGCCTTTCAAGATACCTTTCTGGTCCATGTAATCACCAGAGATGAAGTATTTAATCTTGTCGGCACCTCCATTGATGGTGACATTGTGGTCCTGGATGACACCCGTGCGGGAAACCAGGTCATAAAGCCAGTCGGTTTCCTGTCCGGCAGCCTGTGCAGCAGCCTCACCCTGATTCTTCACATAGTCATTGAACATCGTCTCACCCGGGTTCTGTGCCACGTAATCCTTATAACGCTGCGTAATCTGCGCACCGTTACAGAAGTCCATCTTGTGAGCGAAGTCCTCAATACCCAGATAACCGTTGTAGCTTACGGTCGGCTTGCCTTCCTTACCGTGCTTGGTGGTAATCAGGATGACACCGTTTGCACCGTTCGTACCGTAGATGGCCGTAGCGGAAGCATCCTTCAGGATTTCCATTGACTCGATGTCACCAGGGTTGATGTCATTCAGTGAACCACCGCTCTTTGAAATGGGCACACCATCGACAACGATATACGGACCCGTGCCGGCATTGATGGAGTTGCGTCCACGAACCAATGCAGAGGGAGCATCACCCGGGATAGAAGAACCTTGGGTAATCGTCACACCGGCAGCAGCACCCTGAACGGCTTGCAGCACGTTGGTAACAGGCAGCTTGCTCAGACGATCCTTGTTGATAGAGGTGACAGAACCAGTGATGTCTGACTTCTTCTGAACACCATAACCCACAACCACCACTTCGTCAAGCGCGGTTGCATCTTCCTCAATGACAATGTTGAGCGTTTGCCCTGCGGTAAAGGGAACTTCCTTGGTAAGATAGCCGATGTAAGAAATCACCAGTACACCATTACCCTGCACAGGGAGAGAGAAGTTACCGTCAAAATCGGTCACGGTACCGGCGTTTACATCTTTCACCTTGACCGTGGCTCCAATGACGGGATCACCAGACTTGTCTGTCACCTGACCTTTCACGTTGCCCGTCTGCTGGGTTGCATGAACGGTCTGGTCTGCCTTACTTGGCATCGGGCATGCCAACAGCCCCGCTGCCAACACCATCGCTAAGCACACTTGCTTGGATGGGAGAGTTAGTTTAACATACATCATTAATACAACTTGTTTTAGTTAATAATTGAAACAATATATCACAATTAGGCATGGGCGTACGTGTCAGCGACGAGAAATCGCTGAGCAGTTCGCTCATCTGCACAAGAAATAAATTTGTTACTGAATTATAGTTAAAGGCTTTTACCCCCCCCCATTTGGAGGCGGCCTCAAACGGATGGATGCCCGCTACATTCTTTCCTCGGAATTGCTGGAAAAGAGCTTTGTCCGAATCACTTATGCGTGTCATTTGCAGAGTTTGTAGTTTGTCTTCGTGGGCAAAGATAATACTTTTTTCTATATTTCGTACACAATTTTGCAGAAATTTCGCAAAAATCTTATTTTTTTCTTTAAATTTCCTCATGTGTGACGGAGTGATATATAATATATCGACTTTTCTCTATATATGTATTAATCTCCTACTTTAATACATTTATATACGAAAGTTAGTTTTCTTCCGTCACTCCGTCACACTCCAAACAAAAAGTGCGAAATTTATGTTCCCAAGAGTGGTTGGTTGCAAGCACAACGAAAGGAGGCTTCAAACGACCCGAAAGGAGCCTCCAAACGGGGTGAATTCAGCCTCCAAACGATGCGTTTGGAGGCTGAATTCACCCATCTAATAAAACCTAATGATTGGCATCGCCAATCATTAGGTTTTATACAAAAAGGGCAGCCTACATCACATAGACTGCCCTCCCCACAATATAATTAATCTACTAACTTAAAATTGTGTATAACAATGCGCTTACTTTATTCTTCGTCAGCAACGGCATCCTCCCAGTTGGTGAACATGGGGATGGTGTCTGAATAACCATCGTAGCCATAGTTCTGGCGCAGCACGCCCTGGTTGTTGGCGGTGATTGCTGAGTTGGGAACAGGCCAGAACAAGTTGTGCTTGTTCACCTTGTACTCGAAGGTCTGGCTACCCTGCGCACCCTTACCATAAGGCTGGTTGAACACGTTGTAAGTCGTGCAACGACGGAACCAGTAGCTACCACCATTCAGGTCAGTACCTTCCTGCTTGTCCCAGTTGTCGAGGCTGTAAGTGTTACCCCACTCATCGGGCACACCACTACGAGCGAGACACCAAGACACGCGAACCATCTCAGCCTGACGGAACTCCTCGAGATACAGCTCACGGGCACGCTCAGCCATGATGTCGCCAATGTTCACGGTGGTGAACATCTTCTTCGCGTTAGCGCGACGACGAACGGCATTCACGTCCTCGGCAGCACCTGCTGCATTGCCCTGATAGAGGCGAGCCTCTGCACGGAGCAGATAGGTCTCTGCGAGACGGAAGAGATACATATCACCGTTGGCACCTACGCCAGAAGCACCCTGGAACTGGTCAGCACCCATATTGTTCTCATTCGGGGTATCAAGGATGTAAACCTGATAGAGTGGAGTGGGATACCAGCTGCGGATGGTGTCAGAGCAGAGCAAGTCACCTGCATGTACCAATACCGTACCGTCCTCACCTACATAATCCTCCGTAGCATAGAGCTGGAAGTTCTGACCATAGCATTCCGATGCGGGGTTGTTGTACTTGAAGTCTTCCATCTCCATCCAGTTACCAATCTCACGGTTGTGACGCAGGTCTTGCCAGTCGGTCTCGCCGTCATACATCCAGATGGTCTTGTTGAAGAAATAAGAAGTACGATTCAGGGCGATACCACGACCTGCCACGCGAACCCAGTCAAGCTCGGGGTTATAGTTGCCGTTGTTGCGGGCGATGGTGTTACCCGGCGTTGCCAATCCGTGAGGATCGCGAATCACGCTGTTGCTCCAGTGGGCAAGGCATGCACGCATCACGTTATAGGTAGCGAAGTCCTGGTCGTTGGAGTTCGAGATCATCATGATGGTCTCCTTGTTGGCGGGGTCAGCGATGTTGGGCGTGCGATGCAAGTCCCAAACCACGTTGCGCGTCACCTTCCAAGTCTCCTCGTTACCAGAGGGCTGCCATGTGCCGAAAGGCTCAGTCATCAGCTGCAAGCCGTGGCTGTTGATCAGCTCACTTGCCACTTGCTCAGCCTTTGCATATTCACCCACAGCGAGGTAGCACTTTACGAGCAAGTGCATGCAACCCTCTTGGTTTACCTGACCTACATACTGCATCTGGCTCTGAGGCGGTACGTGAGACACAGCAAATTCCAAATCGTGAACGAGCATCTTGAAGATGGCTTCCTTGCTCGTGGAAGAGTAGTTACGCTTCGGAGAGGCAATCAGCTTGGTCACCAAGGGGATGTCACCGAACTGCAAAACGAGGTTGTAGTAGGCGTATGCGCGGTGGAAATAAGCGCGGCCCTTATAGGCATCACGAACCTCATCCGACAAGCCTTCCACATCGTCAATGTAGTTGAGGATGGTATTGGCATACTTCACCATATTGTAGCCTTCATTCCAGAAGCGCATCATATAGTTACCATCACCACCGCCTTCCAGACCGGAAGTCGGAGTGAGCTTGGCATCAAAGTTATCTTGGAAGCCACCACCCATATCGGTCTTGGCATACATGCCTACATCCGTCAGGTAGTAGTTGGTGGCGATACCCACGTTGTTCCAGTTACCGTCGATACGATAGGTCTTCAACTGCTTGTCGCACTGTGCCAAAGCTGCTTGCAGACCAGACTCGCTACCATAGGTTGTCGTCGGCTCATAGAATGACAGCGGATCCTGTTTCAGGAAGTCATCACCGCAACCCGTGAGCGTTGTTGCCAGCGCAAGTGCTGCACAACCCTTGAATATCTTGTTCGTTTTCATATTTGTTTCTGCGAATTAAAGTGTTACATTAAGACCGAATTGGAACTGACGATTGGCAAAGCCACCTGTTTCAGGATCGCCATACTCCCAGCTGTCGATAGTCAATACATTGTTGATACCGGCGGTTACGTGAACGCGCTGGATGCCCCATTGGTTGGTGAGCTGTCTCGGGAGCGTGTAGCCGAGGGTGATGTTGTCCAAACGAACGAAGCTGCGGTTATAGAGCTTGTTGATACCCGTCACACCGGCAGGACCTACTGCGTTCAGACGACCGTAGTCGTTAGTCGGATTCTCGGGTGTCCAATACTCCTTCGCATAGGTGTTGTTGGTGTTGGTGAACATAGAACCAGAGTTGTCACCGTTCAGCCAGTTGCCAGAGAGACTCTTGTGACCCATATAGGAATACATGGAGAACGAGAACGTGAAGTCCTTGAAGAACGTGAAGTCGTTACGCATGTTCCAGTAGATGGGAGGATTGGTCGTGCCAAGATATACGCGGTCCTTATCATTGTAAACGGGAACGCGAGTACCGTCTTCCCTGATGATGTCATCTTCCGTGTAGTGGTTTACTACCTTCGGGTCACCCGGCTTCTGGTTTACAAGCGCAGCCTGCTCAGCCTCGTGTGCCTGCCAGATGCCATCGGTCTCCCAGTACCAGATTTCGCCTACAGGCTTGCCGATGAACCAGTTGTTGCTGGTATCGTCCATCTCCTTGCCAGTCTCGTCATACTCATAGTAGAGGTGCTTAATCTGGTTCTTGTTGTAAGAGAAGCCAAGCGAAGTATTCCATGTGAAGTTCTCCTGATCGATATTCACAGAGTTCAGCGTGATTTCAAAACCGGTGTTGGTCACCTCACCGAGGTTGGTGGTGATGCTACCGAAACCAGTGAAGCCAGGCAGACGCTGACCCATAATCATGTCGTGGGTCTTCTTGTGGTAGATATCGATAGCTCCAGAGAGGCGACGCTCAAGCACGGAGAAGTCGAGACCGAAGTTCCAAGAAGATGTCTTCTCCCACTCGAGGTTCGGGTTACCGAGACGATCCACGCGCAGTGCGTTGATCACATCCTGAGAGGTAGAGCCATATCTGTAGTATGCGTAGAGACCGCCATTGGTAAGGTTGGAGAGAGACAGATAGGTGTTGGCGAGTGAACGGTTACCGTTAGTACCGTAAGACACGCGCAGCTTACCATAGTCGAGCCACTTCCAATCCTGTGCGAATGCTTCCTCAGAGAATACCCAGCTGCCACCGACTGACCAGAAGGTAGCCCAAGGATTGTTGGAACCGAATGCTGAATAACCGTCACGACGTACAGTACCCGTGAACATATAGCGATCCTTGTATCCATAGAACAGACGACCGAGATAAGCGGCTGCCGTTGAGTGGGTGTCGCTGGTCCAGAACTTACTCTGTTCCTTGTTGGCACCTTCAATATAGTGGAAACCTAACACGTCAGAAGGCGTGATGTTACGGGCCTCGATGTTATCGTTCCAATAACGGTTCTCCTCAGCTTCCTGTACGAGGGTCACGGTGAAGTGATGCTCCTTGTTGAAGGTGTAGTCCCAAGTCAAGGTGTTGTTGAGGTTCCAGTCGAACGACTTCGAAGACTTACGGTTTGCACCGCGGTCAGCGGGGTTGCTGTTGGGCAGTTCAGCCGACATAAAATAGCGGTCGTAGAACCACTGGTAGCGCGGAGCAATGTTGAATGCATACGTGATGCCGAAAGGCAGCTTCACCTTGGCATTGAAGATGGTGTTCAAAACGGTGTAACCCTTTTCCAAGTCGATGTACTGCTGCTGGAAGTGATAGTTGTAACCACCATTGGTCACACGACCACTCGTAGGATACTGGTTCTCAGTTCCATCGTCATTCCAACGGGCTGCGTAGGGAGACTGACGGAGCTGGTTGTCATCCCAGTAGTTGCTGCCCAGGGGCACAGGCTGCGATGTATCGCTACGATCCTGGAAGTTCACGTTAGCACCAATCTCAAGCCAGTTGGTGATGTTGGTGTTAACCTTCATGTTGGCGCGATAAGCATGATAATCATCGCCCTGGATGGCACCCTGATTGTTCAGGTAGCCGAAGCTCACGTAGTAGTTTGAATTCTCGGTTGCGCCGGAAACGCTTGCGTTGTAGTCCTGGTTGAAGCCTGTGCGATAAACGGCATCCTCCCAATCGTAGGACTTGCCTGCGAGGAAGTTCTTCATCACGAGGTCAGCATCAGCATCCAGACCCATACGGCGGGCATAGAGGCTCAGCATAGACTCACCGTCACCCAGCGTCTTGGGACCGATGCTTGCCCACTGATCCTGCGAAAGGCCATACTTGCCGAGGTTGCCGAGGTTGTCATAGTAACCGGCGGGGATACCGCTGTCCTTGCCGTAGTAGCCCCAAGAGCCGTCCTCACGATAGCCGTAAGTGGTTGCCTTGAACCAGTCCTCACGATAAGTCATGTACTCATCGGCATTGAACATGCGACGATAGCCTGCCTTGGTGTTGGCAGCGAGGTTCATGCTCACGTTGATGATGGGCTTGCCCTCCTTACCTTTCTTGGTGGTGATGATGATGACACCGCTGGCTGCCTTCGCACCATAGATGGCTGCAGACGAAGCATCCTTCAGCACGTCAATCTGGGCGATGTCGTCGGGGTTGATTTCCGAAAGCTCACCATTGAACTGCATGCCGTCGAGGATAATCAGCGGAGAGTTGTGACCACCGTCGGTGTAGAGTGAGTTCTGACCACGCAACTGGATGGATGCACCTGCACCCTTTGCAGAGGAGTCAAAACCAATCTGCAGACCCGGCGTACCACGCAACAGGTCTTGCACGCTGTTGGGGTTCTGGTCAGCAATCTTGCTCGGGTCAATCTGCACAACGGAACCCGTCAAGTCCTTCTTGCGCATCGTACCGTAACCTACAACCACCACTTCCTGCAAGGTCTCGGCGTCCTCAACCATCGTCACGTTGATGGTCTGACCCGGCTTGAAGGCGATTTCCTGTGTGGTGTAGCCAATGTAAGAGACAACAAGCACACCTGCGGACTGAACGTCTAACGTAAAGTTACCGTCGAAGTCCGTAATCGTACCCGTCGTAGCATCTTTTACTTTCACGGTTGCGCCGATAATGGCCTCACCGCTCTTGTCTGTCACCTGACCCTTCACGGCACCCGTCTGCTGGGTAGCCTGAATGGTCTGCTCTGCCATGCTTGACATCGGGCATGCAAGCATGCCGGCAGCCAATGCCATTACTAAGCAAATTTGCTTAGATGGGGGGGGTAGTTTAATACACTTCATCAATACAATTTGTTTTGGTTAATAATTAAAATGATAAATGGTTCTCTCTCTTATTTTTATCTTATGGTTTTGGTATTTTACGGTTTTGCGTGCAAAGGTAAGCAAAAATTCGTAACCTCCAAAAATCTAACGCAGTTTTTCGCCAATTCCATCAAAAGACCACTCATTCTGCCACCTGATGACGGGCTTTCCACCCTCAAACTCGATGGGTAGCCAAATGTAGCGGGCATCACTCGGATGCTTCGGTCGCCAGATGTCTGCCATGAAGATGAAGTGGTCGCCGACGGGCAGGATATACGTGCTCTGGCCGCCGAAGGTAATCTCCGACTTCTCGCCCACGCAGGGGTTCGGGTGCTGCGTCCACGGGCCCCAGATGCTCGGGGCGGAGAACATGCGTGCCTCGTTGGGGTCCCAGCCTGTGCAGCCGGAGGTAATCATCCAGTAAGTGCCGTCTTTCTTGAACAGGGCGGGAGCCTCGTTGTGCCCGGCGGGTGCCATGCGGGTGTAGCGGCCCGTGTGGTGCAGGTAGTCGTTGGTCAGTTCGGCAATGTGGAGCGTCAGGTTATCCTCCGAGGAGAAGATATGGTATGCCTTGCCGTCGTCATCCACGTAGAGCGTCATATCCCGTGACATCTGTCCCGTACCGAAGTCGCGCTTGATAAACAGACCTTTCGCCACAGCATCATGCCATGCGGGCGTCCACCAAGTCTTGAAATGGTCGAGTTGCAGGGTGTCGATGACTGCCAGATTCTGCTCGTTGAAATCAACGGGGTAAGTGCCGGGATTGGCGCGCTGCGAATAGAGGAACTTGTAAGGGCCTTCGGGCCTGTCGCTCACCGCCACGCCATAGCGCGCCGCACTATAGCCACGGCCTTTCAGTTCCAAGTGGAACCACATGACGAACTTGCCCGTCACCTTATTATATATCACCTTCGGGCGTTCCAACACGCATCCGCGCTCGATGTCGCTCCCTCGCTCGTCACTCACGCTCAGCGCCACGCCGAGATTGCGCCAGTTTACCAAGTCTTCCGAGGCATAGCACATCACGCCGACCATTGCCCTCGAGGTTGAGTCTGCCTTGTGCTCGCCAAACCAGTAGTAAGTGTCGCCATATTTCATCACGCCGCCACCGTGGGCATTGATATGACGGCCACTATCGTCAAGCCACAGTTCGCCCGACTTGATGGTGGTTTTCTTGGGCTGACTTGCCCAGTATTTCTCCAGTCGCTTTGCCTCTGCCTTGGTGATGTGAATCACGCTGCCGTGCTTGGGCGACACGAAGTTGGCGGCTTTCATCACACCCTCGTTGAAGCGTCCGAGCGGCTTGAAGGTCTTGAAGTCGGAGGTCTCCACGAAGCCGAAGTTATGGGGCGTGATGCTGAAGATGTCGTACATAATCACCCACTTATCCTCTCCGATGCGCTTCCACACGTTGGGGGCTTCACAAGAACCCTTCTCGCCGTCTATCTGCTCGGGGTGGTAGTCAGCGAAATGGTTGATTTTGTCGGAAATCATGTATTTGATGCCCCCCGGATTCTCTTGCGCCACGTAGGTCATGAAGTAGCGGCCATCGGGCATGGGGCAGATGTCGGCATCGAGCACCTGAATCCGCTCGTCGGGATATTCAAACAGCAGTTGGGGCTCAGTCTCAAGGGTGGTGAAGTCCTCGTTGGCGTAACTGTAATAAAGTTTCGTCTTTCCGCCGGGCTGCTGACGGATGGTGAAATAGACCATCGGCTTGCCTACGGCAGGGTCCCAGATGGTCTGCGGTGCCCATGCGCAGCCGATGTCGCTGAAACGCTCCGGGAAGAGTTCATCAATATGCACCTTCGCATGCGTCCAATGAATCAAGTCCTCCGAGCACATCAGCACCAACCCGCGATTGTTGCCCCAGTCATACTTCGCGTCGCGCTCCCATTGCGTGGTGCGCAACCCCTTCTGCTTGCCGAACACATGAAGGTCGGTCATCGCAATGTAGAACTTACCGTTGGGTGCGCGATAGAGATGCGGGTCGCGAATACCCCGCTGGTCAGCTATCGAGTCGCCCGCGATAATCGGGTCGCTGCCGTTAAGGGCGGTGAAGGTGTAACCGTCATAGCTGATGGCCATGAACAGGCTGTGGGTCGGGTCGTTGAAGTAGGTGAAGAGATAGGCGCCCATGTCCTTCTCCGTCAGTTGCTTCTTTCCCTTCGCGCTCGCGCCCGTGGCAAAAATTGCCGCCACCAGTGCTGCCAACAAAAATGCTCTTTTCATATCTTTTTTATAGTTAGGTTTATCGCTGCTATGCGCAGCCGTCGCTGCCATTGTTTTGGTTTCAGCTGTGATACAGCCTCCGCTGCATCGTTTGCTTTCGTGGTGCAAAGGTACAAAAAAGATTTCAAACCACAAAATCCGACTGCCTCCCCCAACCCAAATTTGTTGCATTGTTGCAATGTTGCATGTGGCAATACGCACCTCCCGATGTGCAAAAACATAACATATAACAATTAACATTTAACATTAAGGTCGTTTTTATATGTAGTCAGCAGGGGTGTTTATATTTATTATATTATTATATATATTATAATATATATAATAATATAATAAATC
>JAFLSG010000039.1 GCA_022511065.1 Prevotella sp.
AGTTCAAAAACGGGAAGCCGAAAGTTTAGATTCCGGCGCACATTCTTCTGCGAAATATGTTTAAAGGTTGGTTCAGTTTTTAGCTCTGCAATGTCTCGCTCGTCTATCTGTTTTCCCCCGACTTGCCAAATTTCTCCTTAAATCTTTGGCATTCTGCACGGATTGTATTACTTTTGCAGCAGTTGTTAACAAAATGGTGATACTATGGAACAATTACTGCACTATGTGTGGAAGCACAAGCTGTTCCCATTGCGGGAACTGCGAACAAGCGACGGCATGACCGTCGAGGTGATAGACCCGGGGCTGCAAAACCGCGATGCGGGACCCGACTTCTTCAATGCGAAGGTGAGGATAGGCGGCACGCTGTGGGTGGGGAACGTGGAGATACACCGCAAGGCAAGCGACTGGTATCTGCACGGGCACGACAGGGACAGCCGTTACGATAGCGTGATTCTGCATGTGGCGGAGGTGATAGATGCCGAGGTGCGGAATGCCGGAGGCCGCCCCGTCACGCAGCTGAGGCTTGAGATACCGACTTCCGTCAGTGCCCACTACGAGCAGTTGCTTGCCACCGACGGCTATCCGCCGTGCCATGAGGTGGTGCCTGGACTGAGCCGTCTGACCGTACACGCATGGATGGCTGCGCTGCAGACGGAGCGCTTGGAGCAGAAAACCACCGCCATCCGTCAGCGGGTGGAGCAGTGCGGTGGGTCGTGGGAGGACGCCTATTTCATGACGCTCGCCCGCAACTACGGCTTTGGCATCAATGGCGATGTGTTCGAGCAATGGGCGCGGCATGTGCCGCTCTCTGCCGTGGGGCATCACCGCGACGACCTCTTTCAGATAGAAGCGGTGTTCATGGGGCAGGCGGGACTGTTGGAAATGGAGGCTGTGCCCGACTACTACCGTGCGGAGGCGCTGCGCGAGGGCTACTTCACGAAGCTCCGCAAAGAATACGATTACTTGTCGCGTAAGTTCGCACTCACGCCGATGGACTTCCGCCTGTGGCGCTTTCTCCGTCTGCGCCCGCAGAACTTCCCCCACATACGCATCTCGCAGTTGGCAACGCTCTACCATCAGCAGAAGACAGGACTGAGCCAGTTGGTGGCGTGCGAGACGGTGGAGCAACTGAAAGAGTTGTTGTCCTCCAATGTCACGCCGTATTGGGAGACCCACTACACCTTCGGTTCCACGAGTTCCAAGAGCGAGAAACGCCTGTCTTACGGCTCGCTGAACCTGCTGATGATAAACACCGCCATCCCGATGCTCTTTGCCTACGGCCGCCATCGCTCGGAGGAGGCGCTGTGCGAACGCGCGTTTAATCTGCTCGAGCAACTGCCTCCCGAGAACAATCACATCATCCGAATGTGGCAGCAGGTGGGGCTTGTCGTGCAGAATGCGGGCGACACCCAAGCGCTGATACAATTGAAGAAAGAATACTGCGACAGGAAGGACTGCCTCCGCTGCCGCATCGGTTATGAATACCTTAAACGCAGATGATGATGGACGAACAAGAGATTTTTTATGCGATGGCGCTGACGCGCATCAGCAACTTCAACTTTGTACAGGTGTTGGAACTTTACCGCACGGTGGGCAGTGCCCATCGGATTTATGAGCATCGGCATGAGATTGGCGACCTTGTGGGCGAATGCTCACCCCGGCTCAAAACAGCATTGCAAGACTGGGACGAGCCGCTGAAGCGGGCAGAGGGCGAGCTTCAATATATCCGTGAGCATCATGTGCGCGCTCTCACGCTCCATGATGATGACTATCCGCAGCGACTTCGCGAGTGCCCCGATGCTCCGATTGTGCTGTACGCGCTGGGCAATGCCGACTTAAATCAGGCGCGGATTGTCAGTATCGTGGGTACGCGCCGCATCACCGCCTACGGCGAAGACCTTGTGCGCCGCTTTGTCAGGGACTTGAGGGAGCAATGCCCGCAGGTGCTGATAGTCAGTGGACTGGCGTATGGCGTGGATGTCAGTGCCCACCGCCATGCCTTGGAGAACGGGTGCGAGACGGTGGGCGTGCTTGCGCATGGACTTGACCAGATTTATCCCTATCGTCATCGTGATACGGCGGCACGCATGATAAGCCACGGCGGATTGGTGACGGAGTTCATGACGCAGACGAATGCCGACAAGCCCAACTTCGTGCGGCGCAACCGTATCATTGCGGGGATGGCAGATGCCGTGGTGCTTGTGGAGAGCATGGCAAAGGGCGGAGGGATGATTACCGCCGGCATCGCAGAGAGCTATGGCCGTGCGGTGTTCGCCTTTCCCGGCTCCGTCACGATGCCGTGTTCCGAAGGTTGCAATCAGTTGATTCGTGACAATGTGGCTGCGCTCATCACCAATGCCGAGGATTTCGCCAAAGCAATGGACTGGCAGGATGCTGCCCGCCGCCCCAAGAGTGTGGAGCGGGAGCTGTTCCCCGACCTCTCCGACGAGGAGCGGCTGATAGTCGCGCTTCTGCAAAAGACCAACGACTTGCAACTCAACACCATCAGCGTGAAGACCTCCATCCCCGTCGGGCGGCTCTCCGCCCTCCTTTTCCAATTGGAAATGAAAGGCGTGGTCAAGCCCCTCGCGGGCGGGATGTACCACCTGTTGGCATAGCCCGTAAGAGAGCGGTGCCGCATCTCCCGATGCAGCACCGCCTCAAAAATACCAAAACAATGTGTGTAGTTACTAACTATTCTCTGGATGCAAAGATAGGATAATTTCGCTTGAATGTTCCATCTGATTGTAACAGAGACTTTGCAGGGTGTAACAAAGTGAGTGAATGGTACGTTTACCCATAATACCCTGTTACATTCCATAAACTTTGATAGCGGTCTTTTTTGTATATTTGCAACAGTTTTAATCACTTAAACCAAACTCATGAAGAAAAGTTTTCTGTTATTGCTCTTGGGCGTTCCGCTGACAGTCTCAGCGCAGAACCCCATCATCCGTGACCAGTTCACGGCTGACCCTACCGCACGCGTGTTTAATAATAAGGTGTATCTCTATCCGTCGCACGACATCGACAGTCCGATTGAGAGCCTGAAGGAGTGGTTCTGCATGGAAGACTACCACGTGTTTTCCTCGGAGAATCTCGTGGATTGGGAAGACCACGGCGTGATTGTCACGCAAAACAAAGTGCCCTGGGTGCGCCCGGATTCCTATTCGATGTGGGCACCCGACTGCGTGTATAAGGACGGGAAGTATTATTTCTATTTCCCTTCGGCTCCAAATGGAGCGCAGCGGGGCTTCGCCATTGGTGTGGCTGTCGCTGACAATCCCGAAGGACCGTTCACTTGTGAGCCAGAGCCAATCAAAGGCGTGATGGGCATCGACCCCTGCGTCTTGATAGATGACGACGGACAGTCGTACATCTATTGGTCGGGCATGGGCATCCGCGGTGGTAAGTTGAAGTCCAATATGAAAGAGCTTGATGGTGAACTGACCACGCCCCAGGGAGCACCTGCGGGTATGGTGGTGGGCGGTCAGCAGATGGAAGGACTGCCCGAAGGCTTCAAGGAAGGGCCTTATGCCTTCAAGCATAACGGAAAGTATTACCTGACCTTCCCGTGGGTGCGCAAGGAGGGCGGCACGGAGACGCTGGCCTACGCCATGTCTGACAATCCGTTAGGACCTTGGGACTTCAAGGGAATCATCATGGCAGAATCCCCCACGGGCTGCTGGACAAACCATCATTCCATCACGGAGTACAAGGGACAGTGGTATCTGTTCTATCATCACAACGACTATTCGCCCAAACGCGACAAGCGCCGTTCTGCCCGCATTGACAAACTCTATTTCAATGCCGACGGCACAATCAAGGAGGTTATCCCGACGCTGCGCGGCGTGGGTATCAATCAAGCCACGGACAGAATCGATGTGGATAGATACAGTGCAGTTGCCCCCGATGTGACCATTCAGGAACTTGACACCGCCAATCGCTTCCGCGGATGGGAGGTGATACTGCCGTCAAAAGGCAGTTGGCTGCGTTACAACGATGTGGATTTCAGTGCCGTCCGCGATGGTTATCTGACCGCTTCGGTGAAGGCCAACGCCAACACGAGTTTTGTGGTTCGTGAGAAGGATGCGAAAGGAAAGGTGATTGCACGGGTGAATGTGGTCTGCATCACGGAAGGCCAGTTCCGCCGCGACTACAGCGGGCAATGGCTGACGGTGACTGCACCGCTTGACTACGTGCCGCAGGGCGTGACCGACCTGTATATCGCTTGCGAGGGAGAAGGTGTCAGCATCGACTGGGTGCAGTTCAAGAACCGCCCGAAGTATTTCTCGCCCGCTACGGCAGCGGTAGTTTCGCCCGATGAGGAAGGTTTCATCCGCCGCTGGATGCTGTTGGAGCCGATAGACAAGCCCAATCCCACGAATACCGTGTTTGTGGATAGCTATCTGCGCGAGGCATTCGCCGATGCGCCTCTTGCAAAGACCGCCGTGCCCAAGAACGGGCAGAAGGTGAAGGTGGGCAAGCAGACACTCACATGGCACGCGCTCGACAGTGAGCGCTTCAACGTGAAGCTCTTCCGCTTTGCCGACGGACTGAAGAAGCAGGTGTATGGTGTGCTGTTCTGGGCGGTCACGGTGATTGATTGTCCCGAGGAGATGCACGATGTGCGCTTGGCGGTAGGCTCTAACTCTGCTTCCATGTGGTGGCTCAACGGCGAGGAGGCATTGTTGCTCTCCGGCGACCGGCGAATGGTAAAGGACGATGCCATGTCGCCCCGGCTGACACTGAAGAAAGGGCGCAACATCTTGCAGGGTGCTGTCATCAACGGACCCGGCATGAGCGACTTCTGCGTGCGCTTCCTCGACGAGAAAGGAAACCCGATAACGAATTACGAACTTAAATAAGCTATTGACTATGAACAGAATATATGCCATACTGACGGCCTCCGTGCTGTCATTCACCGCTGCCACCGCACAGGTGGGGCAACCTTACATCCACGACCCGTCCACCATCGCGGAGTGCGACGGCAAGTATTACACCTTCGGCACTGGTGGCGGAGGACTTATCTCCGAGGACGGATGGACTTGGAAAGGCGGGGCTGAGCGCCCGGGTGGCGGTGCTGCCCCCGATGTGCTGAAGATAGGCGACCGCTATCTTGTAATCTATGGTGCCACGGGCGGTGGACTTGGTGGTGGGCATAACGGCCGCATCCTCACGATGTGGAACAAGACGCTCGACCCGAAGTCGCCCGATTTCAAGTTTACCGAGGCGATAGAGGTGGCTGCTTCCGATGGTTTGGAGGATAACGATGCGATAGACCCCGGTCTGCTGCTCGACCCCGTGACGGGGCGGCTGTGGGTGAGCTATGGCACGTATTTCGGCACCATCCGACTGATTGAGCTTGACCCCAAGACGGGTGAGCGCGTGAAAGGTAACGAGGCGCTTGACATTGCCATTGACTGTGAGGCTTCTGATTTGATTTATCGCGATGGTTGGTATTACCTGCTCGGTACGCACGGCACTTGCTGTGACGGCGTGAACTCCACCTATAATATCGTAGTAGGTCGCTCTCGACAAGTGACAGGGCCTTATCTTGACAACGTGGGGCGTGATATGTTCCACGGCGGTGGTAAGATGGTCATTGCGGCAGGCGACCGCGTGGCAGGACCTGGTCATTTCGGGCGCACCATCATTGATGAGGGCGTGGAGGTGATGTCGTGCCACTATGAGGCCGACTTCGACCAAGGCGGGCGCAGTGTGCTCGGCATCCGTCCCCTGCTCTGGCGCAACGGATGGCCCGTGGCGGGCGACCGCTTCAAGGAGGGCACATACGAGATAGAGTCTGAGCGTCGTGGCTACGCCCTTGAGCTTGCCGTCGATTTCGTGCGCATTCCGCAGCAGCGCGAGGCGTTCTGGCGCATCGACCCCAATAAGCCCGTCGTACCCATTGCCGACCAGAAGTTGGAGGATGTCATCGACACTTGGCCCGCAGGTGAGATTTCCGCACGCATCGGCGACTATATGTTCCGTCCGCATCAGCGTTGGACGATTACTGCCGTGCCCGAGGCGGGCGGCTACTTGGGTGGTCCTTATTACAAGATCACCATTGCCGGCACCGACCGCGCGCTTGCCGCTACGGAGGCCGTCGAGGTGACTACCGTCCCCGCTTTCACAGGCGCTGACGAGCAGCTTTGGCGCATTGAGCAGTTGATTGACGGTACTTTCCGCATCATGCCGAAGGCAATCCCCGGCAAGGAGGGCATCAATCAGCATCTTGTGCTTTATTCTGCGGGCGACAGTACGCCCACGCTCGCCGAGTACGATTTCAACTCAGACAACTCAAAATGGAACTTCCGCAATCATTGATTGCGGAAGTCCATTAGCTCGGAAAATCCCCCAAACAATATCTGCAAACACTATTTTTGATGCGATTTTAGTGTTTGCAGATATTGTTTTTGCCATAAATTTGATATTTCCAGATATTCTTTTGGCAATTATAGGCTGTTTGCCCTGGTTATAATCGGATTGTTCAAAGGAATATCGGTTATGGCTCGTGGGAATAGTTCCTTTGAGTCATGCGAATGCTTCCTACGGCTCGTGCGAATATCTCCTTTACCCTGATAGGGATTATTCCTTTACCTCGTAGAAAGTATTGGAATAACCTGTGGAAATTATCGTTTTGTCAGTAAAAGAATGGTGAGTCTGAGAAGGATGTCGTTTTCAAACAAAAAAGGATGCCACACCTCCCGATGCGGCATCCCCGTTTGCGAGACCGTTGTCTCTAAAGGTTATACATAGCTAACCAGAATAGAACTTACCAACCTGGATTCTGTACGAGGTTCGGATTCATTTCCATGATAGATGTGGGATAGGGGAAGAGGCGGTGCTTCTCCTGGAAGCCAACCTCAAAGCCTGCATCCATTGCCTCATGGGTGTGAGCAATGTAGAAGCGGCTCTCTGCCTCTGTGCCATGCTCCCAGATAACGTTCACGTCGGTCGGCCTTACGGGGCGGAACACCTTATCGAAGAGGTGAGGTACAGCCGTACCTGCCTTCTTCAGGCGCTCAAGACCCTTGGCATCATTCCAACGGAGGATGTCCTGGAAGCGGCAGCCCTCGAACCAAAGCTCGTAAGACTTCTCTCTCTTGAGAACTTCCATATCAACGGCGTCGCTGATGGTCTTGGAACCGGCACGCTGCTGAATCATGTTGATATAGGTCTTGGCAGATGCGTTGTCGCCCGTCTGCAGGCAGCACTCAGCATAGTTGAGGAGAACCTCTGCGTAGCGCATCACGATGATGTTGTTCATACGCTGACCCGTTCCAATCTCACCGTCGCCATCAACATCCTTGCTGTCAGCACCACGGTAGATGTTCTTGAACGGCAGCCAGAAGGACTGACCATAGAGACCCTGCTCGAGGTCGGAGATACCAATCTTGTCGGAGGTCTTCTTCTGCTCAAGCGGCATATTGTTCAGCTCATCGTCGTAGTAACGCATACCCTCAACGCCAGAAGTCTGATAGACAGCATCGTCGATGTGCATAAGGGTTGCCTTGAAGCGCTTGGAGTCGCCGTCGTTCTCATGGAACTCGTCGCCAAACCACAGGGGCACACCAATGGAACCCCAACCGTCCAAACCATTCTCGTAAGCCGAGGACGGATTAGTCTTGAAGTTACCGGCACGCCAGTTGAAGCAGTTGGCTTCCATCCAGGTGGAGTGCTGCATGGCACCGTTTCCGCTACCAAAGCTCCAGCCGCCACCAGTGGCAAGGTTATATCTGAAATTCACTTCGAACACCTTTTCCTTGCAACCGTCACCCTCTACGTGGAAGAGGTCGAGGTATTGGTCACCCGGTACGAGGTCGTACTTGCCAGAGTCGATGACCTTCTTGAGGGCAGCCTTGGCATCATCATACTTGCCGGCAAACATATAAGCCTTACCTGCGAGTGCGTTGGCGAAGCCTTTCGTTACGCGGTATGTGCCTAACTTGTCGTCCTGATTGGCACGCTCACTCAGGTCTGCCACAGCTTCCTCACACTGTTTGGCAACCCATACGAAATATTCGTCGCGGGTCATCTCGCTGTTGGTCGGAATAACATCTGCGGCAAGAAGCTGATCTACGAAGGGAGGCTGTCCCCAGTAGCAGGCGAGCAGGAAGAAGTTGTAAGCGCGAAGCACCTTTGCCTCTGCCACAGCCTGCTTCTGGAATGCAGTAGCGGGCTCAGCGAAGTAGGTTAATACAAGGTTGTCCTTATAGATGGACAGGTAAAGACCTCTGTAGTGGAAGTCGATAGCCTCCGGGGTATGCATATAGCGGAACTCGTCGATGGAGCCACCAAACTCGTGGTCGCCATAGTTACCACCACCGTAGTTTACATCATCACCGGGGTGATTTGCCAATACACGTGCCGGGGTATAGATACCAGGGCCTAATGTGGTACGGCCTACAGTCTCGATCTGGAATGCTTCATAGGCAGCAGCAAGTGCATTCTCGCAGTCCTTATCTGTCTTGTAGAAGGTTTCCGTACTCATGACACCCTTCTGCTCAATGTTAAGCTGATCTTCACATGAAGTGAATGTGACGCCAGCCAAGAGCGCAAACATTGTGATTATATTCTTATTCATCGTTTATTAGTTTTAATAGGTTAGAATGTAAGATTTACACCGAAGACAACCTTCTTAGACATAGGATAGTTACCATTGTCGAAGCCACGGGAAGCACCGCTGTTGAGAGAAGAGGTCTCAGGATCGGCACCCGGATAGCTGGTGATGGTAAACCAATCGTCGAGTGAAACAGAGAAGCGGAGTGCGCTGATGAGCACGGGCTTGGTCAGCTTGGCAGGAAGTGTGTAGCCGAGCTGAATCTGCTTGAACTTGAAGTAAGAACCGCTGAAGATAGCAGCGCTGGAGCTGAAGAATGTCCAGTCTGTGGAAACTGCCTTCATGTCGGGATACTTGCTGTTGTCGCCAGCCTGCTTCCAAGAGTCTTTCCAGTAAGTGCTGATACCATTGACCATAGGACGGTCGGCAGATACCATCAGGTTGTAGATCTTGTTGCCAGATGCGCCTGTACCGAATACGGTCAAGTCAAAGCCCTTATACTCGAAATTGAGCGTGATACCGTAGGTGAACTTGGGGATGGCAGAGCCGAGATCCTGCTTGTCGTCGTCAGTCGGAGCATCCGTAATCTGACCGTCCTTGTCATAGTATTGCGGACGACCTGTCTCCTTATTGACACCGGCATATTTGAAACCACGGAAGTACCAAATGGTGTGGCCTGCTTCAAACGTCGGCTGGAGCTTGTTGTTGAAACCGCTGATACCTACCTCGCTATAACGCGGGAGCATCGAGTTCACAGCCTTAACCTCGTTCTTCAGGGTAGAGAAGTTACCGTTGATGCCGTAGCGCAGGTCGCCGATACGGTCGCGCCAGCCAAGTTCGAAGTCGAAACCAGAGTTAAGCACCTCACCAGAGTTTACGGTTGCAGAGCTGAAACCAAGCTCGGGATACGGAGAAATGTTAATGAGCAGGTCTTTGGTCATCTTGCGATACCAGTCGAGTGAGAATGACAAGCGGTTGCGGAGGAAGCGAGCATCGATACCGAAGTCAAGCTGCTCGGAAGTCTCCCAAGTCAGGTCGGGGTTCGTAAAGCCAGTAGGACCGGCACCCGAGGTAAGGCTGTTGCCAAAGTTATAGTAACCACCTACACCGATGGTTGCATTGTACTTATAGCCGCTGAGCACGTTGATGTTACCATTGCGACCCCATGACGCGCGGAGCTTCAGGAAGGAAACGGCGTCAGTGCTGACTGCATTCTTGAAGAACTTCTCATTGCTGATGGTCCAACCTGCAGAGAATGAGGGGAAGTAGCCCCAGCGCTTGTCCTTGGAGAGCTTCGAAGAGTCGAAGGCATCAGCGCGGAAGTTTACCTGGAAGAAGTAACGGCTGTCGTATGAGTAAGACAGACGACCGAAGTAAGCAAGCTCCGTAGCATCGCCCGGCTGGTTGTTTGCACTGAGGTGTGCCTTACCGTTGTCGTTCAGGAAGTCGATGTAGCGATAGTTGGGAGCAGCGTCACCATTAAGAATCTGCTGTGTGTCAGAAGCAGATGCACTCGTGTTGTCCCAATGATTCTTCGTGAAGGACATACCGACCATTGCACCTACATCGTGTTTGCCGAACGACTTGTTGAAGTTGGCAAAGTTCTCCCACTGATAGTAGAGGCCTGCATTGGTGTTTGCAGAAAGCGTATAGTTGTTTCCTAACGACATTGAAGACAACCACCACGGCTGCTCATAGCTGTGTCCGTTGCTCTGCGTGATGCGGTAGCCGAGACGCGAAGTGATGGTCAGGAAGCTAACCGGAGTCAAATTGGCTGCCAAAGCACCACGCACATTGATTCCCTCGTTCTTGTTGTTGATGCGGTCGCGCTGGCCAAGCGGGTTGGCTGTTGCGTCCTCAATATATTTAGAAGTACCATACCACATAGGATGTGCATCCGTGAATCCCGGAGGAGTCAGAACGTTACCATGATTCTCCATGTTCCAGCGGTCCTTCATACCGAGACCCATGTCGTCCTCACTATATACGTATGCGGGCGTGAGCGGGTCGATAGATACAACAGAGTTGAGGAATGAGTTGTAACCGTTACCTACCGATCTTCTGCTCCATTTCTCAACAGAGGTGTTGCTCGATACGGTCAGCCAGTCGTAGAACTTGTAGTCGGCATTTACCTGAGCGGTGAAACGCTTGTAAACGTCCTTGCTACCTTTCACGATACCATCGTTATCAACGATGCCGAGACCAGCGAGCAGGTGTCCACGGTTGTTACCACCCTGCACGGTGATGTTGTGCTGAAGGCTCCAGCTGTTGCCGAACACTTCATCGTACCAGTTGGTATCAGTACCCTTGTAACCCTTTGACTGAAGCAACTCGTCAGTGAGGTTACCAAGATATTTGTGATAGTCGATGTACTCAGCAGCAGTGAAGAGGTCTGCCTTCTTACCGAGCGACTGGCTTGCAGCCTTGAGCGTGTAAGATACTCTTGCCTTGCCACCGTTGTCACCACCGTTCTTGGTCGTGATGAGTACGACACCATTACCTGCCTGCGCACCATAGATAGCTGCGGAAGCACCGTCCTTCAGCACCTCCATAGACTCGATGAGCGTAGGATCGAGATACTGGATGTTATCAACCTTCAGACCGTCCACGATGAGCAGCGGGCCGAGGCTACCGCTGTTAGAGCTGTAACCGCGGATACGAATCTCAGCACCGGCACCAGGACCGTTACCATTGATAATCTGCACACCCGTAGCCTTACCCTGCAAAGCAGCAGCGGCATCGGAAGTCGTGAGGTTCTTGATGTCGTCACCCTTTACGGAAGCCACGGCACCCGTCAGGTCACTCTTTTTCTGAACACCATAACCAATCACAACCACATCGTTCAGGCTCGTGATGTCTTCCTGTAAAGTGATTTGCAGGTTGCTCTTGCCTGCCACGGCTACATCCTGTGTCACGTAGCCCACATAAGAAACAACTAATGTTGCGTTCGAGTTAGCTTGAATGGCGAACCTACCATTGAAATCGGTAATTGCGCCAGTCGAGGAGGCACCACCCTTTACTTTCACGGTTGCACCGATGATGGGTTCGCCAGCTTCATCACTCACCGTTCCTCTTACGAGGCTCTGAGCCAACGCCCCTATTGGGAGCAAACAGAGCAGGAACAGTGTCACTAACGGCTTTTGTAGTGATTTTAAATTCCACATAAGTTAGTTAATTAAATTAATAAAAGGTTTCTTAATTTTCTGCTGCAAATATATTATTTATTTAGAGGTGTGACTTTGCAGGGAGTTACAAAAACTTTGCCTGCTGTAATATATATCTAAATGTTACATGAGGTTAAAAATTGTGTCGGAATTTAAAAAATAAGGATGGCAGTTATCACAACAACCATCCTTGTTATCTCACTATCATTGCTGCTTATGGCACGGACTGCCTAAGTAACTCGGATAACGGTTGTCGGGATTGAGAATGATGCGGTCAAGTACCACTTCCGGGTCAATCTGCCAGATTTTTAAGCGGTGGAGTCCTTTGGTAGCAACACCCAAATCAACATCGAGCCATCGCATATTGTCAAAAACCTCGTTGCGGAGTAGCTGGTTAGTGCCCCGCAGGTAGATGTCGGAATTGATGGGAGGTAGTGGCTTTAGCACTTTTGAGCGCGCAATATTCTCAGAAGTGTATTCGGCAAAGGTATCAACAAAGCCTTGGCGTGCATCAAGAATATGGACTTCGCCATCGTCGAGGGAAACGCCGATGCGGAGTCCGCGTTGGGGATTGACATCCTGCGTGGGAAGTATGCCGAGGCACACGTTAGTCTTTCCATCGAGCCAGACATTGTATTCCAATCGAGCCGCATCTTTTGTTTCCACATTTGGGGCTATATTGTTGCTGGCACCCATGCAGCCCTCAAATCTGCCAAGACCAGGAAGGAGTTTCCATTGATTGGTCTTTCCTTTAATATTGGCGTTGTATTGACTGGCTGCAATGGCGGTCTCCGTGGTCAGGCTGCCGAAATAATAATCGTCGGTATTGGGGAGTTCCGCCTTTATGGCACTGACCGTGATGGTTGCAGTTTCTTTACCATCCGTCAGGCGGATTGCTCCTTGATGCGTGCCAACTTTGAGCTTGTCGTAGTTTATGGACACCGTGATACGCTGTTCTTCATCCACGCTGCCACTCTTTTGGCTGAGCAGAATCCATGACTGGTCGGGAGTTGCCTTGAATTGGAATTGTCCCGTACCGCGATTGAAAATATCAATATAATACTCTTTCGGGTTCATATTCTCAAAGACAGGCAGTTGCAGTTGTTCTCCGCTTTCTGTGGAGCCTTCAACTGCCACGCCCATGGTTGGGACGGGCAAAGGTTGTACGGTAGTAAGTGGAGGCAGTTCGTTGTTTTGGGGCATGAACCACTCTTTGTATCCGATGTGTACGTCATACATCATGCCTTTCCATTTGCCGTTTGCGAGACTATCGTTGTAATAGTTGCTCAACAGAATATCTTCCTCAAACAATTGCTTTGCGCGTGCTACCCATCGGTTAGCGCTAACCCGCCCTTGCCGTGCATATAGTTGATTATATGCAGCAGCGATGTAAATCTCCGCCACGCCGGCAGATGCCACGGCAGGATAAAGCACCAACTGGAAAAAAGCATCCCGTGCCTCGGGTGAGATATGCTGATAGAGTTCCTTGGCTTTTTGGCTGACATCGCGCCATTGCTGGAGGATTTGATCAGCCTCATGGTGGTTTACAAGACTGAGGTGTGTGGTGGTCTGCACCTCGGGTTTCCGCAGTAAGTTGAGCCGGGAATAGATGGTTATAATGTCTGCCACTTCATTGGCAATGCTGTCCCCAAAGTTCTGCGCAGCCCATGAGCGGGTATATTTTTCCTCGTCACCGGCCTGAATGGAGTCGGGATTCCACGCATAGTGCATAATGAAGTCTATCGGATATTCCTTGGGCTTCAGGTCGCCTACATTGATAATCCAGATGCGGTCAATGCCTGAGCGATAAGCTAATGAGAGTTGTTCGCGTAGTTTGGGGATAGTTGTGGTGTTTATCCAACGGTCGTTCCAAGGTCCGCCGTTCATGTCAATATGGTAATAGAGCCCTAATCCACCTTTGCGGTTTATCTCCTTGTCAGGACCGGTGCGCCGTATATAGCCCCAGTTATTATCACAGAACAACAGGGTAACATCGTCGGGAACAGTAAATCCCGCGTCGTAATAACGCTGTACCTCGGTGAAGATTGCCCATAACTGGGGTATCTCATCGGCTCTACGCTGATAGGTATCCTCTAAGATTTTCCTTTGCCCGCGGATAACTTTTTCTAATGTCCGGATGTTATCCTCGTCGTCACCTTTGCCCATTGCCACATCTCCATCGCCCCGCATACCGATGGTCACAAGGTTTTCGTAACGACTGTTACGCTCCATTCCCTCACGGAAGAAACGGTCAATGCGTTCTTGATTGGAGGCGTAGTCCCAGGGGCCGACCTCTTCCCGTCGGGTAGTGTATTCCTTATGGGCGCGCATCATTGGTTCATGATGGGAAGTGCCCATTACGATGCCGTACTCATCGGCGAGAAATGGATTCATCGGGTCATCTTCATTGAAACGGGAGTTCCACATGGCTGGCCATAGATAGTTGGCTTTCAACCGAAGCAATAGCTCGAAAAGATGGACGTATGCCTTGGAGTTCTGCCCTCCGAACCTGGTTTGTGTCCAGAGTCCGAATGAAGGCCACTCGTCGTTGATGAAAAGCCCGCGGTACTTTACTTTGGGCGAGGGCTGCACCAACCGCTGCGTCTTTACATGAACGCTTTGGTGTTTTTGGGCAGGAACATCTGCCCACCAATACCATGGAGAGACACCTATGCGCTCCGATAATTCGTAGATTCCATAGATGGTGCCGCGCTTGTCACTTCCTGCAATAACCAAACTCCCATCCACAATCTGCACAAGATAGGCCTCCCACTGTCCTTGTATCTCAGACACATCAATACGCTTGGTCTCTACAAGGTGAGTAATCAGTTCGCTTTTCCCGATCGTACCGATGATGATAGTGCCTGTCTTCGGCTTTGCTCCTATTTCAAGTGCGGTATTGATGCCTGTTACCCGCAAAATGTCTTGCCGTAAGTCATCAGCGGCTCGCTTGACTCCCTTCCAGTCGGCAGAATCAACTTGGATGAGGGCGGCTTTGCCGTCTGCGGCAACACAAAAAGATGTGCTGCTTGGCGTTTCGGAAACCTCCAGCTTGTTCTGGGCAGCTAAACATAGCCACGCAAACAAGAAGACGAACAGATGAATCTTTCTCATACTTTATTCATTGCTCGAATTTCCACCAGTCGAGCCGCACGTCACCGTCGGCATTATCGAAGCATAAGTAGAGGTCATGGACACCCATAGCATTCTTCACCTCGGCGGAGAATTGGCGGTAGTTTTCTACGGAGTCAGTCTTGGAGATGGTGGCGGTGCCGATGATGGCTCCGTCAGCACTGTCAAGGCGCAAGGTGATGGTGCAGCCTCCCGTGGCAGCGGCTGTAATAAGGAATTTCTTCGCACCTTTCCCGAAATCCACACCGCGCAAGCGGATGTATTCACCGTTGTCAATGTCAAAGACATACATATTCTTCTTGCCCGTAGATGTTGGCATATCTGCTACGACACCCGTATTCTCGATGCCCATCTTGGCAGTCTTCAATCCGTAACCCCATGCCATCGTCTCTGCCTCCACGCGCTGGTAGGGATTAAGCCACTCCAATTGTCCGATGGGGTCTTGGTCGAGCCAGTAGGGAACTTCTTCGATAGTGCCGTCGGGACGGTAGCTGATCTCGGTCACGGAGACGGAACGGCGCTCGTGGTGGATGTAGGTGTCAAGGTGCATGATGTCGTAGTTCTGACCGAATACATAGGAGTGTCCTTTGAAATCCACGATGCCGGGGTGGTTGCCACGGTCGCGCGGCGTGGGGCGCATGATGTAGCCCTTGCTCTCCCACGGGCCGGTGGGAGAATCACTCATAGCATAACCGAGTGCCTCGGGGCAACAGGTAGAGGCGAATCCGAGGTAATACTTGCCATTGCGTTTGTAGAACCAAGGCCCCTCCTGATAGTTCTCGATGTGATAGGGCAGGCGTACCACACTATCTTTCAAGGAAATCATGTCATCATTCAGTCGGGCATAGAACGTGTAGGGATTGCCCCAGTACATATAGGCCTGTCCATCATCATCGGTATAGACTGAGGGGTCGATGTCATACCAGTTGCTCTGATCCCATACAAGCGGTTTGCCAAGTGGGTCAGCGAAAGGACCGTAAGGTGAATCGGCAGTCAGCACCCCGATGCCGTGGCCGTGCAGGGGAGCATAGAGATAATATTTGCCATTGCGCTCCACGGTCTGAATTGCCCATGCTCCATTCTCGCGGCTGCGCCACGGGAAATCCTTCAGGGAAGCCACGGCACCGTGGTCAGTCCAGTTTACCATATCGGTAGTGGAGTAGAGCAGCCAGTCGTACATGAAAAATCCGGCAGAACCCTTTTCGTTCTCGTCGGGAATATCCTCGGGCGAAGCATCATGCGAAGTGAAGAGGAAAAGTGTGTCGCCCACGACGAGGGGTGCCGGGTCGGCGGTGTATTTCGTCTGGATGATGGGCATGTTCACTTGCTCCAACCCGCGCATTTCCCACCAGTCGAAGTTAAATAGTTTGGTGCCCTCGTTGCCTGTGAACACAAGATAGAGGTCATGAATGCCAGTGAGCGCCTTGCCGTGTGAAGTGACGGGGGCGAGGTCGGCGGTCAGCGTCTGCCATTGCTCCCATCCGCCAGTATCAGGCACTTCCAGTCTGCCAAGCAATGCGCCCGTGATGCTGTCCGTATGTATCTCAATGGCTCCGCCCTGCAGTCCGCTTGCCACGTGCGCGGTGAACGTGCGGGGCAGTTTGTTGCCGAAATCGACGGCCTGCCATTTTATATGGTCGCCGTTACGGATGTCTTTGGAAGCAGTCATTGTCTTTGCCTCCACTTTCTGGAAAGGATTTAACGCACCTTCATGTGCCATTAAACTGAAGGCAGCCGTGAGTGCGGCTGCCAGTAAAGTGATTCTTTTCATTCTTATTTTCTGTCTATGATGATGGATTTCAAGTCTTCCTTGCGCGAACTGTTGCCGTAAAGTATCTCGTACTTACCAGGCTTGATGCGCATGGTGTTGGTTCCCGTGTCGAAGAATTCAAAGGAGCGGTCGGTCAGTTCCAATACGGCATTTACCGTCTGCCCTGCCTTTACCTCCATGCGCTGGAAGGCACGGAGTGACTTTGATGGGCCTTCTGTGTCCTGGGTGTCGCGGATATATACCTGCACAACCTCTGTTCCGTCGCGCTTACCTGCGTTGGTCACGGGCACGGTCAGCGTATAAGTTCCGTCTGCTTTCTGCTCCAACTTGCCTTCGCCAGTCGTCAGTTGAGTATAGCTCAAACCATAACCGAAAGCGAAGAGCGGGTCGTCAAAGTAGCGGTAGGTGCGCCCCTTCATTGAGTAGTCCTCGTAGTCGGGCAACTGGTCGCTTGACTTATAGAAGGTGATGGGCAGCTTGCCGCCAGGGTTGTAGTCTCCGAAAAGCACATCGGCAATAGCCGTTCCACCCTCTTGACCCGCATACCATACCTGTACGATAGCATCGCAGGTCTCAGTCTCGGGGAGTAATGCGATGGCAGAGCCGGAGCAATTGACGAAGATGACTGTCTTGCCCGCTGCCTTCAAGGCTTTCAGGAAGTCGCGCTGTACCTTCGGCAGTTCGATGTGGGTGCGGTCGCCTCCCTTGAATCCGTCAATATCCACAGGCATTTCCTCGCCCTCTAATGCAGCGGAGATTCCGCCCACGAAGATTACCTTGTCAATACCTTGCAACTGGTTGATGATGGAGGCATAGTCGATGGGAAGCTCCTTGGCAATGTTGATGTTCAGATTGGCATTCCAAGTCTTTACGAACTGGAAGCGCACCTCTATATTATACTCCTTGCCTTTCTCTGCCTGAATGGGCGTGCGGGTCGGGGTGGTGCGCCAAGTGTGGTGCGCAAACTGCTTCTCACCATTGATATACAACTCGAAGTGTCCGCATCCCTCCACGTTCACGACATACTCGCCAGACTCCTTCGGAGTGAATGTTGTCTCGTATTTGGCAGAGAAATCCTCGATGGCGACGCCGGGGGCAAAGTTGTGCATACCGGCGGTAGTGACTGCCAACGGGGTTGTGTAGTATTGCGTGGTGACGGGCTTGCCCTCCATCGTCGTGTTGTTCCAGAATGTGCCGCGCAGTCCTTTCTTTCCGTCTGCAGCGCATTGTGTACCCATCTGGCAGTCCATAACCTTGTCATATGTGAGGTCGCATCCTGGTTGATACACCACTCTCTTCTGCTTTGCCTTGATGCCGTCAAGGATGGTAATCGTGTGGTTGGGCATACCGTTGTAGTTTCCCCACATCAGCGGGGCATCATCGGCATTCGGGCCGATAACCGCAATTCGCTCTGCGTTCTTCTTCAATGGCAGCACATCATTCTTATTTTGCAGCAATACGATGCTTTGGCGTGCCATATCGAGCGAAATCTGCCGATGCTCCTTGCAGTCCATGACCGAATAAGGAATCTTTGACCACTCCACCAATGCGGGGTCGTCCATCTCGCCGAGGTCAAACCTACCCTCGAGCAGACGGATGACGTGCTTGTCAATTTCCTCTTCACTAATCAGTCCGCGACGGACTGCCTCGGGAATGCTATTGTACGCATAGCCAAAGCCGCACTCCACATCAGTACCGGCAAGCGTTGCCTTTGCGGAAGCGTGTACGGGGTCAGACGAACTCTTATGATTGGTGTAGAAATCGCTGACGGCTCCGCAGTCGCTCACCACGAGATATTGGAAGCCCCACTCATCGCGCAGAATCTGCTGCAACAGACGGGCGTTTCCGCAACAAGGCTCGTCGTCAAGCCGCTGATAGGCGCACATCACCTCGCGCACCTTGGCATCCTGCACAAGCGTCTTGAAGGCCGGCATATAGGTTTCCCACAAGTCGCGGGGAGAAATGTCGTTGAGGTTGGCGGTGTGGCGGGTATATTCAGGACCGCTGTGTACGGCGTAATGCTTGGCGCAAGCCCACAACTTACGGTATTTTGCATCCTCTGGTCCTTGCAGTCCGCGAACCACCTGCACGCCCATGACTGAGGTCAGATACGGGTCTTCGCCGTAAGTTTCCTGTCCGCGTCCCCAGCGTGGGTCGCGGAAGATGTTCACGTTAGGTGTCCATACCGAAAGGCTATGGAACTTCTCATCCTCACCGCCGTTGAGCATTCGGTGGTTGTATTGTGCGCGGAATTCGGTACTGGTGGCATCGAACACCTTATATAATAAGTCGGGATTGAAAGAGGCTGCCATTCCTATCGGCTCGGGATACACGGTCACGTTGCCCATATTGGCGGCTCCGTGTAGTGCCTCGCTCCACCAGAAGAACTTCTTGATGCCCAATCGGGGAATGGCTGGGCTTTCATCGAGCATCAATTGTGCTTTTTCCTCCAAAGTCAATTGCTTGCAGAGCGCAATGGCGCGCTCCCGTGCGCTTCCCTCACGCTCGGAGAGGGGGCTGAAACGCTTTTCAGCCGCTCCGAGGTAAGAAAAACTACTAACTACTAATATAACTAAAAAGATTCGGTTTCTCGTCATCAGGTTCATATAGTTATGGTCGATTGGTTTCCGCTTGCAAAGATACGACATCCTGATGAAACCGGCTTTGTTATATGTAACAGATAGTTTCTTATTTGTGTCAATCCATTGGAATCTGGAGATCTTTCACGATTTCAATGCTTTTCGTGTCTGTATTCTTGCCTAACAGAAACTTGTCGATGAATGCCTCAACCTCCGGGTATTGGCTTTCGGGCAACAGGCAGTGGGGATGGTTGCCCACGATGGAATAACCCATACGGTCTGCGATGCCGAAGCGCTCCCAGACTTTTCGGGCGGCACGGAGAGACACCACGGTTGAGCCGTCAGCGAGCCATTTGTAGTCGGGATTGCCAAGCACGAGCAGCGCGCGGGGGCACACCATCGCGCAGAGTTCATGATGGTCGTAGGGCATTTGATAGACACTGTCGCCCGAGAAGTTCGTCCGCATGCTTTCCAAGAACCAGTGATAGTCGGTCTTTTCCAAGCACTCCACGCTGTCCATCTGGTGGGAGATACGCCAGGCGGCAGCCCCTCCTCCGCCGGGCTCTTGGGCGATGGTCAGGGCGATGCGCTCGTCAAACGCTCCGCAGAAGAGTGCCATCTTGCCGGCGTATGAGCATCCCGTAACGCCGATGCGGCTCATATCTATCTTTGTCTGCTCTGCGCCCAACTGCTGAAGTCCGTCGAGCAGACGGCTCATGCCCCATGCCCATTCGCTGTAAGCCCCGTTTTCTTTCTGTTCGGGATAGAGCCGGTCGAAGTTGTGCTCACCCCGCTCCTTGTGTGGTCGCCATTGGGAGTAGTCGTTCACCTGCGCCTCGTGGAAGGTCATGGTGGCGATGGGGCGGTTCTCAAAGAGGGGCTTGGGCAGCGAGAGCATGCTTGTGCCAATCATCAGGGCGTAGGGCGGTTGCCCTGTTTCGGGATAGTGAATCGCGGAGCGGAGTGTCAGCGTCTGCCCTCCGACGGTCACATCCACGATGAGTGTGTCGCCATCCATCCTTGCCCGCACAGCCTCGGGACTTACCTCGGGCTTTGTGCCGATGCCGTAATGCTGTATCTCTGCGGCAATCTCATTGCGCCGCTGCGCCCACTCACCGAACTGGGTTACCGTGCCGGAGCCATCGCTCCATGCCAAAGGGTTCGGCAATTCCTTCACAATGGGTAAATCACTAATGGCGGGCAATGGGGGCGTGGGAAAGTGATTGCCCGTGTTCTCCACTTGATATACCAATGGTATCTGCGCAGACAACTGCATCAGGGAGAACAGACACATAACGAAAGTTAGTTTTCTCATATTGTTGATGTTATACATGATTGTTTGGTTACAAAGGTACGAATTATTTTCGGTAATCCTTTGGACGGCTCACTTTTTTTGCCTATCTTTGTCGTCGCAATCTATTTACCTCAAACCAAACTAAAGACAACATCGTATGAAAAGAATCGTCAAGCATTGTTTGTTGGGTGCTTTTGTGCTTTTGCCCGTGAGTTCCGTTGCCCAGATTCGGCTGAATCAGGTCGGCATGTATCCCGCACAAGAAAAGACCGCTGCCATTGAGGGCGTGGTCGGCGCAGGGGATATCAGCATCGTGAATACCGCTACTGGTGCGAAGGTCAGCCCGAAGGTGCTGCGTGTCGCCGTCTCCCCGTGGTCGGGCAAGCAGCGCACCATCGTGGATTTCAGTTCTGTGACCGCTCCGGGAAACTACATCCTCACATGCGGAGCGTATTCTGCCCCGTTCAGCATCAGCGAGACGGCGCTGCTTGATGTGACCAAGGAGGCGCTGAAGTCCTTCTATCTGATACGTTCCGGTATGCCTATCGAGGCGCGCTATGCGGGGGAGTTTGCCCGTCCAGGCGGCCATCCTGACACGTTGGTCTATGTGCATCCCTCCGCAGCCTCGCCCAACCGCCCTACTGGTAGCGTCATTTCTTCGCCGGGAGGTTGGTATGACGCGGGCGACTATAATAAATATATCGTTAATTCTGCGTTTTCTGTCGGTATCGTCCTTGCCTCTTATGAGCGCAACAAGACTTATTTCGACCGCCTTTCCGTGAACATTCCCGAGAGTGGGAACGGCACGGCGGATGTGCTCGACGAAATGATGTATAACCTCCGGTGGATGCTCACGATGCAAGACCCTGATGATGGTGGTGTGTATCATAAACTGACCACCCCGTCTTTCGAGGGTTTTATCATGCCGGAAGACTGCCGTCAGCCGCGCTATGTCGTGCAGAAGTCCACGGCAGCCGCGCTCGACTTTGCTGCCGTGATGGCACAGGCAGCGCGCATCTTCCGTGGCAACAAGGACTATCCAGCGTTTACGGGACAGGCACTCAATGCGGCATTGGCGGCTTACAGATGGGCGGAGCGCAACCCCAACGTGCTGTATCAACAGGAAAAGATGAACGAGCAATTCAGCCCTGCCGTTCAGACGGGAGGCTATGGCGACCGCATGCTTGACGATGAATGGTTCTGGGCGGCCACGGAACTGTATCTGCTGACGATGGATGAGGACTTCGCCACCGCTGCCCGCAAGTATCAGCCGCAGCGTTTCAGCGCTCCTACTTGGGGCAATGTGGCGACGCTCGGTGTCTATGAATGGCTTGACAGCGACTTCCCCGACAAGCAAACGTACCGCGACCGCCTCATCAGCTACTGCGACAGTCTGATTGCCACGACCGCCTCCTCGTCGTTCCAGACCCCTAACGGCAATGCTCCGCGCGATTTCGGTTGGGGTTGTCTTGCCGAAACATTCTGCGCCAACGGCCTCTCGCTCCTCTATGCCCACCGTCTGACGGGCGATACGAAATATCTCACCGCTGTGCAGCAGAATGCAGACTATGTGCTTGGGCGCAATGCGACGGGCTATTGCTATGTCACCGGCTTCGGCACGCAAAGCCCGATGTTTCCCCATCATCGCATCTCTGCTGCCGACAACATCGTGAAACCCTTCCCCGGTCTGCTCGTCGGAGGCCCCAATCCCGGGCAACAGGACAAGATTCCCTCGCTCGTCTATCCCTCCAACCAACCCGACGAGTCATTCGTAGATAAGGCGGAGTCTTATGCTTCCAACGAGATTGCCATCAACTGGAACGCCTCCCTGCTTGCCATGCTTGGGTGGTTGGAGAGCAGTTCAAATTAGCAGATAAACCGCTCGCTGAAAATCGTATATTCTCAAACAAAATAATTCATATTTGCCAAAATGGAAAATTCTGTGGAAGTGAGTGTTGATGAAAAAGAAGCACACCGCAAGGAAGTTGCGGACTTTCTTTATGGTTCTAAAATCTTAGCAGCAAAAGCATTTGCGCACCACTTATGAAATATCATCAGTGTGATGTCGTGGAAATCTTCACAGGATTTTGCTTTCAATCGTCAATACTCAATTATTCTATACAAAATGAAAGTGTTCTAACAATTAATGTCCTGGGATAGACAAAAAGAAAGCACCATTTGAGCAATTATTTGGTGCTTTCTTTTCAATGGAAGAAAAAGGATGGAGGATTCAGATTCTTGCTTTTTGCCAACAAATCGTAATGACTTGTAGGTAGTTATTTCTTATATCGAGTCCAAATCCACGTTCGCCATTCGTCTTTTAGCATAACACGATTCTCGGAAACATCTATGATTTCATAATAATCAGGTTCTTCATTGTAATATTCTATTTCTCCTGTTTCATCGTCAATCCACCCTTCAAATAGTAAAATAAAGGTGCTATTGGTAACTTTCCAAGTTCCAAAGTATGCTTTTATACCTTTGGAATAACACTCTTCATCTTCATAGGTCACCCATGTCCCATCAGAATTGAAGACAAAAATGTCATCATCTCCATTTTGTGTCCAAATGCCGACGAATCCTTTGGATTCCCCTCCTGCATCATCATTGTCGTCGTCACTACTACATGCCGTAAAGGCAAAAGCACTCACAAACAAGCCTATCAACAGGCTCATGAAATAAAAATTCTTTTTCATTGTTTTGTTTTTAAATTGTGAATAGTATAAAATAAGATATAGAACAGGCGAATGAAACGAATTAAGGCTGTTGGTTTAGATAACTGTTATTTAACAGTTTCTGCTTATTCTGCGATTCCAATATTTTCTGCAACACAATGAAGCGGTATATGGCATTGTGAGTTGCTTGAATCAAACCGATTTTACCATAGCGGATGCCGCCTTTCAATATATACGCTTTGAAGAAGCGGAAGGCTGGCTCATATACCATTTTCATAAAAGAGACGTGCTTGTTTGAGCGTTTTTCCACTTCATTCTCTGTATATTCATTTAGTTTCTTAATCCGCTCAAACGTAGTATTTGATAGGTGTATCATTGCCAGTTTCTGATTTCCTTTGGGTATTTTCTCCGTAGGACCATCCACTTTGGGGAACGTGTGTACGTAAGGAGGCCACACAGTGCCTTCTCGTTTAAAGAATCGTAGTTGGTAATCCGGATAAGATGACTTCATGAAACATCCCATGATATAGTTCTTTCTTGGTATATACAAGCCGCATTTATGATCTTTGCTCTCGACATATTCATAGAGATATTTACGCAGTTCGTTGGTAATGATTTCATCAGCATCCACAACGAACACCCATTCATTGGATGCACTCTGTATTGCAAAGGTGCGGGCAGGCTCTGCACTCATGTGGTTTCCTTTAGGGAATGTCACTATCTTACAGCCGTAGCTTTTAGCAATCTCGATAGTGTGGTCGGTACTTTCCATGTCGCACACGACTATCTCGTCAAACGCTTTGACGGATTCAAGCACTTGCTTCAAATCCTGTTCGGCGTTATATGTGTTTATGACAACGGATATCCTCCCCGAATTTGGTCGTTGTTCCATTTTGCTTTGCATCGTTGTCGCTTTTTGTTAGACAATCATTAACTCATGCAAAGGGTAAGGGCACAAAGAATGGCGTGGTCACTCTTATGCACTTTACCTGAGGGGCAGACGTAGGAAACTGGAACCCCTTACTCACATACTAAGAATGCTGCCACGCCAAAGCGTGGTGCATAGTAATACTGTGAGTAGGAAAACCACTTTACGGTCTTTCCCTCTTGCTCATAAATCGAACTATTCCAAATCAGATTTCCTACGTCTTTTCGGTAAAGTGCGAAATAATAAGCCTATGCATCGTGACTTGGGATTTCTCCCCAAGCACGATGCAAAGGTATATATAGTTTTTCAAATACCCGCCATTTTTTAAGAAAAAGTGAATTTTTTACTGTTTCTTTATATAAAATCAAAGGAGAGTCACTCTGAAATTACAGAGTAGCTCTCTTTTCATATTGCCCGATACTTCTCCCTCGTATCGAAGCAGGGGCAGGCCTTATGCACACTGGGCTATATCACTTGTCAGATGCTCAGTTGCTGACGGTCCTGCCGTATTTTCAGAATAATCTCGTTGGCGTGTTCTTGCCACTCGTGTTTACGGCGTATGGACTCACGGAAAGCGGCGATGACTTCGTCGCGTGTGCGGTTTTTAATGGCTGCTGACATATCAGTGTCCTTTCTTTTTTGTATTTTGATGTATTGCAAAGATAAGAACTATTTAGCAAAAAATGTTCAATACGGGTGATCGTTTTTGCAAAAGTATATGTTTTTTTCAATTAAACAGCCTTTTGCCCTCTCTTTTTTCATCGTTTAAGGTTTAAAAACGAAGTCCCACCGTGGTACGCATCGTTGAGAGGCGTGGTGGGAATTGTTGCTGCAAAGGTAAGGGATGTTTCCTAAAAATTGAAAAATATTGAAAGGGCGGAAGCACTTAAAACGAAAGTGCCTCCGCCTTTTTTCTGCCCTCAAATTTGCGCTTTTCAAAGTCTCTTTTCGGACGATTTTAGGCTTCGCAATGGCGAATTGTAAGCCTCACAGTATCAAACTATTAGTTCCGCATTATCTAAATCCGTGTTATTTTTTCTCAAATTCCGTGTTATATTTCGGAAAAAAGTAACACGGATTTTACCAAAAAGTAACACGGAATTTGGGAAAAAGTAACACGGAATTTGAAACAATGGAGCAGAGAGTTCAAAAACGGGAAGCCGAAAGTTTAGATTCCGGCGCACATTCTTC
>JAFLSG010000004.1 GCA_022511065.1 Prevotella sp.
TGGCTCTTAAAAACAATGCGAACACGGCTATCATCGTGTAGTAGCCGAAGCGTTCACCCGTGTTGGCAAGTGCCAACGCATAAAGTCCTTTGGGTTGATTCTCGAACATAATTATTTAATTTTAGGGTTTTTGGTTCTGATAATGTCAAAGAGATAGGTCAGCTTGACTACGATGTTCGTATGGTTGGAACGCCCGAAGTAGTCGCGCTTCGTATTGCCGTAGATGTCTCCAAGTCCGTAGTAATAACGACCCTCCAACAAGAAATGGCCGAGGTGGCGGTTGCTGAACTCAATGCCCAAGCCGCCGGCGATGCCGTAGTCGAACTTATTCTCCACCGCCATCGTGTCCTGTGCCACCACGTGAGAGGCGCGCTTGCCGTAGTATTGATATTCGTCGGAATACGGATTGAACTCTGGGTTGCGGATATCAAAGTTCGACTCCGTCTTCTCATTCAAGAAAGTACCGAACTGAGGACCAATCTGGAAGAAGAACTGGAAACCGCTGCGCTCACGCCCCCACCCCAAACGGGCAAAGACGGGCACCTGCACGTAGGTCATCTGACGGGAATAGGCAAGCGACTGGCTCGGGTCGGTATGCAACGGCACAGGCTGGTCTTCCATCGTCAGGATATCCTCCTTCCATCCCACCTGTGCATAGTTCACCTCCGCCACGACGGCACAGATGCTATTAAAATACTTCTCGCAGGTGTAGCGGGTGGTAAGTCCTCCCGTCACTCCGCCCAACATGGCTTGCGGAACCTTCGGCACGAATCCCACGTTGCTGAGTACATAGCCACCATTGACACCGATGGCGAAATCCGTGCGATATTCTCCCACCTGTGCTGAGGCAGATATGCCGACGAGCGTCAGAAGTATGATAAACAACCTGCGCATACTCAGAACTTGATGGTTTCCACTTGATGCTCCGGCGTGTAATGTACGAAGAGCAGGGTTCGGTTGCGCAGTCCGCCGTTGCCGTAGCGCTCAAACTGAAGCGGGGTCTGCACTGGAGGATAGCCGAACATCCCCGCAGCCCCATTGAATGTCTTTCCGTACTTGTTCAGTCCGCGCAGAAAGAAATAGGCATGATCAAAACCCGTAAGGGCAAAGCGCGGGAGCGACTGCTGCATATCGGTCTGGAACTCCTTATTATACTTTTGCTGAAGGCTCTGCGTAACAGCCGACAGCGGATTGTAATAAAACACGGAGGGAATATAAGTATTGTACTTATAGAAATTCTCCAAGTGGGTACGCGTATACATCAGCCACTCGGTATAGCCGAACATCGTGATGTTCAGTTCGGGATAGTTCGCCTTCAGCCCATTGATCTTGGAGAATGCCACACCCAATTCCGGTGAGCGCCCCGAATTGAGGATGACGACATTGGGCTGCGTGCGACTGAACGCCTTTGAGAAATTCTCTTCCAGGGATTTCAGGTTCGTCACAGAATAATTAATGCCCCGCTGCTCCAACTGACGGCGTAAGCCTGCGGTGAACATACCTTTCTGGCTCGTCGAGTCGTTGCAATCCACGAAAATAGGGTGATAATCCTTGAAAGTGCCGAGGAAACGGCTGATAGTAGATTCGTTGATGTCCGTCGGCGACTGCCATATCTGGAAGATATTCCTGTTTGTTGCCAACTGAGGGGCACTAATAGAGAAAGGTATCACCAATCGGATGTCGTTCTTGGTCACGAAGTCCGAAAGGGCATCCATCTGCTTTGAGTACAAAGGCCCGATAATCATATCGCACTCCGCCGCAGCCTTATCCGCAAGAGCGGTCTGTATGTTTCCATCCTCCGGCGTGTTCCACGCATGCACATCCACCGAGATACCAATCTTTTTCAGACTGTCGCACGCCATCAGGATGCCCCGGTAATACTCCACCATCCGCTTTCCGTCGCCGTTGATGTCGTGCAGCGGCAGCATCACGCCAAGGCGAATCGCCCGGTTACGCACATCGGTCTTTGCCGAAGCAGCCGAAGCTTTCTGCCCATCGTTCTGAGTACCAGCAACAGTCTGACTCGCATTTCCCGTCTGATTAGCAGCCGCCTGACTCTTGCCCGACGGCCAAGGAATCTGGATCACCTCCCCCTTTTTCAGTTCATAGCCCGGCTCCTTCATTTCCGGGTTGGCATTCAGCAGTTCATCCACGGAAAGCTCATACATCCGCGAGATACCAAAGATGGTTTCCTTCTTCTTCACCTTATGCTGTCCACGGATGGATCCCGTCACCTGCGCAGACGCTACGCCCGCCGAAAGAAAAGCCATCGCCAACAGCAGAAAATATCTCAAACACTTCGTCATGGTTTCAATAAATTAGCAATTTCGCCCACAAAAGTACGCAAAATATCCGAAAAACCGAAAAATGGGAAGAGATAAATAACAAATTTGTTTTGCCAATTTGCTCTTATATCAAATATTCTTCCTGAACCATAACTGTTAAAACTTATTTATAATTCAACACTTTTTCTTGTTTATCTATGTTTTTTGTGTAATTTTGCACAAAACAAGTATGAGAAATGTGACATATTCCACAAAATCGATATTATTCATGTATATAGAAAGAACTATCATTGAGCAACTGAAGCACTGGAAAAGACGCTTAGACCGTAAGCCGTTGCTGCTCTTTGGGGCAAGGCAGATTGGCAAGACCTGCGTATTGAAACATTTCGGAAACACCGAGTTTGAGCATACTGCTTATTTCAGTTTTGATGAAGACATGCACCTTGGTGACATTTTCCGAACCACCAAAGACCCGCATCGCATCATCCAACAACTGACATTCCTCACTGAGATTCCCATCAAGCCAACCACGACGCTGATTATTTTTGACGAGATACAGGAGTGTCCTGAAGCACTGGCCTCGTTGAAGTATTTCTGCGAGAAAGCCCCGGAATATGCCGTGGCAGCCGCCGGCTCCCTACTGGGCCTCACGATAGGTCACAAAGACTTCTCGTTTCCCGTAGGCAAAGTGGATCATCTCGATATGTATCCGCTTTCGTTCTCCGAGTTCCTTCGAGCCAAGGACACCCGCCTCTACAGCTATTACAAGTCTATCGTTACAGTCGAACCCCTTCCCCAAATATTCTTCGACCGTCTCAGCGAGGCTTTCAATGCCTACCGTATCTGCGGTGGCATGCCTGAAGTTGCCTCGGCTATGCTCATGGGCAATACGCAAGAGGTGGATATGAAACTCGCAAACATTCTGAAGGACTATTCACTTGATTTCGTGAAGCACACCACACCCACGCTTTCTAACAAGATTGGTCATGTATGGCAGTCGCTCCCTTCGCAACTGGCAAAGGAGAACCGCAAGTTCATATACCAGTTGGTCAGGCCAGGGGCTCGCGCCCGCGAGTATGAGGATGCACTGATATGGTTGCACAATGCCGGACTTACTTATCAGGTACATCTGTGCCGTGAGCCTCGTCTGCCCTTGAAGGCCTATGACGACCTTGGCATCTTCAAAGTCTATGCCATTGACATCGGGCTGCTGCGCCGTTTGGCAGATATGAATGGTAACCTCTATCTCACCCCGTCTGGGCAGTTCAAGGAGTTCAAGGGAGCCTTGGCAGAGAACTACGTGCTGCAGAGCTTTGTTATGCAGTTCAATAAGGAGCTGCGCTACTGGTCGTCTGGCAACACCGCCGAACTGGAGTTCCTGCTGCAGTGGGATAATGAGGTGCTGCCCGTTGAGGTAAAGTCTGGCACTGCCATCACAGGAAAGAGTCTTGCCCAATACACCAAGCTTTACAATCCTCGTCTGCGCATCCGCTTCTCGATGCTGAATCTCAAACGAGACGATTCCCTTATCAACATCCCGTTATTCCTCGCAGACAGAACTTCAGACCTAATCCGTATGGTTTAATTGTCAAAAACAAAATTGGCGACCCCGTAGAGTCGCCAATACCTATCTAAATCAATGTGCCAACTAATCCCCCAGTCATTGCAAGCCCTTCTTGTCATTGTCATTAAGCCAATCCTCAAGAGCTTCCTTGAAAGTGTACTTGAATGGGAATGATAAGATCATGAGCCCCACAAAACATCAAAACGTTATGTAGAGATAACGTTATTCTTTAAAAACGTTATCTATAAATAACACTTTTTACAAATAAAGTTTCTCTGTTTCCTACATTTTTCATATCTTTGCACCCATAAAGACAAAATAATATGGAAATTGAAGATTTATATGTAAACTCCCAAAGACAGGTAAAGGCAGTCAATTGCCACTTCAAACGCTATCTCTATTCCCGAATAAATTGGGAAGTCAGAATGCTCTGCATACGCGGTGCGAAAGGCGTCGGCAAAACTACCCTAATGAAACAATACATCAAGGAGAATTTCCCCAGTGGCAGCCATCAAGCCCTTTACGTATCACTGGACGACCTATGGTTCAGCGACCATAAGTTAATCGACTTGGCTGAATATCACTACACACATGGCGGGACACACCTTTTCATTGATGAGGTGCATCGCTATCCTGGCCGTTCATGGTCGCAGGAACTGAAAAACATCTATGACCGCTATCCCGACTTTCGTGTTGTATTCTCCGGCTCTTCTATGCTTCAACTTGACACTTCGTCAAGCGACCTCTCGCGCCGTTGCATATTCTATGAAATGCAGGGGCTTTCCTTTCGGGAGTATCTCCAGTTGGAAGGTATCGCTTCCATTGCTCCATTGTCTTTGGAACAGTTACTCACCGACCATTCCAGCCTTTCCGTTAGTATAACAGCAGAAACAAAAGTGCTTCCTGCTTTCAGCGCCTATTTGCGCCAAGGTTACTACCCGTTCTACAGAGAAACGGGCCGTTCTTATGCAAAAGCAGTCCAGCAAGTCATATCCAACATCATTGATTTCGACCTGCCAGCCGTTGAAAGAATGGAATACATCACAACCATAAAAGTAAAACGCCTGTTTGTACTCATGTCGCAGATGGTGCCATTCACACTGAATCTAACCAGCATTGGCAGGGAGATAGAAGCCCCGCGCCAGACCGTGCTTCGTATGTTCAACCTCCTTCACCAGTCAGCACTGGTCTATATGATTTACAATGAAAAAAACAACCTGAGCCAACTTAGCAAACCAGAAAAGATCTATCTTGAAAATCCTAACCTTTTGTTCTCCCTTTCCAGCAACGCCGACATAGGAAATGTAAGGGAAACATTCTTTGCCAACCAGCTGAAGGAGTCACACGAAATAGCCTATTCAGGCATGGGAGATTTCCTTATAGACAGGCAATACACATTCGAAGCAGGAGGCAGAAATAAGACATTCCAACAGATTAAGGACATGCCAAACAGTTACCTTGCCGTGGACGACTTAGACATTGGCACAGGCAACCGCATACCGCTATGGATGTTCGGACTGCTGTATTAATTTACCTGCCAGTCATTGCAAACCCTTCTTGTCATTATCATTAAACCAATCCTCAAGAGCTTCCTTGAAAGTGTATTTGAATGTATAACCACTATCTGCCATCCTCTTGCCACAGATATTCGTGGCAACCTGCAGTTTCCTCACACGGGCGGGACAGATGCCCATCGGGCTGCCAATACACTTGACAACGAACGCCGCAGGAATGATGATGGAGTTAGGGATATAAGGTATCGGTGACGACAAGCCTGTGACCTCCTTCATCGTTCTGACGATTTCCGATATGGTAAAGGCTGGTTCAAAAGTACAGTTGTAGATGGCATGCATTGAGCCTCGCTCCTCCACATTCCACAGCATGAAACGCACAAGTTCCTTGACATACACACAGGCTTTTATCGTGTCACGTCGCCCCGGATATGCAAACGTATGGTTACGGATTCCATAATAAAGGCGCGTAAAGTTTCCGTTCTCTCCTTTACCGAATACAACGCCAGGTCGCACTATGGTCAATTTCCGTCCTTCCCCACCACGCCGCTGCCAAGCCTCATGTATCTTCTCCGCCACCAATTTCGATATCCCGTAAGGGGTATTCGGCATAGGCAGCGTCGTTTCTTCCTTTAACTCCTCTGATGCGCCGTAGGGTGCAATGGACGAAGTGAACACGATATTCTTTATCCCCCATTTCTCCGCAAAGGCACACACGTTCTCCGCTCCACGGATGTTGGTCTCAAAATACGCACGGTCAGGATGTCCCGGCGTACGGTGAACAGCAGCAAGGTTGAAGATAACATCCTTCTCGGTCGGAATAAACGGCAGTTCCTCTATCGGCTTTCGTACATCACAATACACGAAATGACTCTTTCGCTCTCCGCCATCACGCAACGGGGATTTCCAATTCTTGATGGTTGTATATGCCCTGCGCTCCTGCTCGACCATGCCCTCCAACTTTGCCGGATCAACAATATCAAGATTCCAGATGGCGGCTTCGGGATGGCACTCATGCAAAAGGTTGGCAAGATGTGTACCAATAAAACCTGTGCCGCCTGTAATAATATAGTTCATAATCTTAAAAACTCTTTTTGTAACGCTTATGAAAAATTGCAGCCATAGCAAATCCCCATACTTTTCTTACCATATTCTTTTTACCAAAATACAAGAAATCTATCTCCTTATATTTCAAATTATTCTTTTGTACCCATACATCCATCAATCTTTCACTTACCCGTCCCACCAGTCGCGCTTGGAACGGATCCATGTTTGGCAAGTCATAATAAGTTTCCAACTCTTGTAATATCGGAAACATCCATTCACAATACTTTCGGAATAACGATTCCTTCATGATAAACATATTGAACAGATGTTCCGACCTTTCTTTCATATGCCTATCAAACACATCAACATACTCGGGGCATCTTTTGACAATTATTTCCCTCGCTTTGTCAAATTGCTCTCCATAAAAAGTATGGTCATAGTGTGAATAGACCGTCTCAATATACAGTTTACGCTTCTTTGGCAAAATCAGGTCATATTCTTTGCACAGAAGTTCAGCTTCTTCGTCCGACAAAATACTATCCCATACATTACTTTTCCTTTTTAGGCAGAAATGGCGACGATAGTGAACCAAACCGACATAATCCGCTTTCAAGTTTTTCCATGCCCAATAAACGGCTGACAATTCGCTATAATAAGGGTTCTTTGCTGAGATATTATCTCCCTCATCGTCAGGTTGAAATCCTAACAATGTTATTTCAGGATGGAGCGCTTTTCCAACATGAACAGGTAAGTAGATTTCACCCTTCGGGATTTCGCATTTCTGATGGGCAGCAATTAATATTTTAATATCCATAGACTTCAATGAACTTTATTGGTTACATTTTCATACGTATGCCATAAACCAATGCACCTTAACAACCATGCACAACCGAATATATTTTTTCTAAATGTTTTTTGAATAGTTCACTATTTGCAATGCTTGCCGCACCAATTAAGTACTTCTTCTTGTAATTTTCATTAAATCCTTTATCTATATGTCTAAAAAGATACCTGTCCTGTTCTAGATCCATTTCTGTAATGGGGACCTTTATCAAGTTTGATATCTGTAACAATCTTTTATAATCAATTTTTGCTTGACGATATACATAGTTAGACAGCAAGGCTACAGGTTTATCATACATAATAACATATGACAAAGAATTGCTCGTGTGCATACAAACTTTTTGACTGTCCTTAATCAGTTCACAAGTTTTATTATAGACAATTTTCCGCCCTCCAAATGGATTTTTGGAATAATCAGCCGACGGATGTGCTGCTATAATCACTCTGCACCCAAATTCTTTTTCTATTCTTTCAAAATAATTATTAAGTGACTCGTAGAACACACCCGCCATGTCGTTGGCTTTAAATAACGGATTCCGCTGCAACACTTCAGGATGTAACGGGAAATAATTATCTACATAGACAATATAAGGAGAGCGTTCTTCTGATTCTAAATTTTGATGCCTAATGAATTCCTCATAATCAGGATGATTTATTCTATATTCTGTCCCCAGAGCACTGCTTAATGTAAAGCAATTGAACATTCTTGTTATCTTAAAATAAGCAAGAATATCGCCTATTGAGGATTCTTTTATTTTTGCCCAATACTTATTGTTATAAGCTCTCTGAGTATTTGGAAAGAAATTGATTAGAATCCGATAATCAAAATATCGATGTATCAATTCATATAGCCTCAAATTTCCCCATGTTCTATGCAGATCTACCACAATTAACGTATCTTTTGGCAATCGATTAAGGTTCTCATCAAACTCTTTCATGTCTTTTATAATATACAAGTATTCTCGCCTAATGTCCTGGTTTGACTTGAACGAGGGATGGGATATTCGTGAACAGTCCCAAAACTCTATATCATAATACGCTTGTAGTTCATCCAAACAATAGTACTTTATCCATCTTTCTGCCAGTTGTGAGGGATGTAGATATACGATCTTTTTCATTATTCTTATTATTGAACAAACGTTCACTTAATATCTAACAGTTTACGATAAACAGACAAATAAGTTTCTGCCATAAAACAACTATTGAAATGAGTCTTGTAATATGCCACATTCCTTTCATTTTCTTCTTTCAATGTATTTCTGCTTTTAGAACTAATCTGTTCAATCTGATTTGCTAAACTATGTTCACTATCAGATTTAAATATATATCCATATTTCCCGTCCTGAACAACTTCTCTGGGACCATCAATATCAGAAACAAGCACAGGCAGTCCTGCAAAAACACCTTCCACGATTGTTAGCCCAAATCCTTCATTCCTAGATGGAACAACCAGTAAATCATATTCACACATATGCTGGTAAATCCAGTCACGCCTTCTCTCACCTAAAAATGTCACATCATCCATCAACTGAAGATTATTTGTTAGCTTCTGTAGATATTCCAAAGACTTTCCATTCCCGACCAAAGTCAGATGTACGCTACAACCTTTATCTTTTAAGATTTTCATGGCTTTTATTACGAGATCTTGCCCTTTATCCTGATGTACAAGCCTACCTATAGTCAATATATTAAAACAATTAGACTTAAACTCATCCCTTGTCCTATTTATTGCTTCGTAGTCTACAGAATTGTAAACTACAGAGATATTATCTGTATGATAGCGAGTAAGCACATCAGTCATAACTGCTTGACTAATACAACAAATATAGTCAAAATATTTATAGTATTTTGTTGGCAACTGCATGGCATGTACCGTCAAAATCTTAGGGTGCCTATCTAACATAAGGAAGAATCCCAAATCACCATGATGACAATGAAGCAAATCAGGTTTTATCTTAGTATTTATTAAATAAACCGCCTTCAATATATAAAAGGGATTCTTCGAAGACTCTGGTCGTCCTACAACATACAACTCCCCCCCCTCTGGCAATAATGACATGACGTTTTCATTCATGAGTCTATTCACAACAAGAAGAGACACTATATGTCCTTGCCTTAACTGAAATCTCATCAGATCCATCAACATATTGTCAATTCCACCTTGTAGAATACCGAAATTAACATGGAGAATTTTCATTCAATAACTTTTTATCTGCATAAAGAAAAATATAAGCAACCCCATTCATTGCTAACATAACACCACTAAAGGTATGCCTATCACCACCCAAAAGGTTCATAAAGAGGAGCAGGGCAATAGCCAAAGCATAGGGTTTCTTAACTAGAGAAAACTGTTTGTATAGTGGTGATACATAAAAAAAGAATTTAATCCAGCATAACATACCGAATACCCCAACTCCAGCTAAATACATTGCTGTTGGGCTGTGAGCATAAATAGAGTATAATGAATACCCAAAAATAGGTCGCTGAAAAAACACCATAATAGTTTGTATCATACTAATAAGCCTAACTTGGCTTGACCCATCTCCATATTGAGATCCATACGTCACATTTACAGTAAAGAAGTCTTCGAAATTGTCAATAAGATTTAATAAACGGCCAACAACAAAACCATCTGAATATATTGACAATATAGCAGTTATGGAAACAGATCCCAAACAAATGATGCTCCCTAAAACTATTTTCTCAATCTTCTCTGATTTTGGCTTTAAAATATACCATCGATACAATAAATAGTAAATAATAAAAGTAACCGATAAATAAACAGAACTAAAAGATGTCGTTAACACCATTAAGAGAAGAGAACCTATTACAATTCCACCTATTTTTCTTTCTTTGTTTATAAACACGTTGTATGCCAATGACAAAAGAGCCACGAACATTAATACATATGCATAATGAGACGCTTCTTGGGTGAATAAGTTTAGTTCAAAAGTATTGCCTCTTAACCTACCTTCATAAGCTGTAGATTCTTTCTCGCCAAAAAGTAAGATAAGTAAATTTCCCCATGTCTCGTTTAATCCAAACATGTTTTTAGCAACAAACTCTACATACCCCAGACATAGGAATACTTTTGATATATCAAGAAATTTTGCCATCATTTGTTGATAATCAGACAACTTCCATTTTTGATAAATATAAATGATAACAAAAGAATATGCTATGAATTTTAAGGAGTTTTTAACAACAAAACCTGTAACAGTGGGATATACCAAAGAAGCTCCCTCAAACAATATTTCATCCCAAGTCACATCAAATGTTGATACTAAAGCATTACTTGGGAAGAGAATTAAAAGAACCATCGGTATAATATAACTCACCGCCAACAAAACCCACCATTTTCTAATTGCTTTACTCCATCTTGGTAAATTTAGAAGGCAATATGCAATTAATATATATTGCACAACTCCTTCATAAGTAATAGTCGTATTTCCTATTGCTGCAACATAGCCCATACGTACAAACACTTCTGTTATTAGGCACAACATAAAAAGATTGGCAAATATATTTTTTTTATATAAAAATATACCACCAATACTTAGTAACAAAATAGCACCGACAGGAGTAATTATCATAAAGCAACAGATAATAAATTGATCATGATAGTTGTTGCCAGCCTTCCTTTTTTATTATCCTTTTGTCACGCATCCTTTTAACAGCAGGAATTAAATACAAAATTTTTCGTATTCTATATTGGGTAAGTTTCTTTTTATACTGATTGACAACTACTTTACTTGCACCATACGAAGATACAATACTTATATTTTCAAGCAATGCTTTCCCTAAATTGTCTGTAGATGCTCCTTGGCTATAATCGAACATTGCTATTATTTGAGGAATGTACTTGTATCTGTACCCTTTTATTAATAGAGCCAGAAAAAAATTATAGTCAGCACTTAAACGATATTTTGTATCGTATAAGATTATAGCATGTACTTCTCTCCGAATAAAGGTCGAAGGATGATACATAGGCATGGCTTCAAACAAACTCTGCTCTAGTATGTGTGGAGTTTTGTCAAGATACATGCCATTTTTTAGAAATCTAATATTACCTGTAATCAGGGCTTCACCCTTATCCTCATAAGATGCAAAAAACGTCTCAAGAGTATCATTACAGAGAAGAGCATCTCCACCATTGATAAATAAAACCCACTCTCCTGTAGCAACCTTGACTCCTTTATTCATTGCGTCATAAATACCTTTGTCGGGCTCAGAAACGAAGTATGACAATCTATCCTTATATCTATTAATCACATCAACAGTTCCATCTTTGCTGCCTCCATCTATAACGATGTACTCAATGTATAAATATGTTTGATTGAGTATTGACAACATCGTTCTTTCTATTTCTGTTTTAGCATTATAACATATTGTTATTATGCTCACTTTAGGATTGTTCATTTTCTAGTTCCTAATAAGAATGGTACTAATCAAGTAATTGTGCGTATCATTTAATGATACTCTCAATAAACTCACGAACACATCCTTCACCTCCTTTACGAGATAAAATCTGTATATTAGGAATTTCAAGAACTATAGGCTGGGCATCTGCAGGACATGCAGCCAAACCTACAGACTGCAATAAATCGTAACAATTGATATCATCACCAATATAAGCAACTTCCTGAAGAGTAATACCTAACTCTTTACAGATCTCCAAGGCAACCGCAACTTTACCACCGTTACGTTTACCTTGATAAAGATAGTCTATCTTCAGTTTTTTCACACGACTTTCCACAACATTGGTATTTTCACTGGTAATAATACCTGTTTTTATACCCGCCTCTCGCAATAGTTGGAAACCCATACCATCGCGAGTATTGAATTTTTTCAGTTCATCTCCTGTCTCTGAATAATACATCCCTCCGTCAGTTAGTGTGCCATCTACATCACAAAGAAAAAGTTTAATTTGTTTTTGGTTAGACAAACGTTTTGACAAAACATGTCTTCGCATCAAATTTTCTAACACACTCCAGTCATCAGGTTCGTCTATTTCTGTAGCAGTATATTCAGGCATTTCGTAAATACCTATACTACCACTAAGTCGATTGCCATATTTGAGAATATTCCTTACGTTGTTTATATAGAAGGCTCCATTCTCCATCAGCATTCCTGAAAAGTTTTGGCGTCGAGGGCGACTCATATAATTATAATTTATCGGAGTTCCATCCCTGTTCCAAAAAAAGCGGTAGTTATGAACACAAGTTAAGATGCTGTCGAACTCACCATTCTTATACATTTGTAATGCCTCTGTAAAATGCTTATCTTCTGTAAGTGGAGAAGTAGCTTGCACCAGCATAAAAATATTGTCCTGAGAAAGTTTAGCATAATTAATATATTCTACCATCACACTTTCAGTACTTGCCGTATCACAAGCATTCTCTGCAGAACGTCTATAAAGAATTACTTTCTTGTAATGCCGACTTTCTACTATATTCCAAATATCATCCGAATCCGTGGCTACAATAATTTTGTCTACTAACGGACAAACTTCAAGAGCTTCAATATTCCAACACACCAAAGGTTTGCCACAGAAAGGCTTAATATTTTTCAATGGAATTGATTTTGACCCACCTCTAACAGGAATGAATGCCAATACATTTTTATTATTAATCATAACTCTATCTCAACTTTTTCATTATTCATTTTTACAATTATCGATCCACGACCTACCACCGTGCAATTGGCTGGCACATTTTTTACCACTACCGTATTTGCGCCTATCTTAACATTATCACCAATGTGAATATCCCCTAATACAATTGCCCCACATCCAACCACAACGTTATTGCCTATAGCTGGTCCCACACTACTGCCGCGTGTCCCGATTGTTACATTTTGAAAAATATGACAATTCAGTCCAATACTTTTTGCATTAATTTCCGTAGAATGACCATGACTCACGCAAATCCCCCCCCCAATATTATCCTTAGCAGTTCTAATATATAAACAATTTTGCCCTGGCAGATAGATATTCATCAAACGTCCAACCACCCCTGCTCGTTTATAGAAAATGCTCCTATACTCTGGCAGCCATAATATATAATAAGCAAATTGAAGTAATTCACTATTAAACGGATTTGTCCTAAGCTTATATGTAAACTGCTGGTCTAATCTATAGAGTTGCTTATTCTTGCCCAAAAACCTTATCACAATATGAAGCCATAGGTAAGGCAACAGAAGAAAGACGATAAACTTTGACATTAAAATCCCTTTATCTGGTTCTTTTTCAGTTTGTTTCGCTGTACCATTTCTATGTCAAGCACATCCTTTCCTTTATAAGTGATAGCTTTGGCTACAGCACGACAATCACGGGCGAGTTTACGCACACCATCAGGCTCAAGGCTCGCAGCATGATCTGTTCCCTTCCATGTGCGATCAAGTGTATAATGACGCTCTATCCACTCTGCGCCCAATGCAACTGCGGCACTATCTACAGCAATACCCAAATGATGTCCAGAGAAACCAATACTCTTCACTCGGTCAGCATATTGTTTCTTCATACGAACCAATTCTAATAGACATATATCTTCAAACGGAACAGGGTAACCAGATGTACAGTTATAAAGTACCACATCTTTTGCACGATGGTTTTGCTCAAAAAAACTAACAATCTCTTCCTCCTCATCTTTTGTTGTCATACCAAATGAAAGATGAATCTCACCACCAAAATTATCACAAAGATATTGCAATAGCGGTTTATTCAGATTACAAGCAGAAGGAATTTTAATAAGACCAGGCTGCAACGTTGTTATCTCTTTTGCAGATGTCACATCCCAAACAGACGTAGAATATTCTACTCCAAATTCTCTACACCACTCTTGCAATTGCCGATGCTGCTCTATATTAAATTCCAAAAAATCCCGATGTGCTCCATAGGTTGCCCCATAAGAATTCTCAGGGTGAAGATGTGGAGCTTGATACTCTTCAGGAGTAAGCAATTCTCGATTACATCGTTTCTGGAACTTGACAACATCAACCTTACAATATGTAGCTGCAGTCATTATCATTTCTTTTGCTATCTGCATATCACCTTTGTGATTGCAGCCTATTTCTGCTATAATTTTGGGTGTGTACATATTTGATATATTTCTATAATTTGTATATATGATTAACTTTTTATATTATATCTGTTTTTATTATCCTACATGGATTTCCTGCCGCCACACAAACAGCAGGAATAGATTTCGTAACGACACTTCCTGCTCCAATAATAGTTCAACTTCCAATCGTAACACCTTTCAAAATAATTGTGCCTGCACCAATAAACAATCATCGCCAATAGTCACAGAAGCACTTCTTCTGTTATTTTTATCTGCACCTTCTGTATTGCGTCTATCTATATAGCTCATTGAATGAAAATCCGAAGAATAAACCTTAACCCCGCCGCCTAGAAGTGGGTGGTTGCCAATAGTAATACTAGCATCAACAGCACATAAAGTTGTTTGACTCATTCCAACATTGTCGCCAATACAAATAGCAGCTCCGCCTATAGATGAATTTGTCTACATTTATCTATAAATAAGTAATTCTAGTTTTCTAATTTGTTCAACATACAAGTTTTAATTAATTCTTCTCTCCAGTCTGTTGCTTTTTCTTTTATATGTTGTCGGCAATTTTCTGACATTTGCTTTTGAGCCTCCATACCCATAGTACTTAAAAATAACATACCTTCTTTTAAGTCGTTGACATTCTTGTATTTCGCTAAATAACCTGTCTTCTTATGAATTACCAAATCTTCTGCAATTCCTATTGGAAAAGAAATGACAGGAGTACCTATTGCTATTGAATAATTCACCATCATCGGCCCACTATCAGCTATTGTTGTGCTTAGAAAGCAACAAGCAGCACTAAAGGCAAGGAAGAGTTTATCTAAGTCAACAAATCCCAACTCATACACTTTCACATCTTTTAACCTCTCTGGCAAAACAGAATTCTCGCCATTGCCTACAACCAGAACTATTAGGTTTGAAATTTGCTGTGCAGCCAAGTTAATAGCTTCTATTGAATAGTTGATGCCTTTCCGTGCATCATTTAGTTGAGATGCCCCAATCATTACAACAAAACTGTCATTATTTAATCCAAGTTTTCTCCTTGCTATAGCTTTATTTGTTATTGTAACTTGAGGATGACTAATACTATGAATTGCAATAGCATTTTTAAATAAATTCGTTTTTTTTGCAAGTCTCATATCGTATGGAGAACCACATATATACATTGGAATCTCCTTTAAATTCTCCTCCTTGTATTTCACCTGAATTACAGCCAACCTTTTACCATGTAAAAGCGCGGGGCAATCATGACAACCATTTAAGTAGTTCATACAATCTACAGGGTAGTGGCACCCACCTGTCATCGGAGCCTCATCAACGAATAAATATGCTATTGAAGCATGCGTCATCTCATATAATTCTCGTACTATTTTAGATGTGATAAATTTTGAAGCCCAATGAATTGTTATTAAATCTGGAGCAAATCCTTTCGGGCATTTTTCCAGGATGTCTTTTGCTGTATAAGGCACAAATTCTAAGCCATAAAAGCAATATTCTCTATGATGTTTGTTGATTATCGGGCACAGCCTTTTTTTTATCAAGAAATAAAATATACGCCAAAGCTTCAAATAATAACCAGAAAATCTGAAAAGTTTTAATTTCTCACCAAAAGTGAGGCCTTTACCATCAGCAGGAAGGAAGCAATGTGGAGCTTTCCCATACAGTCCTCTTAATGTAACCATATGAGCATCTACATTATCAGGCATATTCATATACTCACATTGTATCTGGCCCGCTAATTTTGAATCATGTGATCCAAGCATTAGTACCTTTAACCTTTTCATATTATAGCTATCTCTTTTAAAACTTTACAATTCGATCAACAATCAACTGTACATTTTCACTACTAAGTTCATAGAACATCGGCAACCTAACCAATCTATCTGCAAACTTATCGCAATTGGGAAGTTCTGGTATAGTAGTTTCAACCGAACGATAATAGTCACTCAGATGAAGACTCAAGTAATGAAAAACAGCGGTAATTCCGTTCTCCTTCAGGTAGGCTATCAGTTTCGTTCTTTCCTCCAAACTGCGACACACAAGATAGAACATGTGGGCATTGTTCGTAGCATAGTCTGGAATGTCAGGCATAGAGAAACAGCCTTGTTTGGCAAGGTCTTTCAGTCCTTCATAATACTGACTCCAGATTTCCTTGCGACGATTCTGGATTATATCTAAACTTTCCAACTGAGCCCATAGGAATGCGCTGTTGATTTCCGCAGGCAGGAACGATGAACCTGTATCCACCCATCCATATTTATTCACCATCCCACGGAAGAATTCCGCACGGTTAGTGCCTTTCTCCCAGATAATCTCCGCACGACGAATAAATCGCTCGTCATTCACGCATAGCATACCGCCTTCACCACCTGCAGTGATATTCTTTGTCTCGTGGAAAGAGAAACAACCGAAATGCCCAATACCACCAAGCGGCTTTCCTTTATAATACGAATCAACAGCCTGTGCAGCATCCTCAACCACGAAAATGTTATGCTTGTCAGCAATTTCCATAATCTTGTCCATATCGCATGCCACACCTGCGTAATGGACAGGCACGATGACCTTTGTCTTATCCGTAATCAGACTTTCAAGCCTGTCGGCATCAATATTGGGATTATCGGCATAACTGTCTGCAAAAACAATCCTTGCCCCCTGTCGGACAAAAGCCAATGCCGAGGAAACAAATGTATATGAAGGCACAATAACCTCATCACCTGGTTTCACATCACAGAGAATAGCCGCCATTTCCAGTGCATCCGTGCCAGATGTCGTCAGTATGCACTTTTTGAACCCATACCGCTCTTCGAAGAACTGCTGACACTTTTTTGTGAACACGCCATTACCAGACAATTTTCCTGTATATACCGCTTGATACATATAATGGACTTCCTTACCCGTAAGGAAAGGTTTGTTGAATGGTATCATTGTATTTAAAATTTATATAGTCTTCTATTATCATTAAAATAGGTACCTGGATCTTTTATATTTTTAGAAACTATTGTTTGAGATCCAATAATAACATTATCTCCAATATACTTGTGGTCATTGACTACAGAATTCACACCGAGGAAACAACACTCTCCAACTTTTGCATACCCGGCCAGAACAGCCCCACCTGCTATAAATGAATGTTTTCCAACAACGGAATTGTGAGCTACTACAACATTTAAATTAATCACCACATTATCCTCTATTACAACATCTTTGTCTATAACACACCCTGGGTACAATATCACCCCCATGCCTATGACGGCTGTAGGGTCAATATAAACATGTGGTGCTATAATTGTAGCCAATGGTATATTGTTCTTTTTTACCTTTTCATAAAGAGAGGCCTTAAATTCGAAATGGGCATACCCTATACCTATAAAAATACAATCAAAAACCTCCTGATGATACAGCGCTTCTAGTTCTTCCATCTTTCCAAGAACAGAGAATTCTGCACATAGAGTACCTTTTTCTTTTGTATCATCTAAAAAACCAACTACATTATAACGACCATCCAGCAATGCATAGTGACCTATTTGCCTCCCCAACTCACCTGCGCCCAAAATGGCTAACCTTTGTTTTGAAGATAACTTTATATTGTTTTTCTTCATATTTCCGTATTTTTAAAAATACAACACTGTTCCTCCCCAACTCAATCCAACCCCAAAGCCGGTTATCATCACTTTATCACCATACTTGATTAAATGATTGTCAATGCAATCCTTCAAACCTATCAGTATCGTTGATGACACTGTATTGCCTGTCTCTGCCAAATTAACATAAAATTTATCCTTTGGCAACTCACAAACCTTGCGGATAGTATTCAGCATAAATTTATTGGCTTGATGAAAGAGATAATAATCCACATCTTCCTTCTCCATCCCATTCTTCGCCAAGACTTGATTCATCATTAGTGGAACAGCATCAAGTGTAAAGTTGAAGATAGCACCACCATTCATATAAAGATAGTCGTCATACCAAATATGCCCTTCGTCATCCTCCACGTACTTCCCTGTAACCACCTTTTGTCTAGATGCCCCCGTCTTTACAATCAGATAGTCAGTACCGCTGCCATCAGTTCCAAGCACAAACTCTCCGATTTTTATAAATCCATCTGAGGATATCAGACATGCAGCAGCTCCGTCGCCAAAGATGCTCCTGTTACTCTTGTCCGAGGGATGAAGATACTTATTGTAAGTTTCAGCCGTCAGCAACAAAACATTGTTGGCTATACCTGCTGCTATCAAGCCTTTGGCCATTGCCATGCCATAGATACATCCAGAACATCCGAGGTTATAGTCAAATGCTCCTGCCGATGTAGGGATGCCCAACCTATCCTGCAAGATACAGGCCGTGGATGGAAGAAAGTAGTCAGGGCTCTGCGTACATAACATTAGGAAGTCGATATTTTTCGGATTAATACCGTATTCTTCAAATAACTTCCTTGCAGCCTTCTCAGCCATATCACCAGCAGTTTCACTCTCTGCTGCGATATGACGTGAGTTAACCCCCACTTTTTGGGCAACTTTCGCTATACTCCACTCTGGGAACTCCCTAACAAGTTCCTCATTACTTACCACCTTCTCTGGCAAATAATATGATAACGCTTTGATATATGCCATAAACAAATTCAGCCTAACCTACCCCCCCCAGATATTTTCACATTACTGCCTGTCATCCACATCGATGCATCCGAAAGCATATAGATAGCCAGATTAGCAATATCCTCTGGAGTGCCGTAACGTTTTAAAGGGTATTTCTGCTCATCAGCCTTTAGCTGCTCTTCATCAACACTTTCTTGGAAGATTAAATCGGTCCAGACCATTGCAGGACTGATACAATTTACCCTTACTTTACGTGGTGCAAGTTCAAGACTGAGACAATTGGCATAGGATGTTATGGCACCTTTTGAGGCACTATAAAAAGCATTACCTATGCTCGGTGACCAAGTTGCTATCGATGCAATAAACACAATAGACGCACCTTTACCTATCTTTTTGTGTTTCAGTAATTCTGTCTGCAAAAGCACTGGGGCCTTAAAATTTACATCCATTACGAAATTAATATCATCTTCGGTCGCTGTCTTGCAAAGCACTCTCTGACCTACGCCAGCACAATGTACCACACCATCAAGAACTGGCATTTCGGCCATCATCTGACATATAGAATTGTGATTAGTGAGATCTGCAACCATCACCCTGTGCTCGCCTTGATTGAGCAGAGCCTGCGTTTCTTTAAGCTTCTGATAATTTCTACCGTTCAATATAATATCCCCACCCATCTTTGAGCAAGCAATGGCAATGCCACGTCCTATGCCAGAAGAGGCTCCCGTGACAAGAATTTTCTTATTGTCCAAAGAAAAAGGATTGAAATCAATCATAATTATTTGGAATTGATTAGGTCAAAAAGATCCTTAACTGTTGTACAATCCCGAATTTCTTTACCAGTAATAATCTTCCCATATTTTGTTCTTACCAGTGCGATTAATCCCATCATAGTGAGAGAACTCCATTCTTCCAACTCATAAAACTCCGTTCCTGCATTAATTTCGGATACATCAGTATCATCAAACTGATCTGCAAAATCACTAATAAATCGTTCTAACTCCATAATTCTTATAAATAAAAGTTCCTGTTAAAGTTCAAATTTCTTATTTGCTTTATAAAGCAGATATCCACTCCTGTCACCGCTGCATTCTATAGAGCGCAGTTTTTCATCCGTAATCTCCGCTTCTATAATCTCCGGATAGTTTTCCCATTTTTCAATGATATGCTTTAAATGGGCGGTCTCCTTGGACAGGAAATAGACTCCAGAGTGATGATTCTCCGCCAGTCTGGGCTTCTCAAATATTCCCAAAGCAACATCAATAACACCTTTCAAGAAATCATACCCCGTAGAAAGCTGGACGAGGGTGGAACCTATGAAGTCACCACCCATACGGGCACCCACCTCTATGACCTTGATGTCCCCATCTTCGGTAATTTTCAGTTCCGAATGGCTTGCCCCATATTGAATATGAAGTGCATTCAATGCTTTCAGAACAATTTGCTTTACTTGCTCTTGGATGTCTGATGACAAGGAAGAAGGCTGATGATGCTCCAATTCTACAAAATATGGTGCTCCTGTAGTCACCTTGTCGGTAATCTGAAGGATATAATGCTTGCCTTTATAGGAAATAGACTCAACACTAATTTCACGCCCAGTAACAAACTCCTCAATAATCGCCTTATGCTCAAAAGACTCTTTTTGTGCCCGAACAATGGAATTCTCCAACTGTATCGGATCAAGAACTTTTTCTACCCCACGACTGCCTGAACGATCTGTTGGTTTGACTATCAGTGGGAACTTAAAACCTGTTATTTGATAGTGAGCAAGGTCATCGACAAGTGAAAACCTTGGCGAAGGTATATTGCTGTTTAAGAAGCACTGACGCATCCTATACTTGTTTGTGGTCATCTCAGAATATTCTTCGGGATTGGATACCAGCCCCATTCGCTGCGCCACATAGTTTACTGTCACAACAGCAGTATCGGATGCGATAGTGGTAACTGCGTCAATCCCTATTTCCTGGCACTTTGCCAATATCTGCTCTTTTTCCACAATGGAAATCGGATAGAAACAGTCGGCCACATCCTTGCAGACCGCACCTTCTTCCCATGAAAAGCAGTGCACTTCAAGCCCCATTTCTTTGGCTTTGTTCACAACAGGAAGTTGTAGGTAGCTGCCTCCGATGATCGCTATCTTTCTTTTCATAATTTGCCAATAGTATATTTCTTAATCCACTCTAATCCTATTGATATTATCAAACATATGGATAACAAAAGTACAAAAATGATAATTGGGTTGTGAGAGGCATAGATAAACTCCTTGAACCAAAAATAAAATATGAATGTATGGAAAAGGAATATGTTCATACTATGCTTGCCCAAGAATGCCAATGTCTGCTTGATTGGTTTATAAAGAGAGGTGTTTCTATATAGTTGCACCAAAGCAACGCATATCAAGCAATCCGTGAAAATTGGATATTTAGTAAGATTTCTTTCTGCCATAATAATTGCAAAGATTGCAAGCGGTATCCACAAATTGATTGGGGGGGGTAATTTCTTTACTACAAATATTATCCCGAACACAAACGCCAGTAAATAAAAACGAATGAAGTCTGTATGGGGTATTGGTAAAAATGATACCGCTATTGAAGCTAAAAGCACAGAAATGGTATCTGTACATACCCATTTATAAAGCAAAGGGAAAAGTATATATAATACTATAATACACGAATAGAACCACCATGTAGGGTTATAGCAGTAAACTGGATAACCGAAGAAAATCTCATGTACACCAAAGATGTCCATTATTAATTGTAGTCCTATTTGATGTTGGTATGCTTTCTCAAAAGTCATACCAAAACAGAAATACGAAACAGGGACAAAGACTATCCATACAAACCAATAGTTTATAAACAATTTTTTGAATCTGTGGATATAGAATTTTCTTAAGTCTGGAATTCCTTCATTATTCTTGGTACCTACAGCCAAGCCATAACCAGACAGGAAAACGAAAATAGCCACACAAACCTTCGACATGATTCCTATCTCCTGCATCAGGTAGTGGTCTTTCCACAGTTGGATGTCGTTATAAAGTCCATCATTCTGATAGAAAAGATGATGGATTAATAAAAACAGGAGGGCTATGCCTTTTAATACCAAAGTATCATCCTTTTCTAACAGAATCCTCGACTCATTATTTTCCATATTTTTTGGAATATTCTTCTAAACAAAGAAGGAACAAAACAACGACTATTTTTTATTGCAATAATGTCTGCGTCTTCGTCGGTTTTCAATAAATTTGGATGCATGATAGGATATGGTGAATGACTTTTGTGATTAGTAATCTTAGGATTATCATTGATTGTATGAGTAGCGTCAGACCCTCCCATTCCTATATTTTCAATCATATTAATATATGAAATGATGGAAAACCTCTCGTAATATAGTTCGTTAAAAAAAAACTGGTAGTCCCAAGTGTCTATTTGAAAACTTTTCATTTTTTTATAGATGCTCCAAAAATATTTTGCTGAATTTGAGGGAATACTTTTAAATAATTTCAAACGGAGTAGTTTTTCATCATAAGCATTCACATCAAAGTTATATGTTTTCCATACTCTTCTCCATGATGCCCAACCCCAAATCTGCGAATAAATAGATATGAAATATGAAACATTTGATTGATACCCTTCATAAAAATTATTAAAACCAGAAATAACGTGAATCCGTTCGTCATTTTTATATCGGTCAAGCATTTCATCGCAATACCTAAAGAAATCTATATGAGGCAGAATATCATCCTCTATGATAATACCTTGCTCTTCGTGCTCGAAAAACCATGTGATAGCAGAGCTTACCCCTTTTCCACAGCCAAGGTTTTTATCACGAAAAAGACGATATACTTCACAAGGCCAATCTATATTTTCCACAACCTTACGTGTTGCCTCGCACTTTTCTTTCTCATCAAGACGGTCAGGACGAGGACCATCAGCTGCAATATACAATCTTGGAGGTTGAGCCTCTCGAATACGCTCAAAGACACGGCGCGTCGTATCTTCACGTTTAAAAATAATGAATAAAACAGGGGAAATCATATTTTATAATAATATAGTTTTAAAATAGTCTATCGTTTTCTTTAGTCCATCATCAAGATTCACTTTCGGCTCCCAATCAAGTTTTTCCTTGGCAAGGGTAATGTCTGGACGACGCATTTTCGGGTCATCTTGTGGCAGCGGCTCGAAGACAATTTTACTCTTTGCCCCTGTGAATTCGATAATTTTCTCTGCTAACTCCAACATGGTAAACTCACCGGGATTGCCAATATTCACAGGACCAATGACGTCGTCACTACTCTCCATCATCCTAATCATACCTTCTACGAGATCTGACACATACTGGAATGAGCGCGTCTGCTTTCCATCACCATAGATGGTAATGTCCTTCCCCTTCAAAGCTTGGATGATGAAATTTGACACTACACGACCATCGTGCTGTGCCATTCTTGGACCATAGGTATTGAAGATGCGGACGACCTTTGTCCTTACCCCGTGCTGGCGATAATAGTCGAAAAACATTGTCTCGGCACATCGCTTCCCCTCATCGTAGCATGAGCGAATGCCTATCGGATTCACATTGCCCCAATATGTCTCGGGCTGCGGTTGTATTGTCGGGGCGCCATAGACTTCACTTGTTGAAGCCTGCAATATCTTACATTTCGTTCTACGGGCCAGCCCTAACATATAATAAGCACCGAATACGCTCGTCTTCGTGGTTTGTATAGGATCATGCTGATAATGTATCGGCGATGCAGGACATGCCAGATTGTAAATCTCATCCACTTCTGCCCAATAAGGCTGGCAAACATCGTGACGCACAATCTCGAAATTTGGTCTGCCGAGCAAGTGCCATATGTTTTCCTTTGAACCTGTATAGAAATTGTCAAGGCAGATTACGTCATGGCCTTCATTTACCAATCTCTCACACAGATGAGAGCCAATGAACCCTGCCCCACCCGTCACTAATATTCTCTTCATTATCTTGATGCTCTTGTTTGAATATTGATAACCCAAGTTAATCTTTCCCTTGCCCTGTGTCTGCGCTGTTAGAGAATACATGGGCTTGTTGCCATCAGGCTGTAATGTCAAGGCGTAAGCCCTCATGCCCCGTACGTTCAAATACTCTATTACCTTGGCCTGGCTGTCCTTATCTTTTGCAAGGAACTGTATCGAACCGTCACCCTGCGAACCTACGCCCTTGCCTCCATAAGTCATATGCTGTATGACAGGGTCGTTCAGAGTCTCGTGCAATTTTGGCGAGGTCAGCTCCTCTGGACACATTGGGGCAACGTTGAAGTCGAACAACTGCTGTGCTTCCACCATCAGTTTGCCTAATGCCTCGGCATCCCCTCTCTCCATATAATCTATGGCACGGGCAATAATTTTCTGATTTAGTTCGCCAAGCGCCCGCTGTTCTCGCTCTTCCATCTCGTTGGAGGCAAATGGGAAACCCTTGTTCAAGTCACGCAGAATCTTGATAGTGTTTTTCTCGGCACAAAGATCAGCGAACACCCAGTAGAATGGACTGCCAAGCTTCAGCGTCCTCACTTCTACCTCCTCACCGTCAAAGACCATCAGATTTGGTTTCACACCAAAGGCACATGCCTGATCCAGTCGGCCACAGCGGCTACTGGTGCGCAGTTCACCAAGATAGGCGATGTTCATCTCACCCATCGTATTCAGGTTTAGGCGATACAGCTGGTTGAAGGCCCGCGCCACCAATACACAGATAGCAGCACTTGACGACAAACCGCTCTTCATTGGCAGTGTCATGGATTTCAGCGTAATCTTCACGCCGCCCACCTTGTACCATTCCAGCATATAGGATGCCACTCCCGCGCAATAACTGAAAAAATCCCCGCTTCGGGCAACCATTTTCAGTTCCTGCTCCTCCATCTGGCAAGAGAAATCCTGCCAGACATCTTTTATCTCTTGTGCCTCGCTGGTCATTTCGAAGATTGTGCTTTTTTCCACCTCGGCATAGATACCTTGCTCAATACCCGTCACAATCGATGCCCCCGGCACGATGTCAGCGTTCATTGAACGATATTTCCCTGCCCAGTCCGTATGTTCTCCGAAGAGACACAAGCGACCAGGAACAAACATCTGCAATTTCATAACTTTATTTCTTCGGGACTAACACCTCTGTAATTTTGCTTCGCTCATGTTTGGTCATACCCCAAAACATGCATACCATAGTGCTTACTGCCAATGTGATGCAGAATCCTAAAATTTGCATATAAAGATTGCTTAACGGCAGCGTCGTGTAGCATAAGTAGAAAACAGCCAGAACCATCATAACCTTTGCCAATGGCATATAGGTCGTGACTATGAAGCGTTTGAAGTCAAAATCTGTTATTCGGCAGATGATGATGAACATTGCCACAGTACGGACTATGTCGCACAACATAAAGGCAAATATGATGGAAACAGCCGGCATGCCTATGACAAAAAGAAAAACGGACAGTGGAATTGCCACCACCAAAAGAGTGCTCTGGATGATTTGATACCACTTCACCTTGCCTGTTGCCTGAATCAGGCCGTCTATGCCGGAACTGAAAGAACGAACGAGCAAGCTAAAAAGCATTGCCTGCGAAAACAAAACGGCATTGTCGGGGACGCTCTTCAGCCATATTCCTAAAAGCATTTCCAATTCAACAAACAAAGAAAAAGTGAGCATAATCATCATTAGCGCACTGAAACGTGTTATTTTACATACGAGGTAAAAACTGCGTTGAAAATCTCCTGCACTATAGCTTTGGGTCATCTGAGGGGTTGATGCTGTTCCAAGATTCCCGACAAAGCTCTGAATTTGGTTTTCTATCTGAAGGGCTATGGCATAGGCACCATTTACTATCGTCCCAAAAAAGAAGTTTATGACCATCGTACTGCCCTGTGACCGTGCCAGATAGGCAAATGCTCCGAGAGCGGTGTAATTATTGAACAACAGGATCTCTTTGTACAGCGGAGACCTGCGATTAAAATTCCATTTGACAACATCGGTAAACTGCCATCGGCAATAAGACGAGTACGCCACTAGGGAACAGAGAGTAATGAGGCACACGCCGACAGCATAAAAACGCAAATGATTGCCCGTGTAAAAGACCAAAGCTATGACAAGCGGAACTTTAAGGCACGCAGAAATGAAATCGATAACCGCAATCTGCCTGAAACGCTCATAGGCTGTCATCAAAGCCTGGTAAGGGACATTGATTATGCCAAGAGCTGAAACAGTGGTTGATATAAAATAGACAAAGCGTGCATCGGAAAGTTTGTCAGAAGTCACGTTCAGCACATTGTTTATGTACCATAAGCCCAAAGTAATGGCAAGTAAATAAATGAACACGGCAAAGCCAATGTGCAGCACCAGACATACATTGAACACATGGTTGACATCGCCATCCCTCTTACCCATTTCAACATTGACATAGCGACGGGTTGTGGTTATCATTGCTATGCTGACAAAATTCAACATCGTAACCACACCTCCCACTACATTATACAGTCCATAGTCGCTAACTCCAAGTGCAGCGAGGACATATCGCGTAGTGAAAAAGCTAATCAACGCCACCAACATCATCCTGATGTAGATGACGATTGTGTTGATTGCTATCTTTTTGTTGCCGGAAAAATCAGATTGCATATGTTGATTTACAAGTACCCAATTGCTTTTTTCCTCTTATTCAGGTATCACTAATTTCCTCAACGCCTCCTCAAACCCACCATCAATGGGTGGTTTGCTATCGGGATAGCAGTCATGGTAGTCCCGTTCAAGTGCATCCAAATATTGCATCGCAAGGAGGAGTTTCTGCCAGGTCGTCTTCTGCCGACCAATGCCGATGCGCAGTGCGCAGTAGGCCTGGTATTCAAAAAGCGTCTTTCCGTTTTATACTTTCCTTTGCCCGGTGATGCCAAGGTGCAGACGCTCCATGGCAACGGACGGGGATGCCCCTGAGCAGCTCCGCCAGCAAGGCGGTGGCGGTTGGGGTCTTGATGAATCTTTTCATAAGCATAAAACGGTTTTATTTGTTAATTTTACTATAATTGACAAAGTTAAAATTATAATTAATTTAAATTTTAAATATAACACGTACGCGAACGGATGCGCGCGAAACGGATGCAGGCTGGATGCGGGGAGAAAGAAGCCTCCAAACGGGGAGAATTAGCGCTGAATTCCCATCGAATTAAGGCTCAATTCCCCGTGAATCAAGGCTAAATTCTCCAAACGTGTAAGTGAGCTTTGAGATTGGTGATGGATGTGTAATTTCTATTTTATTTCGTCTTATCTTGTCATAAATCGTCATAAATCGTCAATGACCTTCCGCAATGTCGTACCTTTGCGGCATGAATTTTCAACCCATGATTTCCAAGATGCAGGTATCCGCAAGAGCGCAGGCATCACCTGAGAATGTTGACCACGAGCGACGCGACCGAGATCAGGATGCCCGTGGCAGACAGCCACAAGGAAGTCATCTGGCCGATCTTCGCGTCCTTCTTCTTCACCTCGCTCGGCTCCACGTACAGAACGTCGTTCTGCTGCAGGTAGTAGTAGGGAGAGTCCACAACCCCCGCGTCCGTCAAATCCAGCGTGTGCATCTCCTTCCTCCCCTCGGCATCCTCCCTTATCAGCCGCACCTTCTCACGCACCCCGTGGATCGTCATGTCGCCCGCCTGCGCCAACGCCTCCAGCACGCTGATCTTCTCACGCGACACCGTGAAGCTCCCGGGGCGGTTCACCTCGCCAAGCACGGACACCGAGTAGCTCGACATCCGCACCGTCACGATAGGATGCTCAGACTCCGACAGGTAGGGGCGGATGCGCTCAAGTATGGCCTTCTCGGCCGCCGCCTTCGTCAGGCCGCCCACAACTATCCTCCCCACAACCGGGAACTCTATCGCACCGTCGTTCTCAACAAGGTAGCTCTGAAGCACCGGCTGCGACATCGTCGTGGCCGACTGACCCTGAGACTGAACCGTCGGCACCGTCAGGTTGAACGGAACCGCCGCCTGCGGGTCCACCGTGCTCACCGTCACGGTCAGCACGTCCTTCGGCATGATCCGCGCGTCATAGGGATGCGCCGCAACCACGCGCTCCGCCAAGCCCTTCTCGAAGTACGCAACGTCACGCGCAGAGCCGCAGGAGGCAAGAAGCATCAGGCACGCGGCAAGGAGCGGGAGCACGGGAAGCATGCCCAATATGCCCCTCCTTCCCTTTCCTGTTACCTTTCCATTTCCTGTTACCTTTCCTTTGGCGGTCTTCCTGTTATTGCCGTGCGTCAGCACAGCGCAGGCACCAGGTAGCACGCCCTCATCTGACAGGCGGACCACCTCGCGCACCGTGTCCCTGCACGTCACGGCAGCCCCGCACACGAGCAGCGTCACGTCAGACAGCCGCCCTACGGCAAGCGCATCGCCCGTGTCGCCCAGCGCAGGGCCGGACACAACCACGTGGTCGTACCCGCCGCGCAGCAGCCCAAGCAGGCGGCCTGTGCCCGGACCCGCAAGAAGGTCGGACAGCGCAATGCCGCTGTCCGTCCTGTCCCGTCCGTCCCTTGTGTATGGTTTTTCATTCATATCCCTTCCTCCTGCAAGCACGTCGACGCCCGACTGCGCATGCACCGTCATTACCTCTATGTCCTCCATCGTCATATCCTCATCAGACAGCAGTGCCCTCATGTCAGCAGTGCCTGTGATGTCCGTGTCCTTTGCTGTCACCGTGTCAAGCACGCACAGCGACACGCGCCGGCCGGCGCGCGCAAGGCTCTCAGCCAGGCCCATCGCACAGTCCAGACGGACCGTGCCTCTATCATTATCATCCCCGTTGCCCTCTCCTTGCTCCCCGGAGGTCACCAGCACCACGCCACGGCCACCGCCGGCACGCAGCAGCAGGCGCGAGCGCAGGGAACGGAAGGCATCCTGTATCCCTGTGTCACCGGCCTCGCCCGGTATCTCGCCCAGCACCGGCAGGCCCAGCGACTCTATGTCACCCGTGGTCTCAACACGGTCACGCAACATCCCCAAGAGCAGGAGCACGCCGAAAGGAAGCACAAGGCCCGCGAGCAGCGAGCCCGCAAGCACAACCTTCTTCTTCGGCCTCGCGCTTCTCGGGACCACCTGCGTCTCGTCTATCAACCTGCCCTTGTCCGTCACCGAGGCAAGCTCCATCGCCGCCTCCTCCCTCTTCTGCAGCAGCAGCAGGTAAACACCCTGCCTGATTTCACGCTCACGGCCTATCTCAGTCAGCGCGCGCTCCTGGCTCGGCACGCTCGTCACACGGCCCATGTAACGGTCGTACTCCCTCTCGACCGTCCTCTTCCGGATCAGAAGCGCCTCGCGGTCGCGGTCCATGGCAGTCAGGATCGAGGGGTGAAGCTCCTCGATGGCACGCGTCAGGCGCTCAACCTGAGGGGCGCGCTCGCTCGAGCTGCGAAGCAGCTCCTTGCGCTGGACCGCAAGCGCGTTGTGCTCCTCTATCACGGGGACGGCGTTACCGCCGTACGTCAGGACGTTCACGGGGACAGGCTCAAAGAGGTTGGAGGCATCGCGCACATACTCTGAGAGGTAGTCCTGAAGCTGGAGCTGCGTGCCGATGCTCACAAGCTGACCCTCGTACTCGCTCTTCTTCCCCATCACCTCGGCGGCGTCCACGGACGGGTCCGTCACCTGGAACCGCGTCTTCGAGGCCTCCCAGGCCGCGTCGCTCGAGCCAAGCTCCGCATCAACCAGCGCAAGCCGACCGTTCACGAACTCCTCCATACGCCGCGCCTCCTCGTTCTTCTCCGCGTTCGCCATGCGGTTGTACACCTCGACCATACGGTCCACGAAGTCGACGCCCCGCTCGGCACGCTCGTCAGTCAGCGTCAGCGCCAGGATGTTCGTCACCTTCTTCGACGGGGGCTCCACGGAGAGGCGCTCTATGAACCCGTTGGCGGCGTCCAACGGAGAGCTCACCCTCACCTCCATGCGGTAAGAGCCGCCGTATGCCGCACGCTCCTCCCCCGTCAGCAACCCGTTCTCCGACAGCGTCAGCACGCCCGCGGGCGTACGGTACTCCGCGGGCAGGGTACTGAACGTGGCGCCGGGGAGGGCAGTATCCTCCTTATTCTCCTTCATGACACCCTCCACGCGGTAGCCCTCCCCGCTGCGGCGGACCGTCACCTCAAGCTGGCGGAAGGTCGCAGGGCCGCCGGACTCTAACCAGCCAAGGCACGAGGCGCCGGGGGTGACCCGCACAGGCTCGTCGCCGTACAGCAGGCGGGAGCGGCCCAGCCCGCACAGGCGGTGCTCCGTGTGGAGACCGAGGTCGTTCACAACCTCGCGGACGAGCAGCGACGACGTCAGCACCTCACGCTCCGTGTCAGCCGTCGCGGAGGCACCCAGGCTGCTACCAAGGCTGCTGCCAAGGCCTAAAGGCAGCGAGCTGAGCATAGCAAGCCCCGCGCTCATGCCGCCACCCTGGCGCGACTTGTCGATGATCCGCATCTTGCCCGTCACCTCGCACGAGGGACGAGACAGCACGATGTAGCACGTCCCCGCGAGCACGCAGAGGCACGCCGACAGCGCGAACCACCTGAGGTTCCCCCTGAACAGGGGCCAGAGACGCCCCACGTCGAGGAGGCCGTCCTCCTCATGCTCCGTGCCGGCGGTCATGTTGTTTACTGCCATGCCGTTTCCCGGCATGTTCCCCGTCATATCCGTATTCCTTTCCATTCTATATATTCCTTTATGTGTTACTTTACTTTGTCCGTTTACGGTCCTGTCCCGTGCCGCTACTTCACAAGGTTCATCACCGACACCAGCAGCGTCACGATCGTCGCCATCGACGTCCCCAGGGAGCCGATCTGACCGATCACGTCCTGAGTGCTCGTCGTCCGCGTCGGGACGATGATCTCGCAGCCAGGGTCGATCCGAGTGCCACGGCGGGCACGCGACACGGTCCCGTTGGGGTAAAGCACGTAGGTACGCGAGCGCTTCGCACGGCTCCCGTAGCCGCCGGCCTGGTTCACGTACCACTTCAGCTTCCTGCCCTTGCTGTAAGCCACCGTGTTGGGGTACATCACGTTGCCGTTGATCCTCACCGTCCCGTTGTACTCCGGGATCACGAGCCGGTCACCCTCGCGCAGCACGAGGTCGAAGTCGGAACCGGGCTGCGCAAGCGCGCGGTCAAGCTCGATGCCCACGTAGTACACGCTGTCCGCCGCGCCCGTCACACGCGAGGTGTCAAGCCCCGAGCCGGACTGCCGGCGGACCATGCGCAACAGCGACTCCACCCGGAACCGCTCGTCCGCGTTCAGCACGCGCTCAAGGCGCGCCCCCTTCACGTACGCCTGGGGCGTAAGGCCCCCGGCCGCACGCACCGCGTCGCTCAGGCGCTGGCTCTTCTCGCGAAGCGCGTACCGCCCCCCGAAGAGAACCTCACCGTCCACAGTCACCCCACGCTGCACCTGGTACCCCGGGCTGCGGCGAACGTACACCTCGTCGTAGGGCTCGAGCGTGAAGCCGCCCCCACCGCCGACGGAGAACCCGTCAGCAAGCGTCACGCTGTAGGTCTCCGCGATGCGACCGCCGGAGGACGTCGCAGAGGGGTCCACGATGCGGCGCGAAACGTCAACACGCGCGGTCGACGCGGCGTCCGTAAGGCCGCCCGCCAGGAGGATGAAGTCCTCCACCGTCCCACCCTCGGCGTACTCGTACACACCGGGGAACTGAACCTCGCCGCCAATCGTCACCGTACGCTCGGCCATGCGCTCCTGCAGCGTCGGGACGGACAGGACGTCCTCGTTCCCGAGCGGGACGTCCGCGACCTCGCCAGAGAGGATCCCCCCGAGGTCCACGGGAATCACGCGGCGCACCCGGTCCGCACCCATGCGGCGGAGCACCGCCCGCACCGTGAACGCGTCCTCGCGCAGGCCACCGGCGCTGCGCACCAGGGACCCCACCGACGGGCACGACCCGAGGTCGTACATACCGGGGTGGAAAACCGCACCACGGACCTCCACCGTGCCGACGTACCGCGCAGGCACCGAGTCGACAGTCACGGAGTCACCGTCGGCAAGGGCGAACGAGCCCTGCTCGAACTCGGGGACCCCGAAGGCCGAGTGCCCGTCGCCCGAGACGCGGCTCACGCGGACAGAGCCACGGTACGCCCGAGGCGACAGACCGCCGGCGTACCGCAGCAGCGTGGCCACGCTCTCGCCAGGGAGCATCTCATACGCCATAGGGCGGCGCACCTGGCCCGCGACGCTCACCAGGCTGCGGTAGGGGCCCACCACAACCGCGTCGCCGTCGGCAAGGCGCACGTCGCCGCGGAGGCGACCGTTGAGGATATAGTCATACACGTCCACCGACGTAAGCTCGCGGCCGCCGCGGTACACCTTCACGTCGCGCAGCGTGCCGATCCCAGAGACGCCGCCCGCCATGTACAGCGCGTGGAATACGCCCGCGAACGCCGACAGCACGTACGTGCCGGGGACGGCGACCTCACCCATCACGCTCACCGTCACGGTACGCGTCTGGCCCACGGTAAGCCGCACGCTCGAGCTGCTGTAGCGCGAGCCAAGCTGCTCACGCAGGCGCCGGTTCGCCGCATCCACCGTCAGGCCCGCAAGGCGGATAGGGCCGAAGCCCTCCACGACCACCGTCCCGTCGGGCGACACCTCGAGCTGCTGCGACTTCTGCGACGCGCCGTACACGTCGATGATAACACGGTCGCCGGCGCCAAGGACGTAGTCCGAGGGAGTCGCGATGTTCATCGGGGGCTCGAACGACAGAAGACGGCGGTTGAAGATGTCGCGGCCGAAGACGCGACGGCCGTTCACCCTGTTGTCCAGCGTGTCAGGAACGTACACCCCGGGGCGCGACTCCGCCCCGGACGAGGAGCCCTCGGGGGACGCGGAGGAAGGACGGGGGGAAAGCTCGCTGCCCTGCGCGTCAACGCGCACGGAGCCGTTGGGCTCACGAAGGCGGCTCTCGACAAAGGAGGAGCCCTCGGAAGGGAGCTCCGACAGGGAGCCGCCGCCGCGGCGCTCGTACTCCGACCGCACGCGCTGCAGCTGCTGCATCGTCACGCCGCGCTGCATCAGCCGCATCGCAATCTGCGACTGGGACACCCCGGAGCGCGACTCGCGCTCCACGTACTGCATAACCTGACCGTCGCTCATGCCCTGACTAAAGGCAAAATCGACACTGAGGAAAAAAAGGAGGAGAGCCGTCAGGCCCCCTCGCGTAAGAATACCGTATTGCATGGTTATAAGTGTTTTCAAAAAAAGCCGCGGGGCTATGCAGGGACAAGACCTGCCTTTACCGACTCGCGCACGTCGCGCAGGAAGTCCAGCGCCCACGCGTCCTCCTCCGTCAGGGTGCCGTCACCCCATGTGGAGGTCAGCCGCCCAGCCTCCTCCGCATACGCCTCGTCCTCCGTCTCGCCGTACATATATATCAGCAGGTGTGCCTTCAGGCGGTCGTCGTCCCCCAGGTCGGTAAGGACAGAGGCCGCACGGTTCAGCGCCTCAAGGGCGACAGCCTCGTCGCGCACCGTCGCGCTGAGGCCCGCCAGCACCGACAGGCACACAAGCGCCTCCTCGCGGGGACCTTCCCCGTGCGAGGACAGCAGCTCACGGCACAGGCGGGAGATTTCGCCGAGGGAGGCCGCCTGCGTCTCGACGTACATGTCCGCCTCGCCGCCGAGCAGGAACATCTGGCGGTAGGACAGGCGGCGCAGGTGCGCGCAGCGTGCACCCAAGGGGGAGGATATGCCGAAGCTCATATCGTCAGTCATGGGACAAGGGAGGGGGACACCGCCATTGCCACCGGCGGGGACGGAAGGATGAATGTCATCTCTCGCGCGTTCATATCAGGCTGACATCCAGCAGATAACGTGAATACGCTTAATATCGCAGGGGGCGGAAGCCCCCCCGAAACTGTCCCACTCTATAGCCAAGAGTGGGACGGTTTAACGGCGCAAAGGTACGCTTTTTTGCCGAAAGAACGCAAGAAATTCCCCTAAAAAAGCCCCTGGTGACCTTAAAATCCCCTCTTTTTCTCTCCCGTTCCTCGTTTTAGGGGGGGGTAAAAATGGCATTTCTTGACAAAACGGCATTGAAACCGTCCCACTCTTGGCTATAGAGTGGGACGGTTTTGCTTCTATAGCAGACGCAAGCGGAAACTTTTGGGTATTAGTCACTTGCGGAAGGCAGGAGAGCAAATGATGCTGGTCGAAATCCAAGAATGCAAAAAAGCAGACATTATAGAGCCTAAAAATGGATGGTGGGAAGCACAAAAGACGAGGGTATCAGGCTTCGTGATGCGGTGGCAGAAAGCGGAAAAATCCGGGGATGGAGCAAACTATTGCATGGATTTCTTTTTTCTTCTTTGGAAAAGGTGTAACTTTGCAGTCTGTATCACTTTCGCACATTTGTGCGCATAAAAACTTACGAGCATGAGAATAAGACTGATATTTCTTGCTGTCGCTGCTACTTTCCTGCCGCTGATTGGTCTGGCGCAGGAGGTGTTCCCCGCCGTATCGCCCACCGCAACCTACACGGACGAGGACGGTATGGAGGTGGAGACGGCGAGCGACTTCGGCGGGCAAGCACCCTTGAGCGTGCTATTCCGAGCCAATCCTACAGGTATGGAGGGATATTCGCCCACCTACGAATGGCATTTCCGGATGGAGGGCGAGGCGAAAGATTTCATGGTGAGGTATGAGGAGGACACGCAATACACGTTTACTGCATCGGGGACGACAAGGGTGACGCTTCGTGTCAGTCTTGGCGCAGCGGGGGCGGCAGTTGATTCCACCGTCATCCGCGTGACCATCAGCGAGAGCAAGCTATCGTTTCCCAACGCATTCTCCCCCAACGGCGACGGCATCAACGACATCTACAAAGCCAAGGAGTATCAGAGTCTGGTGGAGTTTCACGCCTATATATATAATAGGTGGGGGCAGAAACTCTATGAATGGACAAATCCCGAGGAAGGATGGGACGGCACGTACAACGGAAAAGATGTGAAGGACGGCGTGTATTTCGTGCTTGTCAAGGCTAAGGGAGCTGACGGGCGGGACTACAATATCCGCAAGGATGTGAACCTACTCAGGGGCTATATTGAGAACACCACGATCAATTGAGGAATGAAAAGAGAAGACGATAAAATCAATGTATATGGGGCGCGGGTACACAACCTGAAGAACGTGGATGTGGAGATTCCGCGCCAGTCGCTCACGGTCATCACGGGGCTTAGCGGCTCGGGCAAGTCGTCATTGGCCTTTGACACCATCTTTGCCGAAGGACAAAGGCGGTATATCGAGACTTTTTCTGCTTATGCCCGCAACTTCCTCGGCGGTATGGAGCGCCCTGATGTGGATAAGATTACGGGACTTTCGCCCGTCATCAGCATCGAGCAGAAAACGACCAACAAGAATCCCCGCTCCACCGTAGGCACTACCACGGAGGTCTATGACTACATGCGTCTGCTCTTCGCGCGTGCCGGCAAAGCGTACAGCTATGCCACAGGCGAGGAGATGGTGAAATATACGGAGGAGAAAGTGCTTGACATGATACTCCACGACTACGACGGGAAGAAGATTTTCATCCTTGCTCCCCTCGTGCGCAGCCGTAAGGGACACTATCGCGAACTATTCGAGTCGATGCGTCGCAAGGGCTACCTGAACATCCGCGTGGATGGAGAACTGAAGGAAATCGTACGGGGCATGAAGGTGGATCGCTACAAGAACCACGATATCGAGGTGGTGATTGACAAGCTGGCCGTCAGCGCCAAGGATGCCGAGCGGCTGAAAAAGTCCGTATCCATCGCGATGCGACAGGGCGACGGACTGATTCTCATCCTCGACAAGGATACAGGAACCATCAAGCATTTCTCCAAGCGCCTGATGTGTCCCACGACGGGCATCAGCTATGGCGACCCTGCGCCCAACAAGTTCTCGTTCAACTCACCGATGGGTGCCTGCCCGCATTGCAAGGGGCTCGGCGTCATCAACCTGATAGACCTCGACAAAGTGATGCCCGACAAGAAGCTCAGCATCCACGAAGGGGGCATCACGCCGCTCGGGAAATACAAGAACCAGATGATATTCTGGCAGATAGAGGCGATACTCAAAAAACACGACTGCGACCTAAAGACGCCCATCAAGGACATCCCCAACGAGGCGATGACGGAGATACTCTATGGTGCGTTGGAGAACGTGCGCATTGACAAAGACCTGGTTCACACTTCGAGCGACTATTTCATTGCCTTCGACGGCATCATCAAATACCTGCGCAACGTGATGGAAAACGACGACTCCGCCGCTGGGCAGAAGTGGGCAGACCAGTTCCTTGCCGAGGCGGAATGCCCGGAATGCCACGGTCAGCGGCTCAACCGCGAGGCGCTTTCCTACCGCATTTGGGACAAGAACATCTCCGAACTCGCTGCGATGGATATCACCGAACTGCGCGAATGGCTCGACCACGTGGAGGAACACCTTGACCATCAGCAGCGGCAGATAGCCACGGAGATTCTGAAAGAAATCCGCACGCGCCTTGACTTCTTGCTCGAGGTTGGACTCGACTACCTCTCGCTCAACCGCCAATCGGCAAGTCTCTCGGGCGGTGAGAGCCAGCGCATACGCCTCGCCACGCAAATCGGCTCGCAACTCGTGAACGTGCTATACATTCTTGACGAACCGAGCATCGGTCTGCATCAGCGTGACAACCAACGACTCATCAAGTCGCTCAAAGAGTTGCGCGACCTCGGCAATACGGTCATTGTCGTGGAACATGACCAAGATATGATGCTCAATGCCGACTATATCGTGGACATCGGTCCTCGTGCAGGGCGCAAGGGTGGCGAGGTGGTGTTCCAAGGAACACCCGAGGCGATGCTGAAAACCGACACCATCACCGCGGAATACCTGAACGGCAAGCGGAAGATAGAGGTGCCTGACCGCACGGAAGAGAACGGGAAAACAGGAAAGGGCAAGGTGACGAGGCGAGCCGGAAGTGGCAAGAGTCTCATCATCCGAGGGGCATCGGGCAACAACCTGAAGCACGTGGATGTGGAATTCCCGCTCGGCAAACTCATCGTCGTGACGGGTGTCAGCGGCTCGGGCAAATCCACCCTCATCAACGAGACCCTGCAACCGATACTCTCGCAGCATTTCTACCGCTCGCTGAAGAAGCCGATGCCTTACGATGCCGTGGAGGGATTAGAACATATCGACAAAGTTGTCAATGTGGATCAGTCGCCACTCGGTCGCACGCCCCGCTCCAATCCCGCTACTTACACGGGCGTATTCTCCGACATCCGCAACCTGTTCGTCAATTTGCCCGAGGCGAAAATCCGTGGCTACAAACCGGGGCGCTTCTCGTTCAACGTGAAGGAGGGGCGTTGCGAAACCTGCGGCGGCAACGGTTACAAGACGATTGAGATGAATTTCCTGCCCGATATCCAAGTGCCTTGCGAGGAATGCCACGGCAAGCGATACAAGCGCGAGACGCTTGAGGTGCGCTACAAGGGCAAGTCTATCGCCGATGTGCTTGATATGACCATCAACCAGGCGGTGGAGTTCTTCGAGAATGTGCCTGATATCCTCCGCAAAATCAAGACCATTCAGGATGTCGGTTTAGGCTACATCAAGCTCGGTCAGCCCTCCACCACCCTCTCCGGCGGTGAGAGTCAGCGCGTGAAACTCGCCACCGAACTATCGAAAAAAGACACGGGCAAAACGCTCTATATCCTCGATGAGCCGACCACCGGTCTCCATTTCGAGGATATCCGCATTCTGATGGATGTGCTGCAACGCCTCGTGGATCGCGGCAATACGGTCATCATCATCGAGCATAACCTCGATGTCATCAAGCTTGCCGACCATATCATCGACATGGGACCCGAAGGCGGGCGCAAGGGTGGCACCGTGCTTTCTGCGGGAACGCCTGAGGAGGTGGCGAAGAGCAAGAAGGGTTATACGCCGAAATTCTTGAAGGATGTGCTGAAATCGTAAGGGAGACAAGAAGGCTTCTTATATCAATAAGAAGCCTTCTTGTCCAAATAACAAAACTGTTTATAAAAACGGCAGGGCATCTTACCAAAATAAGATGCCCTGCCGTGTATTTTGAAAGAAGCCTCCAAACGGTGCGTTTGGAGGCTTCAAACAAGGTGAAAGGAGGCTTCAAACGAAACGAATTCAGCCTCCCTATAATTTACATTCCTGCTGCAGCAATCCACTCATAGATGCACGAGCAGACACCGAAGAGGGCAACGCCGGCCGTGCAGAGGGCGAGAGCAGCCTTGGTGGCGCAGTCGCTCTGGAAGGTGGGCAACGGGCTGTCGGTCTTCGTGATATACATCGCCTTCACAATAAGCAGGTAGTAATAGAGTGATACCACCGTATTGATCAAAGCCACGAACACCACAAAGTATGCGGCGGCGGAGCCTTGCTGCGCAGCAGCCATGAACACGAAGAACTTCGAGAACATACCTGCGAACGGCGGAATACCTGCCAAAGAGAACAGGGCGAGCGTCATCAAGAACGAGAGTTTCGGATTCGTCTGATAGAAACCATTGTAGGCTGCCATGTCCGTGCGACCACCATTCTGCTGCTCTACCACGTTGATGACGGTGAACACCGCCATGTTAGCCACCACATAGACAAGCACGTAGTATGTAAGTGCTGCCACGCTGATGCCGCCATTGCCCACCACAGCCAACATAATGTAGCCGGCCTGCGAGATGGAACTGAACGCCATGAAGCGCTTGAGCGCGGTCTGACGGATGGCGAAAAGGTTAGCAATCGTGATGGAAAGCACGATGACGATATAGAGCAGATACTCCCAATACTCCACCAACGGCTGGAACACCTTGATGAGAATGATGCACAGCGTCAGCGCAGCCGCGCCCTTGGAGACAACGCTCAGGTAACCCGTGACGGGTGTCGGAGCACCCTCGTAGGTGTCGGCAGTCCAGAAATGGAACGGCACAAGTGAAATCTTGAAGCCGAGACCGCTGAAGAAGAACACCAATCCCATGATTGCCAACGGCGTGGCGGAGATGGTGGCAGCCACATCGTCAAAGTAGAGCGTGCCGGCTGCGGCATAGATGAACGAGATACCGTAAAGCATCACACCACTGGAGAACGTAGCGACCAAGATGTACTTGGCAGCACCTTCTGCCGAGTTCTTCTTCCACTTGTCGAAAGCCACGAGGCATGCCATCGGCACGCTCGCCATTTCAAGACCGAGGAAGAACAACAGGAAGTGGCCGCTTGACATCATGACATACATGCCGAGCAGCGTGGAGAGTACGAGCATATAGAACTCACCCTCTAACTTCTTGACCGTCTGCACCCATGACTGCGCCATGATAACAACAATCAGCGTGCCCACGGTGAGGATGGTTTTCATCACATTCACAATCGGAGTCGTGACATACAGACCGCCGAAAGCCTCGGCAGGCTCTGCCGTCAGGCATACACCCGTGCCGGCAACCAGCAGCGCAATAGTCAGGAAATAGAGCGAATAGCCCTTCACCTGCGTCCTTGCTATCTTGAAATCAGCACAGAAAACGAGAATGAGCGCGAGAACAAGGAATGCCTCGGGAATCATTTGTAAGAATTGTCCGTAATTCATATCTTTTGTCCTCCTTGATTACATTACACCAATTGATTGCAGAATGCTGCCGGCAGCAGGGGAAATCATGTTGCTCACCCAGAAGGGGAAGGAACCAAGTCCTGCCACGCAAGCGATGAGACAGATGACGGCAACGCGCTCGTCCCAGGTTGCATCGGTCAGTTCGAGATAGTGCTTGTTGGTCACCTCGCCGTAGAGAATCTTGCCTACCACGCGCAGGATATAGACTGCCGTCACGACAATCGACATACAAGCGATGATGGTGGCCACCATGCGGAAGGAGTCATTGGGGTCGCCATAGAGCGGCTGCGCACCAAATGAACCTACGAAGATGGTCATCTCAGCGATGAAACCAGAGAAGCCCGGCAGACCAAGGTTGGCAAGACCGGCAATCACATAGCCCACGGAGAGGAACGGCATGATCTTCATCAGACCGCCCAACTCACGGATGTCACGCGTGTGCGTACGACCATAAATCATACCGATGAGGGCAAAGAAGAGTGCCGTCATCAGACCGTGAGAGAGCATCTGCAAGATAGCACCCGTCACAGCCGTCTGGCTCATCATCAGCAAGGCGAAGAGCACAAGTCCGCAGTGAGACACTGAAGAGTAGGCATTGATATACTTCAGGTCGGTCTGCACACAAGCGGAAAGTGCGCCATAAACCACTGAGATAGTCGTCAGTATCAGGAAAATCCATGAGAGATCCTGGGCAGCCTCAGGCAACAGGAACATTGCCACGCGGAAACAGCCATAGCCTCCGAGTTTCATCAACACACCGGCATGGAGCATCGACACGGCGGTAGGCGCGGAAGCGTGACCGTCGGGAGACCATGTGTGGAACGGGAACAGTGCGCCAAGCACACCGAAACCGATGAAGATGAATGGGAAGAAAATGTTCTGAATCCAGCCTGGAATGGCGTGGGCGGCAGCGATAGCATTCACATCAAAGGTGTAAGTGCCGCTATACTGGCCATTGAAATAGTAAATGCCGAGCAGACCGAGAATCAGCAGGGCGGAACCACCCATCAGCATCAGGGTCAGCTTCATGGCAGAATACTCCTTATGGCCGCTGCCCCATACACCGATGAGCAAGTACATCGGGATGAGTGCCACCTCATAGAACATGAACATCGTGAAGAGGTCGGTGCTGATGAAGAAGCCATACACACCCGTGCTCAGCAGGGTGAACCAAAGGAAATACTCCTTCGTCAGCGGCTTCAGTTGCCAAGAGGCAAACGTACCCGTGAACACGATGATGCTCGACAGGAGCAGCATCACGACAGAGATACCATCAACGCCCACCGAATAGGCAATGTTCAGCGGTGCAAACCAAGGCGTGCTGTAGGTCAGCAGCATTTCCGCCGTGTTGCCGGCAGCCCGCTGCTGAATGAAATAGACCGTCAGCCAGACGGAGAGTGCAAGCAGGCACGAGGCACCCGTCACCATCACACCGCGCACCTGATTGAGCGACTTCGCCAACCAGAGGCAAAGCAGCATCAGCGCGGGGATTACTACGAATAGACTTAATATACTCATATCTTTAGATGCATAAAAGGATTAATGTTAATGCCACCGTACCGGTGAGGAACCAAACGGCATACTGACGGACATCGCCACTCTGCCACGGGCGGATGCTCTCACCTGCCTCGTTAGCGCCCCACGCAAGGAAATCAAACGTTCCGTCCACCACATGGCGGTCGAACCACGCAATAGGTGTGGAAACAAGTGCGAAGATAACCCGGTGCGTAACGAACTGCCAGATCTCGTCCTGATAGAAACGCTTGTAAGCAGCACGATGCAGACGCGGGAACTTCTGATACAGACGGTCGGCAATCGGCTGACTCTCGCCCTTATAGATATAGGTGGCGAGGCAGATGCTCAGAATGGCGATCACCGTGGAAGTGAGGGCAATCTGCGTGTCGAAGTGGATATTGTACTGCTGACCGCTTGCGGTAACGAATGAACCGAACGAACCGCCCCACCCTGCAAAGCCTGCGATGGTAGTGTAGATACCCACGCCAAGCGTTATCACGGTAAGTACAATCAGCGGAACGGTCATCGTCAGCGGAGCCTCATGGGGCGTGTGGTGCTTGTGAGCCTCCACATTCTCTGTACCCCAGAAGATGCCGTAGTACAGACGGAACATATAGAATGCCGTCATGGCGGCAATACCCGTCATAATCCACCCCGTCCAAGGACTGTAGGCGAAGCAAGCGGAAATAATCTCATCCTTCGAGCTGAAACCCGAGAAGAAAGGAATACCCGCAATGGCCAGACAGCTGATAAGGAACGTAACGTGGGTTATCGGCATGTACTTGCGGAGACCACCCATCAGCGCCATCTCATTGGAATGAACCGCATGGATAATGCAACCCGCACCAAGGAACAGGCACGCCTTGAACATAGCATGGGTGAACAGGTGGAACATACTTGCCATATAGCCAAGCTGTGCATGGTTGTCGAGAACGACACCTTCCTCATGCGCCGGCAGGCAGACACCCAAAGCCACCATCATGAATGCAATCTGCGAAATCGTAGAGAATGCGAGCACGCGCTTGATGTCCGTCTGGGCACAAGCCACGGCAGCGGCATAGAAGGCGGTAAACACACCCACCCATACCACGATGCTCAGCGAATGCGGAGCATACTCAATCCACAACGGGAACATACGGGCAATCTGGAACACACCCGCAACCACCATCGTAGCAGCATGAATAAGCGCAGACACAGGGGTCGGGCCTTCCATGGCATCAGGCAGCCAGATGTGCAACGGGAACATGGCGGACTTACCGGCACCACCGATGAACATCAGTACCAATGCAGTGGGGATAATAAGACCTCCGGCGGCAATCGCCTTTGCCATGTTACCCTCGATAAACGGCGTAGTGCCCTGCCCCATCACGATGTCACCTGCAAAGGAGAAACTGAACGACTCGGTGAAGTAACCGAATGTCAGAATACCGATGAGGAAGAACATATCCGCGAAGCGGGTCACGATAAACGCCTTCTTACTTGCGGCAATGGCAGGCTTCAACGGATAGTAGAAGCCGATGAGCAGGTAGGAGCTGACACCCACAAGCTCCCAGAACATATACATCTGGAAGATGTTGGTAGCAAGCACCAGTCCGAGCATGGACATCGTGAAGAGGGAAAGATAGGCGTAATAACGCTGGAATCCCTTCTCGCCATGCATATAGCCGAATGAGTAGATATGCACCATCAGCGACACCGTGGAGATGACAATGAGCATCATCACCGAAATCGGGTCGAGCAATATGCCGAGGTCGAAGTTCAGGCTTCCCAACGGCAACCAAGTGAAGTTATACGGCACAATCGTCTGGTAAACGCCGTTCACGCGGTCAGCCGTGAAATACTGAAACGCAGTGATATACGACAGAACCGTAACGAGGCCAAGTGAGCAGGTGCCGATGAGTCCGGCAACCTTGTGCTGCATCTTCATGCCGGCCAGTCCCAGAACAAGGAACGACAGCAGCGGCAGAAGCAGGATAAATATTGAATAACTATATTCCATAATCTTTCAGTCGTTTTTATCGTTTCATATTCTGAATACTATCCACATTGTCGCTGTTGAAGTTGCGATAGACATTGATGATAATCGCAATGGCGACAGCAGTCTCAGCAGCGGCAACGCCGATGCCGAAGAGCGACATGAAGAAGCCCTCCAACTGTCCGGGGAACAACAGGCGGTTGAACGCGGCGAAGTTAATCTCTACCGCATTGAGCACCAACTCCACGGAAATGAGCATCGCAAGCAGGTTTCGGCGGGTGATGAAGCCATAGACACCGATGAAGAACAAAAGTGCGCTAAGCACGAAATAACACTGTACGGGTACCATAACTTATTCCTCCTCCTTTCTTGCAACAACCAGTCCGCCAATGATGCAGGCCAGCAGGAACACCGAGATAAACTCAAACGGAAGCACCCACTGATACTTGCCGGCACCGAGCAGGGCGTGTCCGATTTCTGCCATCGGCACTTCTGCATCAGCCACCTGCGCAGCGGCGCAAATAAAGTGGTTCTTGAGCAGCACGAGCGTCACCGTAAGCAGTCCAGCGAGCGAGAGAATCGCCCCATAGACCACGCGGCTACCCTTCATCCGCTCAATGAGTCCTTGAAGGGAACGCTTGCCCACCAACTGGATGGCGAATACATAAAGCATCGTCACACCACCGGCATAAACGGCAATCTGGGCTGCGCCTAAGAATGTATAGTCGAGCAGGAAGTAAAGACCTGCCACGCCAAAGAGCACGAACAACAGGAACGTTGCGGCTCGCATGATTCGCTTCGTCGTCACACACAACACGGCAGAACCGAGAATGACAACGGCGAGAATGATAAACATGACCATATTTGCCATAATCGTCACTTCGTCTTGGTGTTAAACTTACCGATAGTCAGTTCCGCACCGCCGTCAATGAGGTTGGGCAATGAGCCACCCTGATAGACTTCCTTGTCAAGGTGGAGCACCAACTTGTTGCGGTCGAATACTGCGTTCTCGAAATCATTGGTAAACTCGATTGCGTCGAAGTTGCAGGCGTTGGTACAGAGCTGGCAGAACATGCAGTCGCCAAGGTCGTACTGATAATCGTCGAGCACCTTCTTTTTCTTGCCCGTCTCGGGATCATCCGCCATGTGAGCCACAATCTTGATGGTTCCGTTCGGACAGGCTTTCTCGCACAATGTGCAAGCCGTACACTTGTAGGCACCGTCCTCCGCGCGCTTGAACACCAAGCGACCGCGGTGACGCTTCGATACATGGAGTGTCGTCTTGCGGTTCTCGGGATACTGCTCCGTGGACTTATTGGTAAAGAAGTCCTTGAAGTATTCCTTCCAGGTGACCTTCATACCAGTAGCCAGCGTCTTGATGCCGTGCCCGAGTTCTCCGAAATATGATTTATTGTCTTCCATTTCTCTTACACCTTATTTAATATAAAGACCAAATGCCACCACGACGGTCATCAGCACAAGGTTGATAAGTCCGACAGGCATCAGATACTTCCATTCCAACTTCAGGATCTGGTCGATACGCAGACGGGGGAACGTCCACTTAATCCACATCAGAATCCATACAAGTGCAAAGGCCTTACCCATGAACCAGACGATGCCGGGGATGTAGTCCATCACCATGTCGAATGCCTCGACACCGATATTGATAGGTGCCCAACCGCCGAGGAATACCGTAGCGGCGATACCGGCAATGATGAACAGGTTGAGGAACTCAGCCAGATAGAAGAAACCGAAGCCCATACCAGAATACTCGGTATGATGACCTGCGGTCAGCTCACTCTCGGCCTCAGCCATGTCGAACGGGCCACGATTTGCCTCGGCATTACCTGCCACGAGGAATACGAGGAAGGCAATGATAGCGGGGATATGTCCCTGGAAGATGAGCCACTTCCACGGGCCTGTCTGCGCCTCCACAATGCCAGACATCTGCATCGTACCCGTCAGGATGACAGCAGTAATCAGACAGAGGCAGAGCGACATCTCATAGGAAATCATCTGCACGGCACCACGCATGGCAGAAACCACCGAATACTTGTTGTTAGAACCCCAACCGGCGAGGAAGATACCCACCACGCCAATCGAGGAAATGGCAGTCAGCAGGAACACGCCCACATTGAAGTCGAGCACCGTCGCACCATTGTTCCAAGGCAGGAACGAGAAAGCACCGACAGAACCGAAAATCACGAGCAGCGGAGCGACAGCATAAAGCAGTTTGTCTGCACGATCCACGAAGAAAATCTCCTTGATGAGCATCTTCAGCACGTCGGCAAACACCTGCAACAGTCCCCAGTAACCTACGCGCATCGGGCCGAGGCGGCACTGGAAATAAGCGCAGACCTTGCGCTCCATGAATATCAGCACGATGGCAATCAGCGCATATCCCACGAGGATAGCCGCGCCAACCAACACGCACTCAATCAGTATCGACCAGAAATCTCCCAATCCGAGGGTTTCCCGGAGAAGAGCGTCGAACCATTGTGTTACAATTGAAAAGTCGAACATATTTCTTTCTTTTTCTTAATCCTTAAATTACCGGTCGATATCGGGAATCACAAAGTCGATAGCCGCACCCGTAGCCACAAGGTCGGCAATCTTCTGTCCGCGCAGCATCGGGTCGAGCGCACCCGTCAGCGACAAGCCCATCGGGCGCATCTTCAGACGGTAGGGACTCTTGTCACCGCGTGAGTCAAGATAAACGCCGAACTCACCGCTCGCTCCCTCTACGGAGAAGTACCACTGTCCTTCGGGCACCTTGATGATTGGCTTCTGCTTCACATAGAAGTCGCCCTCGGGAATATTATCAATGAGTTGCTCGATGATAGCGAGACTCTGATACATCTCAGTGATATGACAGGTGTAACGATCCATCGTGTCGCAGCCGGTCATGACAACCTGCTCCCACTCCACCTTGTCGTACATATCGTAGGGATGATTCTTGCGCACATCGTTCTTCCAACCAGAGGCACGACCGGCAGGGCCTGTCACAGCATAGCTGATACAGTCCTCAAGACTCATCGGGCCTACCTTCTCGAAGCGGTTGTGCGTGATGATGTTGTCACCGAACACATCCACATACTCCTGAATCATCGGCTTCAGATACTTCACCAACTCCTTCACGTTCTTCACGAAGTTCGGGTCGATGTCGTCCTGCAGTCCACCTATTCTATAATAGTTCTGAATCAGGCGGCCTCCCGTGGTCTCCTCCATCGCATTGAGCACATGCTCACGATCACGCATCGAGTAGAGGAACGCCGTCAGCGCACCCATATCCTGTGCGCAGCAGCCCACATACAACAAATGCGAGTTGATACGCTGCAACTCGTCCATGATGGTGCGGATGTACTTGATGCGCTCCGTCAGTTCCACGCCCATACCTTCCTCGATGACACCCACCAAAGCGTGGCGGTGCATCATGGCGGAAAGGTAGTTCAGACGGTCGGTCAATGCAAGCGTCTGCGGATAGGTCATGCTCTCGCACATCTTCTCGATACCGCGATGGATATAGCCCAAGTGCGGATAGACACGCTTCACCGTCTCACCATTGAGCACTGTCTGCAGACGGAGCACGCCGTGGGTAGATGGGTGCTGCGGACCAATGTTGATGACATAGTCATCTTCCGTGAACAACTTATTCTGCTTTGACTGCAAAATGCCGTCCTGGTCTAAATAATACTCTAAACCGTAGTCAGGCTCTACATCGTCCTCCAGCGTGTACTTGTCAGTAAACTGCCAGTCCTTACGGAAAGGATAGCCCTTGAAATCACTGCGCAGGAAAAGACGGCGCATATCGGGATGTCCCAAGAAAACGATGCCGAAGAAATCATAGACCTCACGCTCCAACAAATCGGCTACGCGCCAGATGTTGGAAACAGTCGGCAGATAGGGAATCAACTGCCCGTCAGTCTCGCCAGAACCATTTGAGGCAATACCATCCCCGCAAACCTGCGTCTTAGCGAGCATCTTCACGCTGCAACGCTCGTGGGTTTCCGTATTCTCAAGGATGTAGATACAGCCGAGTCCCTCTTCTGCTCCGAAGTCCTCGCCTACAATGGTAACAAGATAGTCAAAGTGCTTCTTGGTCTTCAAGTTCTGCATCTCCTGTGCGAACTTGTCGAAATCAAATGACAGGAATTCTAATTTCATACCGTTACCTCCTGTTCTGCCTTTAATTCCTCTACAAACTCCTTGGGCACATCGGTCACCACGATTGGTTCACGACGATGGTCACCCAAGCGACGAGCCGTCAGCTCTTCATTGGACACGCCCAACTCGCGCTCCTCCTTCGTCTGCTTGTGGTTAGCCCCACCAAAGAATTTCTCAATCTTCACCTTACGCTGCAACTGCATCATGCCGTACATGATAGCCTCGGGGCGCGGAGGACAACCAGGGATGAACACATCCACAGGCACGATTTCCTCGATGCCCTTCACCACATGATAGCTCGACTTGAAAGGCCCACCACTGATGGCACAACCACCCACGGCAATCACATACTTCGGCTCAGCCATCTCATCATACAGACGCTTCAGCGCAGGTGCCATCTTGTGCGTAATCGTACCGGCGCACATAATGAGGTCGGCCTGACGGGGAGAGTTACGCGTCACCTCGAAACCGAAGCGAGCGAAGTCATAGCGTGCGCAACCACAAGCCATAAACTCAATACCGCAGCAAGACGTGGCGAACGTAAGCGACCAAAGCGAATTGGCGCGCCCCCAATTAATCAACTGATCGAGCGATCCAGTCACCACATTGACGCCTCCCTCATGGAGTTCGTCAATCAGTTTCTCTAACGAGGCGTTGTCATTCCACTCCTCGTAGGGAATACTCTTGATTTTCGGCTTTCTTACTTCCATTCCAAGTCTCCTTTCCGCCAGGCATAAGCCAGACCCAGCACAAGTACAACGAGGAAGAACCCGATGCTCAGCAACGCCGTCGCCCCGAAGTCCTTCACGACTACTGCCCACGGGTACAGGAACACTGTCTCCACGTCGAACATCAAGAACAAGATGGCGAACAGGTAGAATCCTACGCTCAAGGGCAGCCACGAAGTACCACGGGTGGGAATTCCGCACTCGTAGGGTTCGCCTTTCACCTTGTTGTAGGAACGCGGACCTATCAGCTTAGCAACGACATAAGCCCCCGCCACCAATGTAATAGCCGTCAGTAAGACGGTAATTAACAAAGTAAAGTTCATAAAATTTATATAATTTAAATGTACCTTTGCGCTAAAGTGCTGCAAAGGTACAAATAAATTTGTAAACAAAGGTAGAATTGCCGGAAATTTATTCAGTCACTTCGGAAATCGCCTCTCCGACACAAGCATTCGGCTGCTGAATGTGCAGCATTGCGCAAACGGTCGCTGCGATGTCGGTGATATGCACCTCACGACTCGTGCTGCCATGCTTCACCTTCCATCCATAGAACAACAGGGGGATATGGGAATCGTAGGGATTCCACTCTCCATGGGTAGTGCCTTCCGGTGCCGACCACGTGCCGACCTCGTAATACCCCGGCTCTACGACCACAATAATATCTCCAGAACGGCGAGGATGGTAGCCCATCAGCGCACGGTCTCGAATCAATGCCGGGATGCTGGTTGTCATCGCCTTCTCATAATCCATAACGAAATGCACATGAGGTAATTGCTTAAAATAGGCGATGACCGCATCTTTCACAGCCTGCAGGTCAAGTCCCTGCTCGCGGATGCCCTCTTTGTCGAGGAAGATGCGATAGTCTTGCGTGGCCAACAGCACGGGCTTCTTTGCGCCCACGGTCTTCTCCATATAGGCATTAAACTCTTCCTGGCGCTCTTGCAGATTCCAACCGCCGCCGTTCAACTTATGCTCTTCCATATAACGATGGTTGTGCGCTGCGCCATGATCAGCAGTCAGGAACACAACATAGTTGCCTTCACCCACCTGCTCGTCTAATGCCTTGAATAAACGTGCCAAATCCTTATCCAATTGAAGATACACCGCATCCGTGCGCTCTCCACGTGTGCCATATTGGTGGCCAATCACATCCGTCTGTGAATAGCTCACGCAAAGCATATCGGTTTCGCCGTTCTTTCCAAGCTGCTCACCTTTCAAGGCAGCGATGGCCATATCCGTGGTAATCGTTCCGCAAAGGGGGTAAAGACCGATGTCTGCACCGACCTTCTTCAGCTCCTTGTTCTTCTTCAATTCAGCGTTGCAGTCCTTTGCCCATTGCGGCAGTTCCGTCATATAGTAAGTGCTTGTCATAAACTGTCCATTGTCGGTATCAAGCCAATAAGCAGCCGTTGCACTTCGTCCCACAGGGAGTATGGCAGCGCGGTCTTTATAGCTTACGCCGATTACCTTCGAGCGGAAGTCTGTGTGCAGCCTCAACTGGTCGCCGATAGTCGTTGAAAGCAGATTACGCGGCGACATTTTTCCCTTCTTGCCATTGTTCGTTCCCACCGGATCCACGGTCGCGTCTCCACAGCAATAGGTCTTTTGCCCGTCGATATAGAAATTATTTCCGCAGATGCCGTGAAAAGCAGGGGTGGTACCCGTGTAAACAGAAGTATGGCCGATAGATGTCACCGTGGGCAGATAGTTGATGAGACAATTATCACACGAATAGCCTTGATCTATCAGCCGGCGGAAACCGTCATCCCCGAACTTGTCATAATAACGCGACAGATAGTCCCATCGCATCTGATCAACCACGATTCCCACCACGAGCTTCGGGCGCTCGCCAAACCCAATCCCCGCCTGCACTCCAAGTGCGCAGCAGAGCATCAAAAACAATAATGTTTTTTTCATGAGTCTAATACAGCTTTTCAGTTATTATTCTTTGTTGTCCGCAAAAGTACGGCTTTTTTCCCGATTTTCCAAACAAACTGCGTTTTTTATTTCTCCCACGCGGCCTATTCTGTAATGAAATTTGGCAGTACAATCTCGCCAGTCACACTACAAAGCTGATTTTCCTCAAATAAAGATTCTCATCAAAACAAAGGAAGAGTTGGGAGATATCTTCAGTTTTTTCGTTATCTTTGCAAGCAAATAAGGAAAATCATGGACGAAAGACAACGCATAGAACAGTTAAGGAAAGAACTGCATGAGCATAACCGCAGGTATTACGTGCTGAATCAGCCTACCATCAGCGATCAGGATTTTGATTTCCTGATGCGCGAATTACAGGATTTGGAGGCGAAGCACCCGGAGATGGCAGACCCGAACTCCCCTACCCAACGCGTGGGCAGCGATCTGAACGAGGAGTTTCAGCAGGTAGTGCATAAGTACCCGATGCTCTCGCTTGCAAATACCTATAATGAGCAGGATGTGGCAGACTGGTATGAGAGTGTCAGCAAAGGATTAGCCGGGGAGGACTTTGAAGTGTGCTGTGAGATGAAATATGACGGACTGTCGATTTCGCTGACTTATGTGAACGGCAGACTGACGCAGGCGGTGACACGAGGCGATGGCGTACAAGGTGATGATGTGACCGCAAACGTGAAGACCATCCGCGCTATTCCATTGGTGCTTTCGGGCAATGGCTATCCACAGGAATTTGAGATTCGTGGGGAGATTCTGATGCCATGGGCGGTGTTTGAGCAATTGAACAAGGAGCGGGAGGCGGCAGAAGAACCGCTTTTCGCCAATCCGCGCAATGCTGCGAGTGGCACGCTGAAAAGTCAGAAGTCAAGCCTTGTAGCCAGTCGGCGGTTGGATGCTTACCTTTATTATTTGCTTGGTGAAGAATTGCCTGCCGAAGGGCATTATGAGAACTTGGAGGCGGCACGACAATGGGGTTTTAAGGTTTCCGAGGGCACAAGGAAAGTAAAGACGCTACAAGAGATATACGATTTCATCAACTATTGGGACACGGCACGCAAAGATTTGCCCGTGGCTACTGACGGCATCGTACTGAAAGTGAACTCCTTGCGGCAACAGCGTTCGCTCGGTTTCACCGCAAAAAGTCCCCGTTGGGCCATTGCCTATAAATTCAAGGCAGAACGGGTATGCACGCGGCTGAACGAGGTGACCTATCAAGTCGGCAGGACGGGAGCGATTACGCCTGTGGCAAATATGGAGCCTGTGCAACTTGCGGGAACAACCGTCAAGCGCGCCACGCTCAACAACGAGGATTTTATTCGTAGTTTCGACCTGCATATCGGCGATTATGTGTTTGTAGAAAAGGGTGGCGAAATCATCCCCAAGATTGTCGGTGTGGATATCGAGCGGCGACCGATTATCGCACAGCCTGTTCAGTTTATTAAGCGGTGTCCCGAATGCGGCTCGCCATTAGTACGCTATGAAGGCGAGGCGGCATGGTATTGCCCGAATGATACAGGATGCCCGCCACAGATAAAAGGGCGCATCGAGCATTTCATCGCGCGACGTGCTATGAACATAGACTCGCTCGGCCCAGAGACCATCGACGAATACTATCGCAGAGGACTCATCAAGAATGCGGCAGACCTATATAACATTGAAGTGCAACAGATTAACGGCGACGGCAGTCGCACCAAGTCAGCGCAGAAGGTCGTCAGCGGCATCGCAGCCTCCAAGGAAGTGCCCTTTGAGCGTGTGGTTTTTGCACTCGGTATTCGTTTTGTGGGAGAGACATCCGCCCGTGTATTGGCTCGGCATTTCAAGGACATCGACACCCTAATGGCGGCAAGCGAGGAGGAATTGCAAGAGATTGAAGGCATCGGAGCGGTGATGGCGAAAAGCATTATCAGCTATTTCCAGAATGAAGAGAACCGCACATTGGTGGAACGCCTACGCGGATATGGTTTGCAGATGCGGCTCTCGGAAGAACAAACGGCGATGGCATCGGATAAGTTAGCGGGACAAAGCATCGTCATCAGCGGCGTATTCTCGCATCACGGCCGTGACGAATATAAAGCCATCATTGAGCAGAACGGCGGGAAGAACGTGGGAAGCATTAGCAGCAAAACCTCGTTTATCCTCGCAGGTGAGAACATGGGGCCTTCCAAACTGCAGAAAGCGGAGAAATTAGGAATACGGATTGTGAGTGAAGACGAGTTTCTTGTTATGCTCAACGAGTAGTCAGTCGTCCCAATAACTGATGGTACGCGTCTGCTCCACCTTCACCGTCTGGGCGCGTTCCCCTTTCTCCCAATAGGTAAGAGTTAGCGCATTGCGCGTCCAGTTGTCATTGTCGTCATAATCCTTATAGTTGTTTTTCATAGTGATTGACAAGATGCATTCGTTCTCCTTGTCGAACACTTTCTGGGTCTGCGTACTGATTTCGTCATCGTCGTTATATTTGTATTCATTGACTGAGCGAATGCCAGAAGCCGTATTTCTCAGCGTGCGTTTCACCAATCTGCCATCGTCGTCATACTCATAAGTAAGCTGACTGTTCTCGCCAGATGGCTCCACCATTGCCGCTTTCAGCAGATAACCCGTAGGACTGTATTCGCGTTCAATCACATCATCTGCCGACAACATACCCGACTCACTGAAATGCACGATACCATTTTCCGACACGGGATTGTCAGTAATAACCTCTTGCACTTGACCTTTCAACCCCATATTATACACATCTTTATAATAAGGTGAAGAATTCAGGTAGAAATAATTGATGGTGCGCGTACCGTTCTCGCGCAGTGTCATGCCTTGCCGGATATAGCCGTAATCGTTGAGCATATAGAGCGTGCCGTCACCTTTGGGAGTGAAGTTTCCCCACTCTCGCTGGAGTTTCAGCAACAAATACTTTTGATTGCGGTCGTAAAGTTCACGTGTCCGATAAGGGCCGCACGTCACGAACACTTCAGACAACATCTTTGACTTCTCGTTGACATTCACCTCTAAGTTTGCTTTGATGCCGTAGAAATCACCTGTAAAATAATAGGTGTAGGGGTCATCATCTTCATCCTCACCAGGCTCTACCTGTTCAAATCCCACAGACTTCAAGGCAGGGATGAACAAAGAATCAGGTCCCTCCAAAGGCACGCCCATCAAGGAGATGCATCTTGCGTCCGTAAGCTCCTGTCCACGGAGTCCCACGGCTATCATCAACATACAACCCAACAGCAATCCAAACTTTCTCAACATCATCAATCACGATTTTCTTCCGCATGCGGAATCATTTGGTTTGCAAAAATAAGCAGAAAACAGGACACTCCGCAGAAATACCCCAATAATTAATGTTAAAACCGCAGTATCTCGGTGGAATGGCGGGATTAGTCCGGAAAAAGTCGTAACTTTGCAGAAATTTTTGCAGTAAATGAAAAGCGGATTAGTGTTGGAAGGCGGAGCCATGCGCGGGCTGTTCACCTGTGGCATCATCGACGTGATGATGGAGGCAGGCATCAAGCCCGACGGACTGATTGGCGTCTCGGCTGGGGCAGCTTTCGGTTGCAACTATAAGTCTTGGCAACCAGGGCGCGCCATCCGCTACAATATGCGATTTGCAAAAGATTCCAGATACAGCGGACTGAAGTCGCTGCTTACCACGGGGGACTATTTCAACGCCCAATTCGCTTACCATATAGTTCCTACGCAATACGACATTTTTGACGACCGCACCTTTGAGGAGAGTCCGATGGAGTTCATCGTCGTATGTACGGATGTGGAGACGGGTGAGCCTATATACAAACGTATAGACAAGTCTAACCCCATCACTTACGACTGGATACGTGCCTCTGCCTCTATGCCTTTGGCTTCGCGTGTCGTGGATTTAGAAGGCAGTAAGGTGCTTGATGGCGGTATCGCGGATTCCATCCCCTTGGAATATTTCGAGAAAATAGGTTATAAGCGCAATGTGGTGATACTGACCCAGCCCGAAGGTTATGTGAAAAAGCATAACCGCCTGATGTTGCTGATGCGCATCGCCTTGCGGAAATATCCCAAACTGATTGAAGCGATGGACAGGCGGCATCTGATGTATAACCGACAATTGGAGTATGTGCGAGAGGCTGAACGCAAGGGGCGTTGCTTTGTTATCCGCCCCGACAGCAAACTACCTATCGGTCATATCTCCCACGACCCCAAAGAGATGAAACGGGTGTATGATATCGGCAGGGAATTAGGAGAAAGGAAGTTAAACGAAATCAAGGATTTTTATCAATGAGAATAGACATCATAACGGTGCTGCCTGAGATGATCGAGGGCTTCGTCCGAGAGAGCATCTTGGCAAGGGCACAGAAGAAAGGATTGGCGGAAATTCACTTGCATAACCTGCGCGACTATACACTTGACAAGTGGCGGCGCGTGGATGACTATCCCTATGGCGGTTTTGCGGGGATGGTAATGCAATGTGAGCCTATTGACCGCTGTATCACGAAACTGAAAGAGGAACGTGACTATGATGAAGTGATATTTACTTCACCCGACGGTGAGCAATTCGATCAGCACATCGCCAACGAGTTGTCATTGAAGGGGAATATCATCATTCTCTGCGGGCATTACAAGGGAATAGACCACCGCATCCGTGAGCATCTCATCACCCGCGAGATTAGCATTGGCGACTATGTGCTGACGGGGGGAGAATTGGCTGCCGCCGTCATGGCAGATGCCATCGTGAGAGTTGTGCCAGGAGTCATTGGCGACGAACAAAGTGCCCTCAGCGACTGCTTCCAGGACGATATGCTTGCCGCCCCCATCTACACCCGCCCTGCGGAATATAAAGGGTGGAAAGTTCCTGAAATTCTGCTCAGCGGCAACGAGGCCAAAATCAAGGAATGGGAGTTTGAACAGGCTTTGGAGCGCACGAAGCGGTTGCGTCCTGACCTGCTGAAGCGAACCAATCGCCAGTAATCATCCATTCAGACATATCCCATTTCATAGGAAGGATAGAATCAACATAATCCTTGTTAAGTAGCGTATGCCCCAATCCTTTCCACGGGCTATCAATGCCTAACACATCAAGGATGGTTGTGTAAACATCCAATTGGTTGCATTTTCCATTCCATGCCTCGTTACGATTGATATTGCCATTGATGATAAAAAGCGGCAATTCCCGTTCAGTTACCTCCGATGACAACTGCAACTGATTCTCGCCAACGTCGTGGTCAGCAACGATGACAATCAGACTATTGTCATAAAGTCCTCTCCGCTTCAAGCTGTCAAAATACTTTTTTATTTGCGCGTCGGTAAAATGGCAAGCGTTGAGATAATGGTTCATCGTTGAAGGACGAGAAGCTACATCAGCAACAAAGCTGGAGTCTGTTATCTCGGTGTATGGCATATGCATGGAATAGGTCAGCACAATGGAGAAAAACGGTTCATTGCTCAAGGCATCCACCGAATCAGCCAACTCAAACACCTGATCATCTGAAAGAAAAGACAGATGGGGCTTTTTGTATTCGCTACGGGAATATAAATGTTGAATACCATAACGATTACAAAGCACATCCTGACTCCAGAATGATGCGGAAGTAGGAACAATCATGCGGGTCGTCATCCCCATCTTTTCCGACAAGATGGCCGGCAAACCAGGTAACCTGTGCTTCTTTGCTTTTGACACCGTAATTTCCGATCGCAGGGGCAACAGGCCTGTCATATAAATAAACTGCCCGTCTGACGATTCTCCTATCGTGATGTTTGATGTCATGTGTCCGTTATAATAAACGGTGGAATCATTGGCTAAAGAATTCAAGAATGGGGTGACTTCCTTGCCATTGGCTTCCATACCGACCGTAAACGACATATAAGATTCCACCAGCAATACAATGACATTCTTAATCTCCTGATTAGGCTGATGGGATGGAGTTACCTGCAGAGGTATCAACGCCTGCAATTCTTCACCAATCTTTTTCTGTTGTTCTTCAGTCAATTCCTTGTCACCAAAATAACTTTCATAGAATGCAAATAACAGATTGCGCACGGAGCCACGTTGGAAATTCGTGTAAAGAGGTTGGCAAGTAAAACGCCATTGGGTAAACAATTCCGAATGCAATATCCTAAAATATGCATTGACATTGTAAGTCGGATTAAATGCAAAATGCATAAACAATTCCACAACCACTACTCCCACGCAAAAAAAGGCCAATCGCTTTAGGAAAGGCATTAAGGTTATACGTGTTTCGGGAGCTTTCCGATAGAAAAAGATGGAAATGCCCAAACTTAGCAAGAAGTAGATGTCGCCCCACTTAATCCCGTCCACAAGGCACTTGAGCATAAAAGGATCGAGCATATTCCCACTCTCACTGAATGCGGAGAACGGGATATATTGGAAAAAGAAGCGCGAATAGGCGACATTTGAGAACGACCAAAGACAGGTTACAATAGCACTCAATAATAAAGCTATTCGCAACCTACCCCAAGAAAGCAGAGAAAAAAGAGCTGTCAGCAAAACAACCTCAACGACCACCACCACAAAATTATCCACGAAGTCTATCGGCACCAATGCCTTATCAACATCGCAGGTGGAGATAAGCGTATAGTGCATCACCAACAAGTTGATGATGCACACCATAAATAAATATATGAGGTATATCCTCCCCCTCCCGGAAAGAGCCTTCAGCACCTTACTTCGCCTTAAATCGTTCCGCCTGCTGACGAATCAGTTCGCTGTCGTTGAAGTAATCAATCCGCATGGCGCGACGAACCTCGTCCATCGTCTGCGCACCAATCTCGCGAGCCTGCTCAGTACCCTTCTTCAGGATGTTGTAAATCTCAGGGATGTCCTGCTCGAACTCATGGCGGCGCTGACGCATCGGCTCGAGGAACTTATTGAGCACCTGATTCAGGAATTTCTTGCACTTCATATCGCCAAGACCACCCTTGGTGTAATGTGCTTTCAGTTCGTCAAGATTCTGATACTCAGGCAGGAACTCTGCAAAGTCAGCATCGGTGGAGAAAGCATCCAAATAGGTGAAGACGGCATTACCCTCCACATGCCCGGGATCATTGAGGTTGATATGAGTCGGGTCGGTGTACATCGAGCGCACTTTCTGCCACACTTCATCAGCGGAATCAGAAAGATAGATGCAGTTGCCGAGACTCTTTGACATCTTTTCCTTGCCATCCGTACCGGGCAAACGACGGGCACTCTGGTTTTCGGGCAACAGAACATTAGGCTCCACTAACACCTCGCCGTATGTATTGTTGAAACGGCGCACAATCTCACGGGTCAGCTCAATCATCGGCTCCTGGTCATCGCCCACAGGCACGGTGGTGGACTTAAAGAGCGCAATGTCTGCCGCCTGACTGACGGGATAGCAGAAGAAACCGAGTGGGATGTTTGCCTCGAAGTTACGCATCTTAATCTCGGTCTTCACCGTTGGATTGCGCTGCACACGGCTCACGCTGACGAGATTCATCAGATAGGTGGTCAGCTCCGCGAGTTCTGGTATCTGACTCTGCACGAAGATGATACACTTCTCCGGGTCAAGCCCTGCTGCAAGGTAGTCGAGTGCCACCTCTATTATATTCTGTCTTACTTTCTCCGGATTGTCGGCGTTGTCCGTCAGTGCCTGCACGTCTGCCATGAATACGAGCATGTGGTCGTAGTCACCCGCATTCTGCAATAGTACGCGCCGGCTGAGTGAGCCGATATAATGTCCAATGTGCAACTTACCTGTAGGGCGGTCGCCCGTAAGAATCACTTTTCCCATTTCTTACCTTTCTTGTAGTTTAAATTCTCAAATTTGCGTGCAAAGGTACGAAAAAATTGAAAAACACTGATGATTTTGACAAATAATGTGTATCTTTGCGCAGAAATTTACTAAACGCACAATCTCATGTTCAACCAAGAGACATACATCCGCCGCCGCGCCGAGTTAAAACGGCTTGTGGGGAGCGGCGTCATCATCCTTTTCGGAAACAACGAGGCACCCGCCAACTATCCTGCCAATGCCTATTCACCCATGCGGCAAGACTCATCATTCCTTTATTACTTCGGACAGCACCGAGACGGTCTCGTCGGGGTCATCGACATCGACAATGACACGGAAATGCTGCTCGGCGACGACATCGACATCGAGGATATCGTGTGGATGGGATTCGTGGACAGCGTGAGCAACCTCGCCGCGCAGGTGGGTGTCACCAAGACGGCACCGATGAAGGAGCTGAAAGGCATCTGCGACAAGGCTGTTGCCGCAAGCCGCCCCGTTCATTTCCTGCCGCCTTACCGCTTCGATACGAAGATACAAATCATGGATTTGCTCGGCATCCATCCTGACCAACAGCGGGATAAGGCATCGCTGACCCTCATCAAGGCGGTGGTCAAGATGCGCTCCACGAAAGAGCCGCAGGAGATTGCCATCATAGAGCGGGCTTGCGAGGTTGGCTATGCCATGCATACCACCGCCCAGCTGCTCGTGAAGCCCGGCGTGACCGAGCGTTTCATCGGCGGTCAGGTGGATGGCATCGCACGAAGCCTCGCCCAGGGTGTCAGCTTCGCCACCATCTTCACGCAGCACGGCGAAATCATGCACGGAAGCCCGTCTGATGCGCCTTTGGAGGCTGGTAGGCTTGCGCTCTGTGATGCCGGTTGCGAGCTTGACGACTATTGTTCCGACAACACGCGCACGATGCCCGTCAGCGGGAAGTTCAATCAGCGTCAGTTGGAGATTTACAGCATCGTGGAGGCATGTCACGACCACGTATTGGAGGTTGCAAAGCCCGGCGTGAAGTATCAGGATGTTCACTTTGCCGTCTGCCGGTTGATGACAGACCGCCTGAAAGAACTCGGACTCATGAAGGGCGACACGGAAGAGGCTGTACGCACCGGTGCGCACGCCATGTTCCTGCCACACGGCTTAGGTCATATGATGGGCATGGATGTGCATGACATGGAAGGGCTCGGGCAGATATACGTGGGCTTCGATGATGAGACGCGCCCCAACCTTGAGCAGTTCGGCACTAATTGCCTGCGCATGGGAAGACGGCTTGAAGAAGGCTTCGTAGTCACCGACGAGCCAGGCATCTATTTCATCCCCGCCCTCATCGACGAATGGAAGGCAAGCGGTCATTGCAAGGAATTCCTTAATTTCGACAAACTCGAGACCTACAAGGATTTCGGTGGCATCCGCCTCGAAGACGACATACTCATCACCGCCGATGGTTGCCGCTTCCTCGGCAAGAGCCGCATACCCTACCATCCGAAGGAGGTTGAGGAGTTCATGGCGACCAACAGGCAAGTCTGAGCAATAAGATGCCATCTTAGCGCAACAACCAGTAATGTTATCACGATAACCAGTATAGTTAAACTAACAACCAGTATAATTAAAATTATCAACTTATGAAAAAGATTCTGACTTTCGCACTGATGGCCATGGTAGCCATGAGTGCATCGGCAGCCAAGAAGGCTCCCGTGAAGAACACGAACAAACCCGTGTTCACCGTCGTTAAGGAAAATCCCATCACCAGCGTCAAGGACCAAAGCCGCTCGGGTACTTGCTGGGACTACTCTACCCTCTCTTTCTTCGAGGCTGAGATTCTGAAGGCCACCGGCAAGACTTACGACCTCTGCGAAAGCTTCGTGGCAAACAAGACCTACATGGAGCGCGCTATTCAGGTGGTTCGTCTGCATGGCGACTGCCAGTTTGCACAGGGTGGCTCTTCTGAGGACGTTCTCGCTACACTGAAGAACCACGGTATCTGCCCCGAGGACGCTATGCCTTTCCCCGGCTCTCTCTACGGCGATTCCCTCAACAACTACAATGAGTTCTTCGCTGTTATGTCGCCCTATGTGAAGGCTGTGGCAACCAACAGAGCAAAGAAGATTTCCAACCAGTGGAAGGTTGGACTTCAGGGCATCCTCGACGCATATCTCGGCAAGTGCCCCGAGAAGTTCACCTATGAGGGCAAGGAATACACGCCGAAAAGCTTTGCTGCAAGTCTCGGCCTCAACTTCGATGACTATGTAAGCGTGACAAGCTATACACACCATCCGTTCTATACGACCTTCGCCGTGGAGGTTCAGGACAACTGGCGCAACCCGCAGTCTTACAACGTGCCGATGGACGAGATGATGCAAATCATCGACAACGCCATCGAGCAGGGGTACACAGTAAGCTGGGGTGGCGACGTATCAGAGGCTGGTTTCACCCGCAAGGGTCTCGCCTATCTCGTTGATACCAAGGCTACTGAGAGCCTCGCAGGTAGCGACATGGCTCGCTGGCTGAAGCTCACGCCGCAGAAGCAGACCTCAATCCTCGACTCATTAGGTTGCACGGTTCCCGAAATGGTGCCCACGCAGGAAATGAGACAGGAGCGCTTCGATAACTGGGAGCTGACTGACGACCACGGAATGCTGATCTACGGCATCGCCAAGGATCAGAACGGCAGAGAGTATTACATGGTGAAAAATTCTTGGGGTGAGACCGGCGACTACAAGGGTACGTGGTACATGACCAAGGCTTTCATCGCCGCCTGCACGATGGATTTCCTGATTAACAAGAATGCCATCCCCGCAGACCTTCGCAAGAAGATGGGACTCTAATTCATTGGACGAACAATACAAAGGCACGGGCACAAAGTCCGTGCCTTTTCACCAACCGACAGATTTATGAGAAAACTAATCATCCTGTTTACCATTCTGACACTCTCGCTCGCTGCCAACGCACAGAGCAAGAGCGAGATACGCAAGTGGGCTGCAAGCGGCGCGTGGGCCAATGGCTTCACAAAGGCTAAGCCCGACAAGACCGTCAATCTTGAAACCTTCTACACGCAGTATCATAAGAATCCCGATCAGTGGAACGCACTCTTCCAATGGCTGCGCGACACCGATTTGCTCGCCATTCCCAAGGGCAAGCATCCCATTCCCAACTCCACGCTCGTTGCAAGTGTGGAAGACTCGGAGAATGAGCCGCTTACCAAGCGCGGCACGGAAAGCCACCGTAAGAAGGCTGATTTTCAATATGTAGTGCGCGGCACGGAAGGTTTCGCCCTGCTTGACCACGAGACGAGTAAGGCAAGCAAGCCCTACGATGAGAAGAAAGATGTGATACACTACGACACCTACCTGCCCGAGAAGACTCATTTCTTCGACAGCAAGCCCGGACGCTTCCTGATTTTCTTCCCCGAAGACTGGCATATCGCCAAAATCGCGACCAAGAAAAAGGATCAGAACATACGCGTCATTGTCGTCAAAGTTGATTACATTGAGTAAACTATAACGGCGATTCAAGCAAGAATCATTATAAAGTTAGGTTAAAAACGGAATATAACTGTTAAATAGCAGGCAGTTATATTCCGTTTTTCTTTTTTTATTTGTAACTTTGAAGCGTTAAATTGCCTTAATAGGCGCTTTTGACATCATGCGAGCGAATAAAAGAATAAAAATAAATATAAATGCACTTCAAATGGAATTACAACCAACCCACACCGGAAAGACAGACGGCAGCTAAGGAGCTTGGAGAGAAAATCGGGATGAGCCCGATTCTCGCCGACCTGCTCATTCAGCGGGGCATCAAGACGGAGAGCGCAGCGAAGCGCTTCTTCAGGCCGATGCTCAACGAGCTGATAGACCCGTTCCTGATGAACGACATGGACGTGGCGGTGGACAGGCTGAACGACGCGATGGGGCGCAAGGAGCGCATCATGGTCTATGGCGACTACGACGTCGATGGCTGTACGGCGGTGGCTTTGGTTTACAAGTTCCTGCAGCAGTTCTATTCCAACATCGAATACTATATTCCCGACCGCTATGAAGAGGGATATGGTATCAGCAAGAAGGGATTAGACTACGCTGCGGGACAAGGCGTGAAACTTATTATCGTGCTTGACTGCGGTATCAAGGCAATCAGCGAGATTACCTATGCGAAGAGCCTGGGTATCGACTTCATCATCTGCGACCATCATGTGCCAGATGATGAACTGCCGGAAGCCGTGGCCATCCTGAATCCGAAACGGGAGGATTCCACCTATCCGTTCAAAGACCTTTGTGGCTGCGGCGTGGGCTTCAAGTTCATGCAGGCCTTCGCGAAGAACAACGGCATTCCCTTCTCCCGCCTCATCCCCCTGCTTGACTTCTGTGCGGTAAGCATCGCGGCAGACATTGTGCCCATCATGGGCGAGAACCGCATCCTTGCCTACCACGGATTGAAGTTGTTGAATCAAAGTCCGTCGGTAGGTTTGAAGGCCATCATCGAAATCTGCGGACTAACGGGGCGTGAAATCACGATGAGTGACATCGTGTTCCGTATCGGCCCGCGCATCAACGCCTCGGGGCGCATGCAGAACGGAACGGAGGCTGTGGATTTGCTCGTAGAGCGCGACATGGAGAAGGCATTGACGGAAGCCAATCACATCAACGAGTACAACGAGCAGCGTAAGGATGTGGATAAGCAAATGACGGAAGAAGCTAACCAGATTGTGGAAAAGCTCGAGAGTCAGCGGCATCAGACAAGCATCGTGCTATACGATGAGAACTGGAAGAAGGGTGTGGTCGGTATCGTTGCCTCCCGTATGACGGAGCTTTACTATCGTCCGACGGTGGTGCTTACCAAGAGCAACGACATTGCTACGGGTTCTGCGCGCAGTGTGGCAGGCTACGATATTTACGATGCTATCAAGAGCTGTCGTGACCTCTTGGAGAACTTCGGCGGTCATACCTATGCCGTGGGTTTGTCCATGAAGATAGAGAATATCCCCGAGTTTCGCCGCCGCTTCCAGCAGTATGTCAATGAGCATATACTCCCCGAACAGACAGAGGCCACGCTCGACATCAATGCGACGGTAGATTTCAAAGACATCACCCGCAAACTGCATAATGACCTGAAAAAGTTCGCCCCGTATGGTCCAGACAATCCCAAGCCGCTCTTCTGCACCCGCAACGTGTATGACTACGGTACTTCCAAGGTCGTGGGCAAGCAACAGGAGCATATCAAGCTGGAACTGGTGGATTCCAAATCGAGCAACGTGCTCAACGGCATCGCCTTCGGACAGAGTGCCGCCGCCCGCTACATCAAGTCGAAGCGCAGCTTTGACATTGTCTATACCATCGAGGACAATATCTACAAGCGTAGCGAGGTGCAGTTACAGATAGAGGATATACAGCCGAGCGAGACGGAGCATTGAGGGCCGGAAGCATGGACACCAATGGACACGAGGGCAGGGTCTCACCGCCCGACTATCAGTCTATATTAAAACAATATTGGGGGTATGCCGGATTCCGAGGAATTCAGCAGCAGATTATTGAGTCCATCGGAAGCGGGCATGATACACTCGGACTGATGCCCACGGGTGGCGGCAAGTCCATCACCTTCCAAGTGCCGGCATTGGCACAGGAAGGCACTTGCATCGTGATTACCCCACTCATCGCCCTGATGAAAGACCAGGTGGACAACCTGCGCAAGCGGGGAATTCGTGCTGCCGCCATCTATTCGGGACTGACCCGCGAGGAAATCATCGTGACGCTCGAGAACTGCGTCTTCGGCGGTGTCAAGATACTCTACGTGTCGCCTGAGCGACTTTCCTCAGACTTGTTCCGCATCAAACTGCGCCACATGCGTGTCAGTTTCATCACCGTCGATGAGGCACACTGTATATCCCAATGGGGCTACGATTTCCGCCCCTCCTATCTCCAGATAGCACACATCCGCAAGGAACTGCCCGATGTTCCTGTACTCGCTTTGACCGCCACGGCTACGCCGCGCGTGGTGGAGGATATTCAGCAACGCCTCTCCTTCAGGGAAGCGGGCAATGTCTTTCGGATGAGTTTTGAACGCAAAAACCTTGCCTATGTGGTCAGACGAGCAGCCGACAAGCGCGAGCAACTCTTGCATATCCTCAACAGTCTGCAAGGCTCCGCCATCGTCTATGCCCGCAGCCGCAGGCGCACCAAGGAGGTTTCTGATTTGCTCAACGAGGCAGGCATCAGTGCCACGTTCTACCACGCCGGACTTGACACGGCCATCAAGGATGAGCGGCAGAAAGCGTGGCAGCAAGACCAGGTGCGTGTGATGGTTGCCACGAATGCTTTCGGCATGGGCATCGACAAACCCGATGTGCGGGCGGTACTCCATGTAGATTGTCCCGATTCCGTCGAGGCATACTTCCAGGAGGCGGGGCGCGCAGGGCGCGATGGTTGCAAGGCGTATGCCGTGTTACTCTACAATGATGCCGACGAACGAAAATTGCAGAAACGCATCGCTGATACTTTCCCCGATAAGGAGTATATAAGAAAGGTGTATGACCACCTCGCCTACTTCTACCAAGTGGCGGTTGGGTCGGGCTATCACGCCACGTTTGAGTTCAACATCGACAAGTTCTGCCATACTTTCAAGCACTTCCCCATACAAGTGGATTCTGCCCTGAAGATTCTGACGAGGGCCAACTATATCGAATACACCGAGGAACAGGATAATCAGGCACGCGTGATGTTCACCGTCAGCCGCAACGACCTGTACCATCTTGAGGGTAACTCTCCGCAAGAGGAAAAGATCATCACTGCCCTGCTACGCAACTACGGGGGACTTTTTACGGATTACACCTACATTGACGAAAGTTTCATCGCCACGCAGACCGCCTTGCATCCGCACCTTGTCTATCAGACGCTCAAGAGTCTCAGTCAGCGCCGCATCCTGCATTTCATCCCGCAGAAGAAGACCCCTTACATCCGCTATACGCAAAGGCGGGAGGATTCTGAGTATATCCTCATCCCACCGGCAGTCTATGAAGAGCGGAAAGCGGATTATACCAAGCGCATCCTTGCGATGACGCAGTACGCCACCGACGACCGTGTCTGCCGCAGCCGTCAGTTGCTTCGCTACTTTGGCGAGACCGACAGTCACGATTGCGGGCAGTGCGATGTATGCCTGAGCCACCGTTCCGAAGGTGCAGTTTCCGAGCCTCGACTGAATGCTGCGATGGAGCACATCCTCCAACTGCTTGACGACGGGAAGCCCCACCCTATTATAGAGTTGCGCGGCATCGGGCTGCCTATCGGCGAACTCGATACCGCACTTGAATATCTCCTGCAAGAGGAATACATCTTACAGGAGGATGGAATGATTTTCAGAAATTAAACCTTTTCCGTTTCTTTTTCCGCCTCACCGTGCATGTGGCAATAGCTGCTTCCATCGAAACAGTGCGTACAGACATGGCATTTCGGCAGACCGATGGATTCAATGAGCGATTCCAACTTGGCGAACTTTAAGGTCGTCAAGCCCAAGCGATGGGCTATCTCCTCCACCATGCGCTTATATTCCGGGGAGTCGGTCGTTGCATAGCGGTCAAGATGCTTCGCGTCGTCACCCTCGAAATCCTTAATAATCTGCCGGGTTATCAGTTCCAAATCACTCTTCGAGGAGGTGAAGCCGATGAACGGACAGCCATAGACAAGTGGCGGACAGGATATGCGGCAGTGTACCTCCTTCGCCCCATACTCAAAGAACGTGCGTACATTGTCACGCAACTGCGTGCCACGCACGATGGAATCATCGCAGAATACCACCCGCTTATCTTTCAACAGAGCGGGGTTGGGTATCAGTTTCATTTTCGCCACAAGGTTGCGCCTTGTCTGATTGCCCGGTGTGAACGAACGGGGCCACGTGGGTGTGTATTTCAGTACGGCACGCTTATAGGGCACTCCTTTGCCTTCGGCATAGCCCAACGCCATACCTACACCAGAGTCGGGAACGCCGCAGACGCAATCCACCTCCGTATCGTCCTCCTGCCCCATTGCCTTTCCGTTCGCCTCACGCACCGCCTCAACGTTAATGCCGTTGTAGTCGCTTGCGGGAAATCCGTAATACACCCAAAGGAACGAGCATATCTGCTCACGCCCCACTGGCTTTTGCAGCACCTCCAAAGAATCGGCACGCAGTCGGACTATCTCGCCCGGACCCAGATCCCTCACCCTCAGGAAGTCTAAGTTTGGGAAGCTCGTCGTCTCGCTGCTCACGGCATAAGCGCCTTCTTTCTTGCCCACCACGATGGGCGTGCGACCAAAGAAGTCGCGGGCGGCGATGATGCCGTCCTCGGTAAGCACGAGCATCGAGCAAGAGCCTTCTATCTTCTCATAGACAAGATTGATGCCCTCCACGAACGACTGCCCCATGTTGATGAGCAGTGCCACGAGTTCCGTCTGGTTGATTTTGTTGGCGGAAAGCTCGCTGAAGTGCATCCGCTGGGCGAGTAGCTCATCGGCAATCTGCCGCAGGTTGTTGATTTTAGCCACCGTCACCACGGCATACCTCCCCAAATGGGAGTTCACGATGATGGGCTGCGGGTCGGTATCACTGATGACACCCAATCCCTGACACCCCTGGAAAGAGTCAAGCTCATCCTCAAACTTGGAACGGAAATAGTCCCTCTCCAAGTTGTGAATCTTTCGGCTGAAGCCCTTTTCCTTGTCGAAAGTTACAAGTCCCGCACGCTTCGTCCCCAGATGCGAGTTGTAGTCTGTGCCGTAGAACAGGTCGTTCACGCAGTCCTTCACGGCGATGGTTCCAAAAAAGCCACCCATCCTTTTCTCTTTTTCCTTAGTGTGTTTGCTTATGCGAAATAATAGAGGAACGAGGCGATGCCCTCCAATGCAGGCTTCCGCTGCCCCTCAATCTCAATCTTGAATTCTATCTCTGCCTTGCAGATGCCCCGCAGGTTCTGAATATTGTGCAGCTTCGTCACCAAACGGATGCGGCTGCCCGTGATGACCGGCTGCCCGAAGCGCATCTTGTCCATGCCGTAGTTCACGAGCATCTTGATGTTGTTCACCTCGATAATCTGTTCCCACATATAGGGCAGCAACGAGAGTGTCAGATACCCGTGGGCTATCGTACTCTTGTACTGGCTCTCCGCCTTGGCACGCTCCGCATCCACGTGAATCCATTGGTGGTCGAGCGTTGCGTCGGCAAACAGATTGATGCGCTCCTGATCCACCTGCAACCACTCCGATGCACCCAGTTCCTCACCAAGATGCGCTGCGAACTCGTCGTATGAATTGATTACTAATTTTCCCATTATCTTGCTTGTTGAAACAAAACGCGGGGAAGCCGCTCGGCATCCCCGCATTCCAAACTCTTATACATCCTGATTCTCCGGGCGCAACTGACGCACCACCGCGCCCGCACGCCACATCTCCTGATTGCGCATCGCCTCAAGCTCTTTCTCCAGGCCCTCGCGATAGTCGGGCTTCGAGTTCGCGTCGATACTAATCTGCGCCTCGTTACCGCTCTTCACGCTCTCATAGAGCTGCTGCACCACAGGCTTGATGGCATCATGGAAGCGGGGAGCCCAGTCGAGCGCGCCGCGCTGTGCGGTCGTAGAGCAGTTCGCATACATCCAGTCCATACCCTTTGCACCGAACAGCGGCATCAGGCTCTGGGTCAGCTCCTCAACAGTCTCGTTGAAAGCCTCCGAAGGAGAGTGTCCGTTCTCACGGAGCACCTCATACTGCGCCAGCAGCAAGCCCTGAATGGCACCCATCAGCGAACCGCGCTCACCTGTCAGGTCAGAAGTAGCCTCACGCTCGAAGGTGGTCTTGAACATATAGCCCGCACCGATACCGATACCGAAGGCAATCGTCTTCTCCTCTGCCTTGCCGGAAGCATCCTGATAAACGGCGTAAGAGCAGTTCAGTCCGCGACCCTCGCAGAACATCGTGCGCAGCGAAGTACCAGAACCCTTCGGTGCAACGAGAATGACATCCACGTCTGCGGGAGGAACCACACCCGTGCGGTCGCTCCAGTTGATGGCGAAACCGTGGCTGTAGTACAGCGTCTTGCCCGGCTTCAGATATTTCTTGATGGTAGGCCACGCCTGAATCTGACCAGCGTCGCTCAGCAGCATACAGAGGATAGTGCCCTTCTCGGCTGCCTCCTCAATGGAGAACAGGGTCTCACCCGGTACCCATCCGTCTGCCACAGCCTTGTCAAAAGTCTTGCCCTGTCGCTGACCGACAATCACGTTGAACCCGTTGTCGCGCAGGTTGCAGGCCTGACCCGGTCCCTGGATACCATAACCGATGACGGCGATGGTCTCATTCTTCAATACTTCGCGTGCCTTCTCAAGAGAGAATTCCTTACTGGTGATGACAGTCTCAACAACACCACCAAAATTCATTTCTGCCATAATTGTTTTGTTTTTAGAATGTTATACTTCTCCCTATGAACCATGCCAGCCCTACGCGAGAGCCGTCGTCTTGTCGGTCCATCCCCTCCCTGCCCGAGGGAGCGACGAGGGATTTAACCTAAATCGGCTGCAAAGGTACAAAAAAACGCTGATTTATGCCACATTATTTGCTAATTTTTCCTATCTTTGCAGCGCCGTTTTACGCAGCGGAATAAGAAATAGTGATACATCACGAACCGCTAACTAACTGAATAATAACATATAATAAACATTAATAAAAACAATCATCATGAAAAAAATGAGATTTTTAAGTCTTGCGCTGATTGCTGCCTGTGCCATGTCCATCAGCTGCAGCAAAGGCACGACGACTGTCGCAGACGACCTGATAGCATTAGAAGATTCCACCTCAGCAACAACCCAAGAGCCCCTGAAGCCGCATGAAGTGGACTACATGATGGGTATCTTGAATATTGTTGCCGACTGTCTTGACTCCATCCAGATACAGGAGCAACAGATTTTCAACATGCCGGAGAAGACCCCGAAAAACCAGATCGTGCTGCGCCTGAATAGTCTCAAGGACCTGCTGGCCCGCAAACAGTCGCAGATTAATGAGCTTGCCGCTCAGGACACCTCCGCCAACAACGCTGCCTTGGCAAACTTCCAGAAGATGATAGACTACGTGCAGCAGCAGTGGACGGAAAAAGCAGAACAAATTACTAAATTGGAGGATGTCGTACAGAACAAGGACTTCAGAATCTCCAAGTTGAGCTATGACTTGAACGCACTCACGGAAAAGGCGGATGAACTGCAAGATCAGAACGACAAACAGGAAAGACTGCTGAACCAAGCCTTCTATATCATGGCAGAGAAGAAAGACTTGGAAAAATTAGGACTGTTGGAGGGCGGAGGTCTCACCAAGAAGCGCGCCAACTATGCCAACATCGACCAAAGCCAGTTTAAGGAGATTGACATCCGCAATTTCAAGGAACTGAGCATCAAGTCCAAGAAGCCAAAGCTCATTACCGAGAAGCCGGAGGGAAGCTATACGCTGACCCAGAACAGCGACGGCACAACTACGCTCAAAATTACCAATGCGACTGCCTTCTGGGCAGCATCCCCGTATCTGATTATCCAACTTTAAGTCGAAGGGGAGAGTCTCCCTTCTCTCCCCCTTCCCCTAACAATCCCTTTCCCCTTTCATCCCTCTATAATCTCCCCCCTTATACGCTTCATCCCCCTATTCGCCCCCACGCTGCACACCTTGCGAAAGGAGGCTTCAAACGGGGTGAAAGGAGCCTCCAAACGACCCGAATTCAGCCTCCAAACGATGCGTTTGCAGCCTTCAAACGAATTGAGTTTGGACGGCAAGCGAAATGAGTTCGGGCAACAAACGAAATATCTCCCTACAGCCCCCAAAGCAGATGCGCCCCGTAAACGCCCCGAGCGCATAGTGCAGACTGGGTGAAACCAGCGCAGAAAATCTGCAAGAATCGACCAAAAATCGGCAAGAATCGGCAAGAATCGGCAAGAATGTGCAAGAATCGGAAATCGCATTTTGGCACAGTTGTACCTTTGCAGCCGATTAGCAAACTCTAAAACTCTCAGTTATGCAAAGAACATCATCAGCGAAAAATCACCTTGCTACGGCAGACCTCAATGCTTTCGGAAGCATCTGGTTCGGTCTTCACGATGCGGATGCAGAACTCGCTATCGGCAGTCTGCTCACGGAAGAACGAGAGGCGGTCACCTTGATGCGCCTCCGCCACGTATGCCACTTCAAGCCGCTTGACGGGATGCGACTTGTGCCAAGACAAGTCCCAAAGGTCGAGCACGTGCTCGATGTACTTCACGGAATTGATGTGCCCATTGATATCCACGTCGTTGTATTGCGTCTCGATGGTGCGCACCAATTCTGCATCCCCGCTCATCCGTACCCTGCCACCCTTTTCTATCGGGCACTCTTTCGCAGGTTCAATCCATTGGTTGATGGCACCGTCGTTCATCGCGAGGATATCCGTAGGCTGGCGCGTATCCGTGTCAATCATCGCCCAGACGCTGCGCCCGTAGCCATACACACGACCATCGGCACCCACCACACGGAAGTTGCGGTTCGTGAAATAGCGCATGGCGCTCTCCACCCACGTCTCGACATTGAAACGCTCGTACATCTCTGGCGTCTCCTCCATCTCGATGGCAAGGCGCGAAAGCACCCACGCCCGATTGACGGTCAGCAGATAGCGCATACCAAACCCGCGGTCGGTAGAATGGAAGTCCGCCGCGTTGAGCAGATGGTTGCCGAGATGCCCCCAAAAGAGTCGCCTCGTAGCGTCGCAATGAAACGGCTCAGCCAGAAACTCATATCGTCCTACTTTATCCATCATCTCCCTGACAATCACTTGACGATTACTTTCTTATTACCACTCACATAGATGCCAGGGCGCGTAGGGCGGGCATTCAACTGAACACCCTGAAGCGTGTACCACACCTCATCATCCGCTTTCGCCACAGGCACATTACTGATGCCCGTTGCACCGTTGAAAAAATCTTTCAGCACATAAAGTCCCGGCAGGGCGCGGTGCGTGTTATCGTCCCACAATCCGCGGTTTACCCATCCGTTCAGGATAGCATTGTTAGGACCTTCACCATTCTCTTCGGGAAACCACCAATAGAGGCCATTCACATTATCGTGCTTTTTCAGTTCCGCAATCAAATCCTTCGCGTAAGCCGCCTGACCCTCGGGTGATACTGCCCACGTGGAAGAGAAGTCGTAGTCGATGCCATTGCCCTGCTTCGGTTGCCACTGGTAGTAATAGGCTGTCTCCACAATCTGCACTTTCTTGTCGGGGAAAGCAGTCGCCAACACATTGAGCGACTCCGAGAGCGTGGAAAGACCGTTGTGCCAGAAAGGATAGTAACTCAATCCGATGACATCGTAATCCACCGCCGACAGACGTTCATAGATGCCTTTCAGTACATCCGACTGACCGGCACGTTCCGTATGGATGACAATCTTCGCCTGCGGACAAACCTCACGACAGGCTTTCCCTGCTTGCTGAAGCAACGCAACGAAGCGCGCCCAGCCCGCATCGGAATTGACATAACACCGATTAGCTGAAGACCCTTTCTTGCCCCAAAGCATTCCGTAGGAGATTTCATTGCCCGTCTGGATGAAATCAGGCGTTGCACCCGCCTCCACAAGCCGTTGCAGACAATCCTTCGTATAGTCGTAAATCTTTGCTTGCAACTCCGCATCCGACAGCGATTCCCATGCAACAGGTGTCCACTGCTTGGCAGGGTCAGCCCACACATCGCTGTAATGGAAATCAAGCATGAAGGCAAAACCTGCCTCCTTGATGCGCTTGCCCAAGCGGATGACATAGTCAAGATCCTGACAGATGGCGGAATCGTTGCCATCGAGCGACGGCGTGGGATTCACGAAAAGGCGCACCCGCTGGGCATTCCACCCCACGGCCTCGCTTTTCATATAGTCAAGCACATCATCAATCCTTGCGCCCCCTTGGTCGTAATACGCCACGTTATAATCCTCATAGCGCAGCAGCATCGAGATGTCGCCACCCACATACAATTCCTGCGCCTGTATCGTGGTGCTCATAAACAGGCATGTTATTGTGATAACAAGCCACTTTATTCTCTTAATCAGTATCATTGTGATGTTAGGGTTAGTGATTCTTCTCGCGCTGTTCAAGGAACTTGCTCACTTCCTCCTGCGTGCCACGGGTAACGGCAATGCGACCCGAGCGGGTGTATTGCAGCACACAGTTGAAGTCGTTGAGGGCGAAATACAGATCCACCACCTCTTGCGTCACGCCCTGCTTCATCACGATGACATACGTGGGATTCACCTCGGTGATGCTCGCCTGGAAGCGGCGGATGGTGCGGGAAATCTCGGGATTGTTCATCACGTGCTCGGTAGAGAGCTTGTAGAGTCCCGTCTCACGGATAAAAAGTTGGTCGTCAGTAAAGTAATTCGCCTTGATGACATCCACCTTCTTCTCTATCTGCTTGGTGATCTTCTGTATCTGATCCTCGTCGCTCCACGCGGTGATGGTGTATTTATGGACGCGCTCGATGCTCGATGCCGACACGTTGAGGCTCTCGATGTTTACCTGACGGCGCGTAAAGACGGCAGTAACCTGATTGAGAATACCCGCCACGTTCTCGGAATACACCAACAGGGTATATAGTTTCTTCTCTTCCATAGTCTTCAAAAGTCGTTATACGTTTACATCCAACAGCATATCATCCACGCTCATACCCGGCGGTGTCATCGGCAGCACATTGTCATCCTCGCGGATGGCGCACTCGAGAATGTACGGGCCTTTCGTGGTGAGCATCCTGTCAATCGCACTCGCAAGATTGGAACGGTCGGTCACCGCCTCGTAAGGAATGTTGTAACCCTGCGCTATCAGTTCATAGCAGGGGTTCATCATCTTCGTGAACGACTGGCGGCGCTGCCAGAACATATCTTGCCATTGGCGCACGTTGCCGAGATAGTTGTTGTTGAGCAGAATCATCTTCACGGGTGCTTGCTGCTCCATAATCGTACCAAGTTCTTCGATGCACATCTGGAAGCCACCATCGCCCATAAAGCAAACCACGGTGCGGTCAGGTGCGCCAAAGGTTGCACCGATGGCCGCCGGCATACCATACCCCATCGTGCCGAGACCGCCACTCGTGCAGATGCTGCGCTTTTTGGGATATTGGAAATAGCGGGTGGCAAAGAGTTGGTTTTGCCCTACGTCGGTGACAAGCACGGCATCCCCCTTTGTTGCCTCTGCCACGGCATTGACCACCTCACCCATCAGCAAGGGACCCGCCGTGGGATGGATGGCAGGTTCAATGACCCGCTCGCGCTCCTTGGCGGCAAGGGGAATGAATGAATCGCGCCACTCCGTATGCTTTGCCTCGCGAAGCAAGGCGGTAATGGCAGGCAATGACTCCTTACAGTCGGCTACTACCGCCACATCGGTCTTTACGTTCTTATCTATTTCACTCTTGTCGATGTCAAGGTGAATCACCTTTGCCTGTTTTGCATAGGTATTCGCATTGCCAATCACACGGTCGCTGAAGCGCATACCGATGGCAATCAGCACATCGCATTCCTGTTCCTTGAGATTGGGAGCATAGTTGCCGTGCATACCGAGCATACCCACATTGAGCGGATGCGTGCTGGGCAAGGCGGAAAGTCCGAGCATCGTACGACCTGCGGGGATGTCAGCCTTCTCAAGGAAAGCCACCAGTTCATCCTGTGCATTACCGAGTTCAACGCCCTGCCCCACAAGTGCGAGGGGTTTCTTGGCATTGTTTATCAACTCGGCAGCCTCGCGCACGGCCGTCTCATCGAGCGGCGGATATGCCACATAGGAGCGCACGAAATCCACCTTCTTCAACGCAAACTCAACCTGCTCCACCTGAGCATTCTTGGGGAAATCAAGCACCACAGGGCCGGGACGACCACTGCGGGCAATATAAAAGGCACGACTCACCGCCCATGCGATATCCTCCGCGCGGCGAATCTGGTAACTCCATTTGGAAATCGGCTGTGCCAGACCCACGAGATCCACTTCCTGGAATGCGTCTGTTCCCAACGCACCGATGGGCACCTGACCTGCGATGACAACGATTGGCGTAGAGTCGAGCATCGCATCGGCAATGCCCGTCAGGGTGTTCGTTGCACCAGGACCACTCGTCACGATACACACACCCACCTCGCCCGACACGCGGGCATAGCCCTCTGCGGCGTGCGTGGCGGCCTGTTCGTGGCGCACCAAGATGTGGTCGAATGCTTTTTTCTCTCCCCGTGTGTAGTCGTAAAGCGCATCATACACGGGCATGATAGAGCCTCCGGGATAACCGAATATGGTCTTCACGCCCTCTGCCTGCAAAGCACGCATCAGCGCTTCACTTCCTGTAATCTTTTCCTTTGACATTATCCTAAAATTAATCTATAATCCTAATTCCACCCTTGTCGGCACTCGCCACGCTCTGGGCATAGGCACGCAATGCCTTGCTGACCGTTCGGTTACGCTTCAAGGGCTGCTGCGGACGGGCTGCAAGCTCTTCATCGGAAAGCTTTACGTTGATGGAACGGCTCGGAATGTCAATGACGATGATGTCGCCATCCTTCACCTTACCGATGTTTCCGCCCGATGCCGCCTCGGGAGAGATATGCCCGATGCTCAGTCCACTCGTACCACCAGAGAAGCGACCGTCGGTAATAAGCGCACACTCCTTGCCGAGGTGCATACTCTTTATATAAGAGGTGGGATAGAGCATTTCCTGCATACCGGGACCTCCCTTCGGGCCTTCGTGGGTGATAACCACGCAGTCGCCACTCTTCACCTTGCCGCCGAGAATGCCCTCGCAGGCATCTTCCTGTGAATCGAACACCACGGCAGGGCCTTCAAAGTGCCAGATACTCTCATCCACACCGGCTGTCTTCACGACACAGCCATCTTGTGCGATATTACCAAAAAGCACGGCAAGACCACCATCCTTCGTGTAAGCATGCTCCAAATCGCGGATGCAACCATTGGCGCGGTCGGTATCAAGTGTACCCCACTCTTCCGACTGACTTCCCATCTTCGTAGAGAAGCGGTTGCCGGGGGCACTCTGATAGATGCGGTTAGCCTCGGCATCCACCGACGCACCCGTAATATCATACTTCGCCATCGCCTCGCCAAGCGTCTGCCCATCCACACGAATGGCAGAGCCATCAATCAGTCCACCCTTGTTCAGTTCGGCAAGAATGCCGAGGATGCCACCGGCACGATTGCACTCCTGAACGGAATACTTCTGTGTGTTCGGCGCAAGTTTGCAAAGACAGGGCACTTTGCGGGAAAGGCGGTCGATGTCTTGCATATTGAAATCGGCACCTGCCTCCTGCGCAACGGCAAGGAGATGAAGTACCGTATTGGTAGAACCGCCCATCGCAATGTCGAGTGCCATTGCATTGAGGAATGCCTTGCGCGTAGCAATATTGCGGGGCAGCACACTTTCGTCGCCATCTTGATAATAAGCAAAGGCATTCTTCACCACCTGACGGGCGGCAGCCTTGAAGAGTTCGATGCGGTTGGTATGCGTGGCAAGAATCGTGCCGTTGCCGGGCAAAGACAGACCGATTGCCTCAGTCAGCGAGTTCATCGAGTTGGCGGTGAACATACCCGAGCACGAGCCGCAACCCGGACAAGCACATCTTTCTAATTCCTTGATTTCCTCATCAGAAACCTCAGGGTCTGCACCCTTGACCATTGCCGTTATCAAATCAGCATTCTCGCCGCGCCATCTGCCTGCCTCCATCGGGCCTCCCGAACAGAATACCGTCGGGATGTTCAGGCGCATGGATGCCATCAGCATGCCTGGTGTCACCTTGTCGCAGTTGGAGATGCAAATCATCGCATCGGCCTTGTGGGCATTCACCATATACTCCACGGAGTCAGCGATAATGTCGCGCGAGGGCAGCGAATAGAGCATACCGTCATGACCCATCGCGATACCGTCGTCAATGGCGATGGTATTGAATTCCGCTGCAAAGCAGCCCATCTTCTCAATCTCTTCCTTTACTATCTGACCAATCTCGTGCAGATGGGTGTGACCAGGCACAAACTGGGTGAATGAATTGACGATGGCAATAATCGGTTTGCCAAACTGCTCTTGCTTCATACCCGTGGCCACCCAGAGCGCACGCGCCCCGGCCATTCGTCTGCCTTCCGTGCAGACTGCACTTCTTAACTGATGCTTCATACCTAACGTGTTAAAAAATTAGGTGCAAAATTACACTAAATCCCCCAAACTCCCAACAAATTCAAGGAATAATTTGTCAGGAGCGAGAAAATCGCAACTAAAATCAAGTCTGCTGATAACAATCTGTTACTTCCCCGCGCCGGCTGCCTCCGTAAAAGCCTCCATGATAGCGGTCGGCTTATGCCCCTCGAAAGCACCGAGCGGATAGTGGCCTTCAAGTTCGGGTGCCCAGTAGAATACACCTTGACAATGACCGTCGCAGTCTTCCTTCGAGGCGCGGATAATGGCTGCCATAATCTGCTTGCCCTCCACGGGATGCTTCACCTCCGTGCCTGTCTCCACCACCATCAGAGGCGTATGATACTTTGCATAGAGCGCACGGATGTTGGCAGTGAAGGCGCTCACCGTCTCTTCCCACGAACTCGTCAGTCCAGCCTCCTTGTCCCAATAAGGATAGACGCTCAACCCGATAATATCCCACGGACACTTGTATTTCTTCAGTCCGTCGAAGATGAAGTTAAAGCGCTTCGGGTCGCAGCCCCCGTCAAGATGAACAATGACCTCGGCATTCGGATAAACAGCCTTCACAGCCTGATAACCAGCCTTCGTAAATCCGGCATATTGCTTCATGTTCTCCTCCGCACGCCCCACGGGCCAGAGGAAGCCGTGAGTAGTCTCATTGCCCACCTGCACCCAACGTACATCAATATCCTTGTCTTTCAGCGCCTGCAACACCTCGCGGGTATGCTCCGCTAAAGCGCGTTTCATCTGCGCATAGTTCATACGGAGCCACGCTGCGGGGATGTTCTGCTTGCCGGGGTCTGCCCAATAGTCGCTGTAGTGGAAATCAAGCATAATCGCCATACCGTGTTGCTTGGCTCGGAGCGCCATGTTCACCACATCGTCCTTGCCACAAAAGCCACGCTTGGGATTCACCCAGACGCGCAGACGCACGGCGTTCAGCCCGAGTTCCTTCATCAGTTCGGTGTTCTCGCGAGGCTCTCCCGCCGCATTCATCAACTGCACGCCACGGGCTTCAAGTTCCGTGGTGCCGCTAATATCAGCCCCTAACCAAAACGGCTCCGCCTGTTGTGCGAAGGCGGAAAGGCACAGCGCCATTGCGCATATCAAGACTTCCAATCTTTTCATTTGTTCCGATTTTTTGTGCAAATATAAGCATTTTTTGTCATATTCTCGATTATTTCCCGTATATTTGCAGCAAATATCAATAACAAGACAAATAGCATCATCTATGAAAATCAGACTTTTGACGGCGGCGCTGATGGTGGCATCGGCACTCAACGCACAGGAACGCCGTGAAATAACACTCACCGACGGATGGCAGTTCTCACAAGACAAACAGGCGTGGAAGAGCGTCCGCGTGCCGCACGACTGGGCAATTAGCGGGCCTTTCGACAAAAAATGGGACTTGCAGACGGTGGCCATCGAGCAGAACGGCGAGAAGCAGGCCACCGAAAAGAGCGGGCGCTCGGGTGCACTGCCGTGGATTGGCGAGGGACATTACAAGCGTACACTTACCATCCCCGCAGGCTATGAGCGGGTAGAACTTGTGTTCGACGGCGCGATGGCAGAGCCTACCGTCAGTATCAACGGCCAGAAAGCAGGCTATTGGGCGTATGGATATAATGCTTTCCGCGTCGATGCCACGCCGTTCATCAAGCAGGGTGAAAACCTCTTGGAGGTGGATTTGCAGAACGTGGAGGAGAGTAGTCGCTGGTATCCCGGCGCGGGTATCTACCGCCCGGTGAAACTGATACTGACGGGAAAGCATCGTCTCGATGACTGGGGGACATACATCCGCACGCTATCTGCCGACGGGGAAAAGGCGATGGTCAGCGTAACCTCACAACTCGCTGCTGAAAATTCTTACCCCGCATCGCTTGCCGTTGAAGTATCCATCTACGATGCGCAGGGTAAGCATATCGGCACGGAACACAGAAGTCTTTCCGCAACAGGCGGCACGGAGATGACCTTTGAGGTAAAGAAACCCAAACTATGGTCGCCCGAGACACCTTATTTATATAAGGTAGTGACCCGCCTCTATGACAACGGCAAGTTGCAAGACGAGACCACAAACAAGCTCGGCATCCGCACCATCAGCGTTTCCAAGGAACATGGATTCCAACTAAACGGCGTAACCCGCAAGTTCAAGGGCGTCTGTCTGCACCACGATTTGGGTCCACTCGGCACGGCTATCAACAAGGCGGCACTCATCCGACAAATCAAGACGCTCAAGGAGATGGGTTGCGATGCCATCCGCACCGCCCACAACATGCCTTCGACCATGCAGATGGAGGTGTGCGACTCGCTTGGTATGATGGTGATGGCAGAGAGTTTCGATATGTGGATCTATCCCAAATGCAAGAACGGCTACGCGCGTTTCTTTGAGGAATGGAGCGACAAGGACATTGAGAATCTTGTGCTGAACCACCGCAATCACCCGAGTATCGTGATGTGGAGCATCGGCAACGAGATACCCGAGCAGGGTAGCGAACAGGGGCGCAACATCAGCAAGCACTTGCAAGACCTTTGCCACAAACTCGATCCGTCGCGCCCTGTCACACAGGGAATGGACAGAGCCGAACCAGCATTAAAGAGCGGGTTCGCACAAGTAATGGATGTTCCGGGCTTCAACTACCGTGTGCATAAGTACGAGAAGAATATGGAACAACTGCCGCAAGGTTTCTTGCTCGGTTGCGAGACGGCCTCAACGGTCAGCAGTCGTGGTGTCTATAAGTTCCCCGTCACCCCGACCGACCACGGTGTCTATCCCGATGGCCAGTGCTCCAGTTACGATGTGGAATGGTGCTCGTGGTCAAACCTGCCCGATGACGATTGGGTGTGGCAAGACGATAAGGACTGGGTGATCGGCGAATTTGTGTGGACAGGCTACGACTATCTCGGTGAGCCGACGCCTTACGATACCTATTGGCCCTCGCGCAGCAGCTATTTCGGCATCTGCGATTTGGCGGGTCTGCCCAAGGATAGATACTATCTCTACCGCAGCAAGTGGCAGAAAGACAAGCACACCATCCATCTCCTCCCCCACTGGACTTGGGGCAAGGAGCGCAAGGGGAAGGTGACACCCGTGTATTGCTACACCGACTACCCGTCGGGCGAGTTGTTCGTCAATGGCAAGAGCCAGGGCAGAATCACCAAGAATCCCGCGGAGCGCTTAGACCGTTACCGTCTGCGTTGGAACAATGTGAAGTACGAGCCAGGCGAGATAAAGGTGGTGGTCTATGATGCGCAGGGCAACATGGCTGGCGAACAAACCGTGAAGACTGCCGGTAAACCTGCGAAACTCGCGTTGGATGCGTGGACTTGCACCACCACGGATAGCCCTGCAAGTGTTCCCACCTTGAAAGCTGACGGCGACGACCTCGCCTTCATCACCATCTCTCTGACCGATGAAAACGGCACGCTTATCCCCAATGCTTCCGACCAACTGACTTTCGAGGTGTCCGGCAGCGGCACATTTGAGGCAGTCTGCAATGGTGATGCCACCAGTCTTGAGCCGTTCACCGCCCCGACGATGCAGCTCTTCAATGGTCAGCTTGTGGTTATCGTCCGCAGCGCGAAGCAAGCGGGAGCGCTTACGCTGAAGGTTATCGACAAACAGCAGAATATTGAAAACACCATAGATATCAAGGTTATCTAAGGAAGTTCCTTAAACAAAGAATGCGGTTTGGTAGATTGCCAAACCGCATTTCTTTATATGTGCAGAATCGTGTCTTTGAACAAACGAATTTACTAAACCTTCTCAATAATCTTTGCCCCCTTTCGCAGCGCCTCCATATTAAGAGGAATCAGCTTGTGATGGCGCTCGGGCAGTGTCTTGTAGAGCGCTTTTTCCACACCCGCATCACTCACCACCGGCGCAACTTTCAGCAGTCCGCCAAGCACAATCATATTGAACACCTTGCCGTTCTTCATCTCCGCAGCCTTGTCCATCGCGTCGATACGATAGACGGTGATGTCCTTACGGGTCGGGGGATTCAGAATGCCGTAACTGTCATAAATCAGGATGCCGCCCGGTTTCAACTTCGGCTCGAACTTTTCAAGCGAAGGCTGGTTGAGCACGATAGCAATGTCAAACTTACTGAGGATGGGCGAAGAGATACGCTCGTCGCTGACGATGACCGTCACATTCGCCGTACCGCCACGCTGCTCCGGGCCGTATGCCGGCATCCACGTCACCTCCTTGTCCTCCATCAGTCCCGAATATGCAAGTATCTTACCCATCGAGAGCACACCCTGCCCACCAAAACCGCTGATGATTATTTCCGTCTTCATTTCGTCGTATCCTTTAAGTCACCCTTCGGGTAGAATTCAAACATCTTTTCCTTCATCCATTCGTTGGCCTTTACGGGCGAGAGTTTCCAACCGCTGCTGCAGGTAGATACAATCTCCACCAACGAACTACCCTTGCCCGCCATCTGCGCCTCAAATGCCTTGCGGATGGCTTTCTTCGCCTTCAAGATGGAAGCAACCGACTCCACCGACTGCCGCGTCACGTAGCAAGTGCCCTCCAATTGTGCCGCAAGTTCCGTTATCCGCAGGGGGTAGCCGTGCAGTTCCGGCGTACGACCATAGGGGCAAGTCGAGGTCTTCTGACCTATCAGCGTCGTGGGTGCCATCTGACCGCCCGTCATACCATAGATGGCATTGTTGATGAAGATGACGGTCAGGTTCTCCCCGCGATTGAGCATGTGGATGGTCTCGCACGTGCCGATGCACGCCAAGTCGCCGTCACCCTGATAGGTAAACACCAGTCTGTCGGGCCACAAACGCTTGATACCCGTAGCCACCGCCGGGGCGCGCCCGTGGGCTGCCTCCTGCCAGTCGATGTCGAGATAGTTGTAGGCAAAGACAGCGCAACCCACAGGGCACACGCCGATAGTCTTCTCCTCCATCCCCATCTCCTCAATAATCTCTGCCACCAACTTATGCACCACGCCATGAGAGCATCCCGGACAGTAGTGCATGTGGTTGTCGTTCATCAGCGCCGGCTTCTTGCAGACGATGTTCTCTGGTGCGATGATATTATTTTCCATACGCAAACTCCTTTAAAGCATTGACGATTTCCTCCGGCTCCGGCACGATACCGCCCAGACGACCAAACTGCGCCACGGGCACTTCGCCGTTGATGGCGAGGCGCACATCCTGCACCATCTGCCCGGCATTGATTTCCACCACGAGCACACCCTTTTTCCCGCGCGACAGTTCGCGGACGGCTTCCGTCGGGAACGGCCACACGGTGATGGGGCGAAGCATACCGACCTTCAGTCCTTCCTCCTTTGCCATCTCAATGGCTTTCTCCGTCAGACGGGCTGCGCTGCCGAATGCCACAATCAGATATTCCGCATCATCCACGAACTGTGCTTCGTAGCGCACCTCCTTCTCGCAGATTTCCGCATATTTCTTTTGCAGGTGAATGTTGCGGGCTTCCATCGCCTCCGGCTTCAGTTCCAGTGAGGTGTGGATGTTCGGCTTGCGGTCTTTCTTGCGGCCTATCGTTGCCCACGGGCACTGCTCCGCGATTTCCTCCTCCGTGCGGCGGGGCTTATAGGGGGGCAATACTATCTTCTCCATCATCTGACCAATCACGCCGTCGGAGAGAATCATCGTCGGGTTGCGATACTTGAACGCCAGTTCAAAAGCCAAATCCACGAAGTCTGCCATCTCCTGCACCGATGCGGGCGCAAGCACGATGGTGTGATAGTCGCCGTTACCACCGCCGCGCGTAGCCTGGAAATAGTCGCCCTGCGAGGGCTGAATCGTTCCCAAACCGGGACCGCCGCGCTGCACATTGACGAACACGCCCGGAATTTCCGAGCCCGCCATAAAGGCAATGCCCTCCTGCATCAGCGCGATACCAGGGCTTGACGACGAAGTCATCGCCCGCTTACCTGCGCCGGCAGCGCCATGCACCATATTGATGGAAGCCAATTCGCTCTCCGCCTGCACCACCACCATGCCCGTAGTCTCCCACGGCTTCAGTTCCGCCAGCGTCTCTATCACCTCGCTCTGCGGCGTGATGGGGTAGCCGAAATAACCGTCGCAGCCGCAACGGATGGCAGCGTGGGCTATCGCCTCGTTGCCTTTCATCAAAGTCACTTCTCTTTCCGCCATAGACATATCACTCCTCCATCTTTTTGCGATACACGGTGATGCAACCGTCAGGACAGACGATGCCGCACGAGGCACAGCCCGTGCAGTCCTCCATGCCGACAGCCTCCACATAGGGATAGCCGTGCACATTCACTTTCTTGGCCAGGGCGATGACGTGCTGAGGGCAAGCGACGACGCAGAGCGAGCATCCCTTGCAGCGGTCAGTGTTCACCACGATGGCACCCTTCATTTTAGCCATATCAGTCTTTGTTATGGATTATACATATCCTTGTTATAGTAGCCGAGTATGTCGTCGAGCATCCGCTTGGCCTCCACCGCCGGACTGTCAGGGTCGAGTTCTGCCGCCTCAATGTAGCAGTTGATGGCCTCGTGCCACTGCCCTGCCTTCCTGAAGGCGTTGCCCTGCCGGTACAATGCTTCTGCGGCGGTCTGCTTCTCAGTGCTCATCGGCTTCTGTGGTCATTACCCGTAATACTCCTTCTTGCCCGCAGCGAGCGTGTTCTTCATCAGCGAGCAGATGGTCATCGGCCCTACCCCACCCGGCACGGGCGTGATGTAGGAGCACTTCGGAGCCACCTCGTCGAACTTCACGTCGCCGTTCAACCTGTAGCCGCTCTTCTTCGTTGCATCGGGCACACGCGTTGTGCCCACGTCGACGATGACTGCGCCGTCCTTCACCATGTCTGCCGTCACGAAGTCGGGACTGCCTATTGCAGCGATGATGATGTCTGCCGCGCGGCATTCCTCCTTCAAGGTCTTGGAGCGCGAATGGCACACCGTCACCGTGGCGTCGCCGTATTGCTTCTGCATCATCAGTTGCGCCATCGGCTTACCCACGATGTTTGACCGCCCGAGCACCACGCATTTCTTGCCTGATGTCTCGATACCGTAACGCTTGAGCAGCGTGATGATGCCCAGCGGCGTGGCGGAGATGAAGCACGGCAAGCCTATCGCCATGCGCCCCACATTGATGGGATGGAATCCATCTACATCCTTGCGGTAGTCTATCGCCTCGATAATCTTCTGCTCGTCAATATGCTTCGGGAGCGGCAACTGCACGATGAAGCCATCCACGTCGGCATCCTTGTTCAGTTTATCCACGCACTCCAGCAGTTGAGCCTCCGTGATATCATCCTCAAAGCGGATGAGGGTCGATTTGAAACCGCACGCCTCGCAAGCCAATACCTTGTTCTTCACATACGTTTCCGAACCGCCGTCGTGCCCCACGAGCACTGCAGCCAGATGCGGCTGTTTGCCGCCGTTCTCCACAATCTGCTTTACCTCCTCGGCAATCTCGGCCTTGATAGCCGCTGCCGTAGCCTTTCCGTCAATCAGTGTCATATCTTACCTTTCATCATGTTTGCCATCTGTGCCATACGGCTGCTGCCCATACCCGTCACCATCTTCATCATCTTGCGGGTCTGGTCGAACTGCTTCATCAGGCGGTTCACATCCTCAATCTTCACGCCCGAACCCGCTGCGATACGGCGGCGGCGGCTCTGGTTGATGATGTCGGGATTGGCGCGCTCCTTCGGTGTCATCGAGTTGATGATGGCCTCGATACCCTTGAAGGCGTTGTCGTCGATGTCCAAGTCCTTGATTTGCTTGCCCACACCGGGTATCATCGCCGCCAAGTCCTTGATGTTTCCCATCTTCTTAATCTGCTGAATCTGTCCCATGAAGTCGTTGAAGTCGAACTTGTTCTTGCGGATTTTCTTCTCCAACTTCTTTGCTTCCTCCTCATCAAACTGCTGTTGCGCGCGCTCCACGAGGCTCACGATGTCGCCCATGCCGAGGATGCGGTCTGCCATACGCTCGGGATGGAACACGTCGATGGCCTCCATCTTCTCGCCTGTACCCACGAACTTGATGGGTTTCGTGACCACCGTGCGGATGGAAAGTGCCGCACCGCCGCGAGTATCGCCGTCGAGTTTCGTCAGCACCACGCCGTCAAAGTCGAGCCGCTCGTTGAACTCCTTTGCCGTGTTCACCGCGTCCTGACCCGTCATCGAGTCCACGACAAACAGCGTCTCATTCGGGTTTACGGCCTTTTTCAGCGTTTCTATCTCGTTCATCATCTCCTCATCCACGGCCAATCGACCGGCGGTATCGATGATTACCACGTCGTATGCCTTTGCCTTCGCCTCGCGAATGGCGTTGTTGGCGATTTCCACCACGTTCTTGTTCTCCGGCTCCATATAGACGGGCACGCCGACACTCTCGCCGACTACCCGCAACTGCTCAATGGCAGCGGGACGATACACGTCGCAAGCCACGAGCAAAGGCTTGCGGTGGTTGCGCGTCTTCAGCAGGTTGGCGAGCTTTCCGCTGAACGTAGTCTTACCCGAACCTTGCAGACCCGACATCAGAATGATGGCGGGAGCACCGGGACGGCCATCCACTTTCAGTTCTGCGGCCTTGCCGCCCATCAGCTCTGCCAGCTCGTCGTGTACAATTTTCACCATCAACTGGCTCGGCTTCACCGCCGTCAGCACGTTCATACCGAGCGCCTTCTGCTTCACCGTGTCGGTGAAAGTCTTGGCAACCTTATAGTTCACGTCGGCGTCGAGCAGCGCGCGGCGCACGTCTTTCAGCGTCTCCGCCACGTTGATTTCGGTGATTTTTCCCTCACCTTTCAGTATCTTGAACGACCGTTCAAGTCTGTCACTCAAATTCTCAAACATAATACAATTGCTTATTTTTAAGGTGCAAAATTACAACAAAAAAGCGAGACTCGCAAGACATTGAGCCTCGTTTTCACAAATCTTGATATTTTTTATCACAGCCCGCGCGCCTTCCAGATGCGCTCTTTCGCCGCGTTGATTTCCTGAAACTTCTTCTCCGCCGCCTTGCGCACATCCTCGCCAAGCGCTGCCACCTTGTCGGGATGATGCTCCAAAGCCAGTCTGCGATAAGCCTTCTTCACCTCATCGTCGGTCGCCGTCTCGCTCACGCCCAGCACCTTGTAGGCATCCTCGAGCGTGTTGCCCTCCAAGTGAAGCAGCGAATCGACCTCCTTGGCAGCAAGTCCCATCCACTGGGCGCACTCCTTCAGCGCCGTTATCTCACTCTGCGGCACCGCCCCATCGGCCTGCGCCACCATCACGAGGAAGCTCAGCAGCTGCAGCCTTTGCGCATAATCCATCTGCCCGCCTATCTGTCCGCAGCATTGGCGCACGGTCTGCTGAAACTGCGTCCAGCCCACGCGCTTCTGCTCCTCGAAGAGTCTGGTCAGTATCTCGTTGCCCTGCACCATCGCATCGCTGCCGAAATTCTGGCGCAGCATCCGCCTCACCAACTCCATTTCCGAGTGCATCGCCTTGCCGTCGGCCTTGATGATATACGACGAGAGCACGAGCAGGGAGAAGAGGAAACTGTTGCGTTGCCCCTGCGCCTGCCATTGTTCGCCCTGCATCCGCGCCTGTGCGCCCTGCGACGGCACGTTCACATCGTCGAGCATCGTGTCGAACAGCGAACCAATCCAGTAGCCCGCCAACGCGCCGAGCGGCCCGCCCAGCATCCATCCGGCAAATCCTCCTATCCACTTTCCTGCTGCCATAGCTTTATCTTATCATTAAATTTCTTTTGTCTTGCGATAAAATCAGCTCCGCAATGTACTTTAATTCGCTCCGCCATACGTTTGGCGTTGCATCACACTATCGTCGTCGCTGCCTCACATCACATTTGATTCTGCGTGCAAAAGTACGAATTTTCTGCGTAATCGCCAAATCAAATCGACGCAACCGACAAGCAGAATCATAAACTTAACAAACGAAATCATAAGTTAGAGAATATGCGCCCCCAAAGATTTGCGAGGTAAAATTGCAGGTTCTGCAAGGCAGAATCTTAAATTCACCAAAGCAAAATGTTAAATACAATCAAATTCCAAGACAAACCACTCCGCGAGAATCGCATATTTACAACCAAGCCGACCGATGGTCGAAAATACGCGAGTTTTGCGCCATTAGCACCTCATTGATTATCAACCGCTTACAAAACCGCATCATTTTAACGGCTCAAAAACGCCCCAAAACAAGCCATTTCACTACCAGAAACCGCCTATTTGCACCCTTAAAACACCAAGTTTGAAGGCTGAAAACCTACCGTTTGAAGCCTCCAAACTATATCTTTGCAGCCTTCAAACCATATTTTTGTGCAGATAACACCCTAAATCCGCACCCCATTATTCTATTTCATTCACTCACGAAGTGTTAAATTTTTGGCAATTTTCTTGACAACATTAAAGCACATTATGACTCTTCTTCAATTATGTATTTAGGGGATTCGCCATAATCATTCTCGTAAGGCTCACTGTCAATACAACAGAACACGAGCAAAACTATCTTATAAATGACGATGAGTAATGACAATAAGGAGTATTTCAGCAAGAAAGCCCATATAATCTCGTCTCCATATCCGTACATGTTGCCCGCATTCAAATAAGCCATTATTATGTCATATACGAATAAAACGATAACAATTCCTTGCAAGATGGCGCAACCTCCCCACCACCAACCACTACGACCCGTATCGTGTAAACGACGGAATGTGAGGGGAATCGTAAGTTTACTTGTGGCTCCGTTGAGTGCTTCAGAAAAGCCGAGTGACGGGGTTGATGTAATTTGTTCCATATTTATAAATCATCTTTAGCAATATTCAAAAATAAATTGTAACTTTGCACCGACTTATATTAAACTTGAAAAGAGATGGTAAAGGCAAATCACCGCAAGATGTCTGCCTATGAGCGTTCACTCGACGACGAGCGCAATGGGCGCATCAATCACTACGCCAGCAGCGAGGAATTTTTCAAGAAAATGGGCATTTGATGGCTTACAAACTTCACCCCACTTTCTTCCTATCCGCCAAATACATACCAAGCAGGATAAGGACGGAGCCGATGATGAAATAGACCGTTATCTGCTCCGAGAGAATCAGCCAGGCAAAGAGGATGGTGGTAACGGGATTGAAGTAAACATAGTTGGTGGCGGCGACGGCACCGAGCTTCTTCATCACCCAGTTCCACGCCAAGAAACAGAGCATGGATGCTACGCACCCGAGGAAAAGCAGGTTGGCGAGGATGTCGGGACGGAGCACAAGAGAGGCAGGGGGAAAACCGGGGATGAGCAGATAATATGGTATCATGGAGAGCAAGCCGTAGAAAAACACCTTGCGGGTAATGAACACCGTATCGTAATGCTGATTGGCGGAAATCATCAACAAGCTATAAACTGCCCAACAAAGGCAGGCGGAGAATGCCAGTGCATCGCCCAACGGGGAGAGGTGTAGTACGAAACGACCGTTGAGTACCACCACCGTCACACCGACGGCAGCCAACAACGTGCCCGCCATCTGCACGGGTTTCAATCGTTCCGACTTGTAGAATAGGCTTATCAGTGCCGTGGCGAAGATGGGACAGAGGCAGACGATGAGCGAGGTGTTCGTGGTGGTGGTATGGTTCATCGCCTCATTCTCGGTCAGGAAATAAAGCGAGCCACCCGACACGCCAAGCCCCATCATCCGCAATTCGTCGCGCCATGTCCGGCACTTGACGCGAAAAGCATCGCGCTTGGTAATCAAGTCGAAGGCAAGCAACAGGACATAGGCAATGGTGAAGCGAAGCGTGAATATCTGCGCCGGGCTCAAGCCGTTGAGCAGCAACAGCTTGGTATAGACGAAGGTGGAGCCCCAGATGGCTACCACCAAGAACGCCACAATATGGTGAAATATCCTGTTGTTTAGCACGAGCGAGTTGGTTTGATATGAATTCAGACGCAAAAGTACAAAAATCAGACGAATAGAGGAAATAATCTGAAGAAATTATGTACCTTTGCACACAAAACTATAACAGATGAGAACTTTTCTCTTATTACTATTCGTTGCACTTTTTACAAGTGTCCAAGCAGACGATGTCACGCTTCAACAAGTTTATGATGCAGGACTCACCGTCGTAAGAATAGAAACCGCAAACGGGGAGATGCCGACCTATGATGAAGTAATGCCCCCTCCCGGCTGCATGGGATTGGGTATCACTAATGCAACTAAAGTTCCAGGTAGAGTAACGATTGAGAATGGAGGAGTTGTCTTGTATGATAGTGGGGAATACGAAGAGGACATAAGTGGAATGACAATTAAAGTCAGAGGAAATTCCACTGCATGGAAAACTAAGAAGCCTTACAAAATCAAACTTCAGAAAAAGGCAGACCTATTAAGGCGGGGTAACAACAACAAATATGAAGACAAGAACTGGTTGCTCATCAGAGACGAAATGCTCTACACTAAAATAGGGTTCAAGCTGAACGAACTGATGGGCATGCAATGGACACCGGCATACGAGTATGTCAATGTGATTTTCAACGGAGACTACGTTGGTGTCTATATGCTGGCAGAGTCTGTGCGCCGTAATACAAGCTGCCGCCTGAACGTAGATAAGACCGGGTACGTGTTTGAATATGATGCCTATTGGTGGAACGAAGATGTCTATGTGGAATGCTCGCGCAACATTCCCATGCACTTTACCTTTAAATACCCTGACTCCGAAGAGATCACGGAGCAGCAAATCTCTGCCTTCACTGATATGATAAGAAAGGTGGAGAAATCTATTGATGACGGTACATTCGAGGATTACATTGATGTGAATTCGTTTGTGTCATGGCTACTCGCCCAAGACATTCTCGGGAACTGGGATGCAGCAGGCTCGAATTATTTCTTGACCAAATACGATAACACCAACAACTCCAAAGTCGCATTTGGGTTATTATGGGACTTTGATAAAATATTTTCCACAGAAAACGAATGGTGTACGGCACATCAAGGCGGATGGTTCTATTACACCTATTTATTTGACTACCCTTCATTCGTCAAGGCCTACAAAGCCAAATGGGAAGAGATGGCTCCCATTGTTTTCGATGAGCTCATTAACGAACTTGATGCTTTTGAGTCCTCTGAAACAGGAAAGGCTTTCGATGAGTCTATCGTGCTAAACAATATCCGATGGATTAGGGAATATGAACCGGTAAGCCAATGTGTCCAAAATGCAAAAGACTGGTTTGCCGAAAGAAAAGGCTGGTTGGCAGATGCTATTGAGCATATGGAAATCCCAGCAAGCATAAAGACCATAGAGAACAATGGTTCACAAGATAAAGACAAAACAATCTATAACCTGCAAGGACAAAGAGTCACCAATCCTTCAAAAGGCATCTATATCCAGAACGGGAAGAAAATAGTATGGAAGTAGTGAAGCACTTCACTCCACTACCCCATCTTCTCAATATCTTGCCTTACATTTTCGCGAATCTTCTCCAAATACGCCTTCATCCCCTCCGCATCCTTCTGGTCGATGATTTCAAGCAGTTCTTTCAACTCCGTGCGAATCTGCGAAACCTGATCGTGCGTGTAGGGATTGAAGAGGATTTCCTGTAACAGATAGTCATCCTCACTCAACACACCCTTGGCAATACGCATGTGACGCTTAAAGGTGGTGCCCGGCGCATCCTGATGCTTCATCACAGCGGCGAACACAAAGGTGGAGACGAACGGTATCGACAGCGAGTAAGCCACGGTCTTGTCGTGCTCCTCAAAGGTGTATTCGTAGATGTTCAGCCCCAACCGCTGATAAAGATCCTTGAAGAAGATACGCCCCATATAGTCGCCCTCGCTGATGATGATGGCGTTCTCCTCGCTCAACTTGTTGAGGTTGGCGAAGGTGGGACCAAACATCGGGTGGGTTGATACGAAGCGATGACCCGTCTCCTCGTAAAACTCCTTTAGCCCGGTCTTCACGGAAGATATGTCGCTGATGATGCAGTCCTTGGGCAAGAAGGGCAGAATCTCCTTGAAAGCAGGGATGGTATATTTCACCGTGACGGCATTGATGACAAGCTCCGGCTCGAAGTCACGCACCTCATCAAGCGTCGTAAAGCGCTGACAGTTATAGGTGAAGCGCATCCGCTTCGGGTCGCGCTCATAGACTGCCGTCTCGTGGTCGAAGCTGAGCAGGTCGAGGAAGAAACTCCCCATCTTACCTGCTCCCATGACTAATATCTTCATTGGTTGAATAGCTCTATTTGTTGGCGTACCGACTCCTCGTGAATACTCTCGAACACCTTTGCGACAAACTCTGCCGACATGCCACAGAGCGCACCCTGCGCACCACGTTTCTCCAGTATCTCGTTGTAGCGTGAGGACTGACGCACGGTCATGTTGTGCTCTTTCTTATACTGACCAATCTCACGGCAGACACGCATACGCTTGGCGAGCATTTCCATCAGTTGATTGTCTATCTCGTCAATCTGCTTGCGGAGCTGCGTGATGCCCTCGGTCGTCACTTTCTCGTCGCGGACGATGAGCAGCGAGAGGATATAGTCAAGCACGTCGGGTGTCACCTGCTGTTTCGCATCGCTCCATGCCTTATCGGGGTCGCAATGGCTCTCAACAATCAGTCCGTCAAAGCCCAAATCCATTGCCTGCTGACAAAGCGGAGCTATCAGTTCGCGGCGACCGCCAATGTGCGAGGGGTCGGTAATGATGGGAAGTGCGGGAATGCGACGATGCAATTCGATGGGTATCTGCCACATCGGCAGGTTGCGGTAAATCTTCTTGTCGTAAGAGGAGAAACCGCGATGGATGGCACCGAGGCGCTTCACGCCTGCCTGGTTCAGTCGCTCCAATGCACCAATCCAAAGCTCAAGGTCGGGATTGACGGGATTCTTCACAAACACAGGGATATCCACACCCTTCAACGCATCGGCAAGCGCCTGCATCGCAAACGGGTTGGCTGATGTGCGGGCACCCACCCACAGGAGGTCAATGCCATATTTCAGACAAAGCTCCACGTGCTCCGGCGTAGCCACCTCGGTAGATACCAACATCTTCGTTTCTTCCTTCACCTGCTTCAGCCATACTAATGCGGGCTCGCCGTGTCCCTCAAAACCGCCGGGCTTCGTGCGGGGCTTCCACACACCAGCGCGGAAGTTATGGCAACCTCTCATCGCCAAATCCTTGGCTGTATTCATCACTTGCTCCTCAGTCTCCGCCGAACAGGGTCCGGCAATGACAAACGGGCGCTCATTGTCGCTCGGGAGCCGTAAGGGTTCTAACTCTAATTCCATAGTTATATTGCTTTTTTAATTCTTTCCAATGCTTCCGCGATCTTTTCCTCCTTTGCGCAGAGGGAGATGCGGATGTAACGCTGTCCGTTGCTGCCGAAGATGAAACCCGGCGTGATAAACACGCGCGCCTCGTGGAGCACACGCTCCGTCAGTTCCTCCGCATCAGCATACTTTTCGGGAATCCTTCCCCAGAGGAACATCCCCACCTGATTAGGGTCGTACTTGCAGCCAAGCACATTCATAATCTCCTCGGCATAGCGACGACGGCGGGCGTAAGTCTCGATATTGGCCGCCCTGTGCCAATCCTCCGAATTGTGGTAGGCTTCAGCGGCAGCAAGTTGCAATCCGCGGAACGTACCCGAGTCGATGTTGCTCTTCACCTTCAATATCCAAGAGATAAAGGTGGCATTCGTCGCACACATACCCACACGCCAACCCGGCATGTTGTGGCTCTTCGACATCGAGTTAAACTCTATGCAGCAGTCCTTCGCCCCCGGTATCTGGAGCAGCGACATCGGCTCTTCGTTCAGGATGAAGGAATAGGGATTGTCGTTTACCACGACGATATGATGCTCTTTTGCAAAACGAACCAACCGCTCGTAAGTCTCCCGCCGGGCATTTCCGCCAGTCGGCATATTGGGATAGTTCGTCCACATCAGTCTCACTTTCGATAGGTCCATCTTCTCCAACTCGTCAAAGTCGGGCTGCCAACCGTTGTCTTCCCGCAGGTTGTAATTCACCACCTTCGCACCAAGCAGCTTGCTCAACGAGGTGTAGGTTGGATAACCGGGATTGGGCACAAGCACCTCCTCGCCGGGATTCACGAATGCGAGTGTCACGTGGAGGATACCCTCCTTGCTGCCGATGAGCGGCTGAATCTCCGTCTTGGGGTCGAGCGTCACGCCGTACCACCGATTGTAAAAGTCCGCCATCGCCTCGCGCAACTCCGGCGTACCCATCGTGGGCTGATAGCCGTGGGCATCGGGGCGGTGAGCCACCTCGCAAAGTTTCTCCACCGTCTGCGGCGAGGGAGGCATGTCGGGGCTGCCAATGGCGAGGCTGATGATATCCTTACCCTCAGCGTTCAACTGCGCCACCTCTTTCAGCTTGCGACTGAAGTAATATTCACTCACGAGACTGAGGCGCTCGGCGGGCCGTATGTCAGTTGGTCTGTTTTCCATCTTCGTATTCTCCTAATATTTTCAAATCCCTTGTCAGGGGGGTAATCGCATCTATCGACTGACGATAACGAGTCAGGTCGTCGTACATCACATCCACATAAAAGAGGTATTCCCATTCGCGCCCGATAATCGGCAGCGACTGAATCTTCGTCAGATTTATCTTGTAGAAAGAGAGAATGGCGAGTACATGAGACAGCGAGCCTTCCTCGTGCGGCAGGGAAAAGACGATGCTCGACTTGTTGGTGCTTGTCAGCGAGCGGAGCAGGTCGGCCTTGTTGGGATTGCTCACCACGAGGAAGCGCGTGTAGTTGTGCTTGTTGTCCTCGATATGGTTTTCGAGCACCTTCAATCCATAATACTTGGCAGCCTCTGCATGGCAGATGGCAGCCCATCCCCGGCAGTTGCCCTCGGCTATCATCTTCGCGCTGCCTGCCGTGTCCTCGGCCTCCACCGCCTTCAGCCCTGCATGGCTGTCCAAGAAACTACGGCACTGCATCAGCGCCACGGGATGGGAGTGTACCTCAGTGATGGTGTCCCAGTCATCCTCCGGCAGACAGCAGATGCAATGCGAGATATGCAGCTTATGCTCGCCGACGATGGTCGTGCCCGAATCCCGTAGCAGTTCGTAGTTGTGCAGCAGACTGCCCGCAATCGTATTCTCGATGGCGAGCATCCCGATGGTCGTCGGGTCTTGCCTGATGCTGTCGAACACCTGCTCAAACGTGGAGCAGCAGTTCAGCTGTATCTGCTCACCCTCGAAGTACAGATGCGCCGCGATGTCGTGGAACGACCCGACCAGACCTTGTATTGCGATTCTCTTCATCTTCTATATTTTATCTTTTATTTTGTCCTTTACCAAAACAAATCCCGCTCTCACGTCTGTGAAGCGGGACCTCGTTTTTTTCTTTATTCAGTCATAAGTTGAAATTTACACGCAACTTCCCGCCTCACAGTTCCCTGTAAAGTAAAAATAGAAGTAATAGTAACCGTTCAACTTTGTCATTGTCTTATCCTTTTTTGGAATTCGGTTGCAAAATTATCACTTTTCCCCGAAACAAACAAATATTTTACAAGAAAATTTGCGTTTTTGCTTACGATACTATCTTTTCCAAACACCACCTTATTTTGCTTCTGCCGTTCGCCATCTAAAACGAATCCTCGATTTGCGACAATTTCCATTTTGGAAATAGTCGTGTTCTCATCAAGTTCTCCTTCCTCAAAAATATCTCGTCTGCAAAGTTAATCATTTGATGGCTATTGGGACTTTTCATAAGAAGTTTATTTTAACAATTGCCACTCGCCTTTTACTTTTGAATGTTCGGAGTTGATATATCCGAGTTTCT